>JAADIZ010000132.1 GCA_013151055.1 Campylobacterota bacterium
CAAGAGTTAGCGGTTAGATTGGGTTTAACAACTGGTAAAGGGCATGGAGAATTAATTAAAGAATATTTTGGTCAAAAATGGGCTTGGTTGTCAGTTTCAACTTTAGTAGTTGCATGTGTTGGAGCATTGATAACAGAATTTGCAGGAATTTCTGGTGCAGGATTACTGTTTGGAATTCCAACTTGGATTAGCGTGAGTGCAACTGTATTACTTTTGATTCTTATAGCTTGGAGTGGCTCATATCGCTCTGTTGAGCGTGTCGCTATTATCTTAGGAGCTTTTGAGTTAGTGTTTCTTTATGTAGCTTGGCAGGCACATCCTGATATATCTGCTATGGTAGAGGGTTTAGCAATTATGCCTTGGCATAATGGTGGATATGTTTATTTAGCTGTTGCAAATATCGGTGCAGTGATAATGCCCTGGATGGTTTTTTATCATCAATCAGCTGTCATAGACAAAGGTATGACGCAAAAACATTTAAAAATGGCACGCATAGATACTGCAATTGGTGCAGTTGTGACACAGCTTATTATGATAGCGATTTTAGTCGCTACTGCTGCAACAATTGGCAAATATAATCCTGGTCAATCACTAGATACAGTGCAACAAATTGCAGACGCTTTGACACCATTTTTAGGTAAAACAGTTGGGATAGTTCTATTTTCAACAGGATTGATTGGAGCATCATTAGTTGCCGCAATTGTGGTTTCTTTGGCAGCAGCTTGGGGAGTTGGTGAAGTTAGTGGCTTCAAACATTCTCTTGAAGATCATCCAAAAGAAGCCCCTTGGTTTTATATAGTTTATACTTTGGTGCTGATAATTAGTGGTATAGTTGTTATATCAGGAGTCAATCTTATAGCATTAAGCGTAGCTGTTCAAGTCATGAATGCAGCACTACTTCCTATAGTGCTCGGTTTTCTCTATTTGTTGGCATTAAAGGCATTGCCTCAAGAATATCGTTTGAAAGGAAGTTACGCTATCGTAGTTGGCATAATTGTAGTAGCTACAAGCTTGATGGGAGTATATGCAGGAGTTACCTCGGTTATTTAAAAACGATAGATATTTTAGATATAGGTGTGAGAAAAAGTAGTAAAAAAGCAATAAAATTAGTCGCTGTTTTTTTATCTTATTTTATTGTTTGCAAAAGTTAGATTATCATTTAATCTTATATTTCTAATCATAAACTTATACAAATTATGAAGGTAAAATAAAATAGTAACTTTTTTATAAAACTCTCTTTGAAGTCCTATATATACGCAAATAAAAAATTAATTTTGATTCTATCTTGACATTTAATATAGTTTGATGTAATATTTCGAAGCTATAATCAAATCCCATAAAAGGCATTTGATTTGGTATAAATTTATTGGAGGTCTATATGAATTATAGAAAAAATCTATTGATGAGCATACTCAGTGCTTTTGTCTTTTTGTCTCTAGGCAGTTATGCTTTTGGAGCAACTAATTTAAATCAGCCATTTCACTTAAATATCGTAGAAATAATGGATGTTAATTTTGGTAATTCTGTTGGTGCACAACCTAAATTCTATGTTATTGATAATGATGGTAAATTGAAATCATCTAGTGAAATCGTTCTTCCTGCTAACAGAAAGATTGTATTAACAATTACATCATATGATATGGATAATGCTCCAGTGTTACCAGAATATACGCATGTTTCAGGAACAGTCGATAATAAGGTTTTTGTAATCAACGGTGCAATCGCTTCTGGTGATGATGTGCACAAAAAATGGGGAGCAAATGTTTCTTCAATACCTAAATCTAAGGTAATTCACACATTTGCAATTCCATCTTTAGGTATCAATATACCTATTGAAGCTGGAACTACAGAAATAGCTGTAATAAAACCAATTAAAAAAACTGGTACATTTTATTGGGAGTGTGCTACTGAATGCGGTTCAGGCAAAGATGGCATGAGCGGAGCTATGGCAACAAGCGGATGGATGAATGGCAAAATAGTTGTAAGATAACACACTATTTTTAAAATATCAGGGTCGAAGGTTTACTTCTTAGTTGTAAATCTAATCAGACCCTGATAAACCTTAAACTTATGGTTTGCTACTTAGATACATCGTATTACGCAAAAGTTTATTTGTCAAGGATTAAACTATTTTCAAATTCTAAAAACAGTTTGCTTCTGTATTTATTTTTGTGGTAGATTAGATAGAATTTTCGCTCGATTTCGAGATTTTTTAGCTTTACTTCAAAAAGCTCTTCTCTTTTTAACTCTTTTTGAACTACAAATTTTGATAGGCATGTGATAGTTTGAGGATTTTGGAAAAGGATAGTTTTTGCTTCTTCAAATTCGCTGAATTCCATAAAGATTTTTAACTCTTTTGCTGTATTGCCGATTGAGTTTAAAAATATATCTCTCGTGCCTGAGCCCTTTTCTCTTAAGAGCCATTTTTTATCTAATAACTCATCGATATAGCAAGTTTTATTTTTTAGTTTTTTATCACTTGTAACAACTACGAGTTTATCTTTTTTTATCTCTTTTTTTATGATGTCAGCTTCGTCACAAACTGACTCTATAAAGCCCATATCGATTTCATAGTTTTTGACTAGATTTATGATATTTTTAGAGTTTTGGATATCCTTTTTTATCTCTACATGTAGATGAGAATTTAAAAAATCAAATATGATTTGAGGAGCGATATAATCACCGATAGTTTTACTAGAAGTGATATTTAAAATCCCAGAAATTTTATCATTTTTAAATAAATTTTTTGCGTCATTTAAAGCTATAAAATGTGGCTCAGTTTTTTGCCTAAAAAATCTACCTCTTTCGTTTAGTACCAACTTTTTACCAAGTCTATCAAAAAGCTGTTCGTCAACTTTTTTTTCAAGTGATTTTATGGCTAGTGATATGGCAGATTGCGTGAGACCCAATTTTTTAGCTAAGTTTGAGATGTGAGAATTCTCACATAAATGATAAAAAATATTTAACTCTTTAAGCGTCATGATCTATTCCTTATAAAAAATATTAATCATTATATCAAAATTAATTTATTTTACTTATATTATTATTAATTGTATAATTCTCAAAAATTTACAAAAGGCTCATAATGTTCAAGAAAGAAAACAGAAGCAATACTTTTAGTGGTATATTGTTTGTCGCACTTTTTGCGATGAGTGCCACTTATCTCTCAGCATTTCCTATATTTATACATCTAGCGATTAGTCCTCTTATCATAGGTATAGTTCTAGGTATAATATATGCAAACACACTAAGAAATAAGCTTCCGCAAGAGTGGGTTCCAGGAATTATGTTTTCAACTAAGATACTGCTAAGAGCTGGAATTATACTATATGGTTTTAGATTGACTTTCCAAAGCATAGAAGCAGTTGGACTAGCAGGAATTGCTACAAGCGTAACAGTAGTGACCACTACATTTATTATAGGTTATTTTGTCGGCACAAAGATTTTAAAACTAGATAGAGATACAACGATTTTAGTAACAGCGGGAAGTTCTATTTGCGGTGCGGCAGCAGTTTTAGCAACTGAGCCAGTTGTAAATGGTGAGCCATACAAGAGTGCGATAGCAGTTTCTACTGTCATCATTTTTGGAACAACAGCGATGTTTTTATATCCATTCTTATATAGAGAAGGTTATATACCTTTAAGTCCACAAGATATGGGTATCTATATCGGTGGAACTATTCATGAAGTAGCTCATGTTGTTGCCGCTGGAAATGCAATAGGACCTGAGACTGCAAAAACTGCTGTTATAGTTAAGATGATTAGAGTTATGATGATAGCACCTTTTTTATTGGTTCTAGGATTTTGGCTCGCAAAAACAAGTAAAAATGCAACAACAAAACAAAAAACAAAAGTGGTTATTCCTTGGTTTGCAGTATTTTTTATGCTTGTAGCTGGTTTTAATTCATTTGATTTACTCCCTTTACAAGTTGTTGGCGGCATAAACTCAATCGACACCTTCTTACTTACAATGGCGATGACTGCACTTGGTATGGAAACAAGTGCCGATAAGTTCAAAAAAGCAGGAATGAAACCAATATATCTAGCTTCTATTCTTTTTATATGGTTAATTTTTGGAGGCTTTTATATAGTGAAAATAGCAACAAGTATATTTTAAAAACTGACCTTACGCACTATAATGAGCAAAGCCCATTATAGTGGCAGGGACTTTCACTCCCTACAACCCCCTAAAGCTACGAAAAGTAGGACTAAAGCTACGAAAAGTAGGACTTTTCGAGAAAAAAATGCGTAAAGTCAGTTAAAAATTACTTTCAAATAATCCTTTTTCCTATTTTTGGATATAATTTTAATAAAAATAGGAATTGATAGTTGAAACGAGAAAAAAACACTCTTTTTCATATGTTTTTGAATTCATGTGAAAAGTATAAAGAAAAGATAGCATTTGTCTATAAAATTGCTGAGAAAGAGTTTGAAGTAACTTATCAAAAACTTTTTGATGATGTGCTTCTGCTCTCTCGAGAACTCCGTGCTAAAAAAATCACAAAAAACTCAAAAGTTATGTTTGTTTGTGACAATAGATATGGTTGGATAGTCACAGATTTAGCCATAGTTTCTATCGGCGCTATTAGCATTCCTAGAGGCAGTGACACACCTATGAGTGAATTAGAATTTATAATGAACCATTCGAAATGTGAATTTTTGATTCTGGAAAATGAACACATTTATGAAGTGTATGAGGAGATGATTAAAAAACTCTCACTAAAATCCATCTTTATACTAGAAGCTGAAAATATACACACTTTTTTTGACAATACTTACTCATATAATGATTTACTAAAAGATAAAAAAATCTACAAAAACGATATAGAAGAATTCAAAGAATTTAAAGATAATTTAAATGAAGACGACACCTTTACGCTCATATATACTTCAGGAACAACAGGCACACCAAAAGGTGTAATTCTTACTCATAAAAATATCATGTACAATGTTCGAGAGATGCCTTATATCATAGCTCTAAAAAATGATGATATTTGGTTATCAATCCTGCCTTCATGGCATATATTTGAGCGTGCTGTTGAGTATATGTCTATCTCGCAAGGGTGCCGCACAATTTACTCAACTATAAAAACTTTTGCAAATGATTTAGAAGAGTATAAGCCTACTATCGTAGCAACAGTTCCTAGACTTTGGGAGTCGATGTATACCAAGATAAATAGCAAACTTAAAAAAGAAAATCCAAGAAAAGCGAGGATATTCAATAAGCTAGTATCTATTTCCGCTAAGTATAATCACAATCTTAGAGTCCTAAAAGATGAGTTGCCTGTGTTTGAGAAAAGAGGTATTTTTTCTACATTTATGGTTAAAACTATAGCTTGCATGAAGCTAATTTTTCTATATCTTCCAAATAAATTAGCCAAGAAAAAACTAAAAGCAGTACAAGAAAAATTTGGTGGAAGACTGAGGCTAGCTATCAGTGGAGGAGGCTCGCTGCCTGATTTTTTAGACATCTGGATTGATGCTGTGGGAATTAGAATCGTAAATGCTTATGGCATGACTGAGTGTGCACCAGCAATCGCAGGACGGGCATTGAATTGCAATACTTTTTCTACACTTGGATTAGCAACAAAAGATACTGAACTTATAATTGTTGATGAATCTGGAAATAAACTGCAAAATGGAAAAGTTGGTGAAATTCTCATAAAAGGTGAGCAGATAACTCCAGGATATTATGACAATGATGAAGAAAATAAAAAATCATTTACCAAGGATGGATATTTTAAAACAGGAGATTTGGGGAAATTAACGATAAGAAACGAGCTCGTCATAACAGGTCGCTCAAAAGAGGTGATTGTTTTGGCAAGTGGAGAAAATGTTGATCCAAGTCGAATAGAATCCACCATATCAAAATTGCCTTTTATAACTGATGCGATACTTGTTGGGCAGGATAAAAAAGGTCTGGGCATGCTTGTCGTACCAGATTTGGAAGAGTTAAAAGAGTATGTGTCTAAAAAATTTAATAAAGTTGTAAATAATGTCGAAAATATATTTGCCGACAAAAAAATCTCAAATGAGATAAAAAAAGAGATGAATAAGCTTTTAAACTACAAAAATGGTTTTAAACGATTTGAAAAACTTCAAAATATCCATCTTTTAGAAAATGAATTTAAAGTAGGGGAAGAATTAACAAATACTATGAAGAAAAAAAGACATGTAATAGAAAAAAAATATAAAGAAATTATAGATAGATTCTTAAAATGATTCAATTAGTAAGCGTATCAAAATCGTTCGCGACAAATGAGCTTTTTGGTGGCATTAATTTCAAATTAAATGCAAGAAATAGAGTCGGTTTGGTTGGTCGAAACGGTAGTGGAAAATCCACACTTTTTAAGATAATTTTAGGTGAAGTAGAACCTGATAACGGTGAAATTTTTGTTCCAAAAAATTATAAAATAGGAGCTTTAAAGCAACATCTCGAATTTACTAAAAACAATATAAGAGATGAGGTTTCGCTTGCTTTATCACACGATGCAAAATATGACTTATATAAGGTCGAAAAGATACTTTTTGGGTTGGGTTTTAGTAAAGTTGATTTGGATTTAAATCCACTTTCATTTTCTGGTGGTTATCAGATACGCATAAATCTTGCAAAACTTTTAGTGGCTGAACCAAATTTACTACTTTTGGATGAGCCAACAAACTATCTTGATATCGTCTCGCTTCGCTGGTTGGAAACTTTTTTAAGAAGCTTTGATGGTGAAGTTCTTTTGATTACACATAATCGTGATTTTATGGACAAGATAACAACTCACACAATGGGAATTATAAGAAAAAGATTGCACTTGATAGCAGGCGATACGCATAAATTTTATGAGCAACTAAGTGCAAATGACGAACTATACGCAAAAGAGAAGATTTCACAAGATAAAAAGATAAAAGAGCTAGAAAATTTTATAGCTAAAAACAAAGCTAGAGCGTCAACAGCATCTTTAGCACAATCAAAAGCCAAGCAATTACAAAAGATAAAAAAGATGGATGATCTCGGAGATGAAACTAATTTAAGATTTGACTTTAATTTTAAAGAGACACCAGCTAAGATTTTATTAGAAGTTAAAGATTTGAGTTTTGGATATGATGATTTAAAAGTGCTTTTTCAAGATCTTTCCTTTGTCTTAAAAAAGGATAAGTGTTTAGGGATAATTGGAAAAAATGGCAAAGGAAAATCAACACTTTTAAATGTTTTAGCTAAAAAATTAAAACAAAATAGTGGCGAGATAAAAAATCACCCAAGTGTTTCATTTGCACACTTTGGGCAAACAAATATAAATCATCTTAACTTAAACAATACAGTTTTTGAAGAAATATATGGCTCAAACACAAAACTTTCTACCTCGCAAGCTAGGGGAATTTGTGGTTCTATGATGTTTAGTGGTGAACAAAGTGATAAAAAAATATCGCTTCTCTCCGGTGGAGAAAAAAGTAGAGTAATGCTTGGTAAAACAATGGCAAGTGAAGTGAATTTACTGTTTTTAGATGAGCCAACAAATCACTTAGATATGGAGTCAATAGAGTCTTTAACACAATCAATAAAAAACTTTAAAGGCTCGATAGTTTTAGTGACCCACTCAGAAGAATTACTCAGAAGCGTTGCGAATAGTCTCGTAATTTTTTCAAACAAAGGAGCACAATATTTTGATGACGGATATGATGCGTTCTTAGAAAAAATTGGTTGGGAAGATGAAGAAGAACAGAAAAAAGAGAAAAAACCGACCAAATCAAATAGATATGAAAATAAAAAGAGAAAAGCCTCTTTACTTCAAAAGAGAAACAAACTTACAAATCCATTAAAAAAAGAGATAGAAAAACAAGAAAACTTTATAATCAAGCAAGAAGAATTGTTAGAGCAAAATCAACAAGAGTTGATAAAATTGTCTGCTAAAAATGAAAGCTCAAAAATCATAGATTTATACAAAATAATCGCACAGCAGGAAACTGCGATAGAAGAAACATTTGAAAAACTAGAAGTTTCACAAGAAAAATTTGAAGATATAACACAAAAATACGAAAAAGAGTTAGAAAAATTAGGAGTATAGTTGGCATGGAAGCGGTATCACTGGTTTTTATCATTACATCAACAGTTCTTATCATAACTCCTGGGCAAGATATGATTTTGGTTATGTCTCGCTCTATCTCACAAGGTAGAAGAGCGGGTATAGTTACAGCACTTGGGGTTAGCGTTGGGCTTTTAGGACATACGATTTTAGCAACATTTGGTTTGGGTGCACTTTTGCTTGCCTCAAAATCACTATTTACTTTTGTAAAAATTATTGGAGCTTTGTATCTGTTTTATTTGGGTATCAATCTTTTAAGGAGTGACCATTCTAAGCTCTCTATGGATAGATTGCCCGAAATATCATATAAAAAGATGTTTTTTCAAGGTATATTATCAAATATAACAAATCCAAAGATTGCTATCTTTTTCTTTTCATATCTACCTCAGTTTGTAGTTATGGATGGAACAAAAACAGCTCTACAACTTTTTATCTTAGGTGTAACATTTGCAATTGTCACATTTTGCATAAAGGCACCCATCGGCTATATATCAGGCTCTTTGTCATCTTGGATTAAGGCTAAACCAAATTTTTTAAGTCGTCTATATAAAGGTAGCGGAATTATTTTTTTAGGACTTGGTATAAAGTTGGCTTTTGAAAAAAGAGGCTAGAGCACTAGTTTTGGTGCACAACTCAGTACATTTTCCATTATCTGCTCTTTTGTTATCTCACCTTTTACTCTAACTTTTAATTTTTCGTCGGGTACAATCTCAAATGATTCAATATTTTCTCGAAATGTAGGTGTGCAACATTTGCAAGTACCATTTTGACACTCTTGAACTTGATTTTCAATTAGTTCTCTAGGTATGCTATCAGAAAATGTTATCTCCACATATCCTTTTTGTTCCACTATTTGAGCTGGAATCTGCTTAGCTAAAACACCCATTTGGTTCCTTTTTATATATTGCACCATGACAAGGGCACAAAAAATTGTCATCTTGCGACCTATAAACAGGGATGCAACCAAGATGAGCACATATGCCAATATACATCAAAAAATGTGAATCAGCAACTATTATATCCCTTTTATTGTCTTGTTTCTTATATTTGTTATAGGAGTTATTCATACTTTCAATCATTTTTGCAGATTTTCTTATGATAAAAATAGGTTGTCCACGCCATTTTTTTATATACAAATGGTTGTATTTGGTATATTTAGTCATATCTAGCGTTAAAAATCCGGCAGCAGTCACACTAGGCAAAGGATCCCAAGTTCTTTTCATCGCATACAGTGATGCAACAGTACCTATTCTCTTTACTTATAAGACAGTTTTTGTCTAGCAAATGGTATATAATTACAATGCGTTTTGATTTTTGATATAATGTAAAAAAGAGGCAAAATTGAAATATACTAAGATAAATTTTCAAATTTTTGATTATTCACAACTTTTACCAGAATTTATGGGCTCAGCTCTTAGAGGTGCTTTTGGTTATAGTTTGAAAAAAGTGGTATGCATAAACCCCTCTTTTACATGTAGAGATTGTTTTGCCAAAGTTGGTTGTCTCTACTATGATTTTTATGAAAAAACTGACAGCTACCATAAATACAGATTTGATATAAAGTTGAATCAGAAAGAGTTTAATTTCAACCTTTTTCTTTTTGATAGTGCATGTGATAAAGTGCCTTATGTGCTCTCTGCTATACATAAAATGTTAAGTGAAACGGGAATTGGCAGAGACAGAAAAACTTCTAAGGATTTTCACATAAAAATAGATAACAAAATGATCTATAGTGGAGATAGTTTTTCTATCCCCAAAGAGTATGCAAAAGTATTTAAGACAACAGATTTTTCTTCAAATATAATACTCAAATTTATAACCCCTTTTAGAACCAAAAAAAATAATCATCTTTTAAGATCAGACCCACCACTAGAGCTTATATTGTCCTCTGTGCAAAATAGAGCAAATAGATTAAGAGATAAAAAATTAGAGAGATTAAGCTATGTTCCAACCTATGAGATAGTAGAGTTCAAGGTTTATTTTAAAGAGCTGA
>JAADIZ010000095.1 GCA_013151055.1 Campylobacterota bacterium
CCATACCAGCCATTTGCAGCAGCTAGATATGCTAGTGCATGAGAGCCGTCAAGTGGCGGGATTGGATATAGATTAAATACTCCTAAAACTACATTATATATAATAGTTTGAATAACTAAATAGAGAAAAAATAGACCAAAATATGATGTAGGTTCATTTAAGAAACTGAACATTATAGTAAAAATTATGGCTAAAGAAAAGTTATATGCAATTCCAGCAAGAGAAACAAATATCGCAGCTTTGTATCCGCCATTTTGCATAACAGTTCTCATGTTTATCGGAACTGGTTTTGCCCAACCAAATAGAAATGGAGCGTGAGAGAAAAACAGAACCGCAGGCAATATTATAGTTCCAACCAAATCTACATGTTTTATAGGGTTTATACTTAGGCGACCCGCGTTTTTAGCTGTGTTGTCACCATATTTATATGCGACATATCCATGCATAATTTCGTGTCCGATTATAGCTATCATTAGTGCTATGATTTTAGCACTAATACTTATTATTTCTTTATTTTCCATCTAAATAACTCTTATCCTTTTGCAAATCATTTATGAGTCTTCCGATTCTATTCCATCGTATCTTGTAATTTTTATCCCAAGAAAAGTATATAAACCAAGGTTTTCCTACGATAAGAGAGTAGGGCACGCTTCCCCAAAATCTACTATCATTTGAATGGTCACGATTATCACCCATCATGAAGTATTCATTTTTTGGTACTTTCTTGTAAAAGGCATTAAACATCAAACCATCTTTTTTAGGAAATTCTTTGATGATGACTGGTTGCATTGCCAATTGATTTGCTTGCATATATAGATTCATTTGTTCAAAAATATCTACGCTTTTATCATAATGAATACCAGGATATTTGTAGAGATATGGATTTTTTACCCATAATTTTCCACCTATTACAATTAATTGTCCAGGTTGAAAATTTTTCTTCATGTACTCATCGCCTTCACGAAATCTTATATATAAAGTTTTGTTTGAATACAATATTTTGTCACCACCCAAAGCTACACATCTTTTTACATAATGCACTTTAATGTCGCCAGGATATCTAAAGACAACTATATCGCCTCTGCTTGGGCCTTTTGCATCTATTAAGTGACCATTTCCTCTAAAATCAGGAAGCACAGGAACTTCTATCCACGGAATATGAGGTACAGGAACACCATAAGAGAATTTTTTGACAAACAGATGATCTCCTATAAGAAGAGTATTTTTCATACTTCCACTAGGAATTACAAAGGCTTGTGCAACAAAAAATATAACAAGCAAGACAATTACAATCGTACCCGTCCAGCTATTTGAAAAATTATATAATTTTTTTAACTTACTCATTTAATTGTCCTCTTTTTTCTTTTTTCTATTTTTTGCTGCTTGTAAAGTATTTTCTAAAAGCATGGCTATGGTCATGGGTCCAACGCCACCAGGAACAGGAGTGATATGAGAGCATTTTGGTGCAACATTTTCAAAATCAACATCACCGACTAATTTACCATTTTTTAGTCTGTTGATACCTATATCTATGACAATTGCACCATCTTTTACCATCTCTTTTGTGATAAGATTAACCTTGCCAACACCGACTATCACCACATCAGCTTTTTGTGTATGGGCTTTTAAATCTTTTGTATGTATATGGCAAATATCAACCGTAGCACCAGCATTTAGTAAAAGATTTAACAAAGGTTTTCCTACTATGTCACTAGCCCCAACTATGCAAATATCAAGTCCTTTTGGGTCGATTTTGTACTCTTCGAGCATTTTTATGACACCCAAAGGGGTGCAAGGAACAAAACTATCAAGTCCAGAGACAAGTCGTCCCACATTAAATGGATGAAAACCATCTACATCTTTTTCGTGATTTATCGCCTCGATTATTTTTGTTGTATTTATATTTTTAGGCAAGGGAAGTTGTACAAGAATACCATCTATATAATCATTATGATTCATCATGTCAAGGATCTCTAAAATCTTATCTTGTGAGATAGAAGAGGGCATTTTGTGAACAATTGAGTATATGCCAGCTTCCTCACATGCTTTTTCTTTCATGCTTACATAAGTTTTGCTCGCAGGGTCATCGCCTACTAAAATAACAGCAAGACCAGGTGTTATTCCAATTGAGTCCAGCACATCTATCTCTTTTTTTACATTTAACCTTATCTTTTGCGATAAAGCTTTTCCGTCTATAAGTGTCATTTTTACTCTGCCTTTATTAAAAGTGTAGTATCATATCAAATATCTATTAAAGAGTTGATAAAGTGAGAATAAATGAGAATAATTTTTGTAGTTTTTTTGTTGCTTAGTTTTGTTAAGGCAGAAGATTTCATAACAAAAATGGAATACGCTAAAATGCTTTATTCAAATCCGAGAGGAATAGGCTGTAACAAATGCCATGGCGAACAAGGAAATGGGGAAATTATAGCAAAATATAAAAACAAGGGTAAAAAAATAGTTTTAAAAGCACCTTCAATTAACTCTATCTCTTTTAGCGTGTTTGATCAAGCTCTTAAAAAAACTCACAAAGTAATGCCAACATATTTTTTAACCGAAAACGAGATAGAAATATTGTACTTTTATGTTACAAGTGAAGCCAATAAATAGAAGGCGTCTCAAAAACTATTGACTATCTATCGCTTTTTGCATTTTATTTAGTATTTGTATTAAATTTTTCTTTGTTGTGCCAAAATTTAATCTTATAAAATCATTATTTCCAAATCTCTCTCCTTCGCTTAGTCCAACGCCATGACTTAGAAAAAGCTCATAAGGGTCTTTTGCATCTAATTTACTACAATCAATCCAAGCTAGGTAAGTTGCATCGCAAGAAAGCATTTTTAGTTTTTTGTTGTTTTTGACGAAATTTTCGACTAGCTTTAGGTTTTCTCTTAGATAATTTTTTAATTCACTAAGCCACTTATCACCGTCTTTATATGCAGTTTTTGTAGCAGTAATGGCAAGTAAATTGATGCCACCTCCTAAACCTCTTAAGTTTTTTTCAAATCTAACTCTTAGTTTTTTATCAGCAATTATGGCAAATGAACTTTGCAAACCTGCTATATTAAATGTTTTGCTAGGAGCCATTAGAGTAATAGTCCTTTTTGCAAATTCATCATTTATCGAAGCTATCGGTATGTGTTTTGCCTGTTCGTTTATAACTAAATCAGCGTGAATTTCATCTGAACATATCAACATATCGTATTTGACACATAAATTTCCTAATTTTTTCAACTCATCTTTGCTAAAAACTGTTCCACCAGGATTGTAAGGGTTGCATAAGATGAAAAGTTTACTTTTAGGAGTAATTTTGTTTTCTAATTCATCAAAATCTATACTCCATCTATTTTTTATCTCTTTCATGGTAATTTGTATAAGAGTTTTATTTGTATTTTTTGTAGCCGTTACGAAGTGCGGATATATAGGTGTGGTTGTTACTACTTCATCTTCTTTTTCTAACATTCTGCAAGTGATGTTGATGCCTGGGATTACACCATCCATCCAAACTATCCACTCTTTTTTTATCTCCCAATTATGATGTCTTTTTATGAAATTAATCACAGCTTTATAAGTTTCATCATCCATACCAGTATAACCAAAAATTCCGTGTTCAACTCTCTTTAAAAGTGCATCAATCACTGGTTGTGGAGCTTTAAAATCCATATCAGCTACCCAAGCAGGTATGATATCTTGGTTTTTATATTTATTCCACTTTTCACAATGTGATGTTGTCCTATCTATCTCAATATCTAAAAAACTCATAAATTTATCCTTATTAAAAGTGTGTTATTATATAATAATATTTTAAAAAGGGAAAGTTTAAATTCTTAGCGATAGCTAAAGCTTCAGTCGCGAGGAATTTTTCTTGAACAATGAAATAGTTTAAATTCTTAGCGATAGCTAAAGCTTCAGTCGCGAGGAATTTTTCTTGGGCTTTGCCCAATAAAAAGGGGACATAAAATGAAAGCATTGATAAGTGTAAGTGACAAAACAGGTGTAGCAGAGTTTGCTAAGAGTTTGGAAGAGCTGGGATATGAGATAATTTCAACTGGTGGAACTTTTAAATTGCTAAAAAATGAGGGTGTAAAAGTTGTTGAGATAAGTGAAGTGACAAAATTTCCTGAAATGTTTGATGGAAGAGTAAAAACACTAAATCCTTTGATACATGGAGGAATTTTACATAGAAGAGATTTGCCTTCACATGTAGATATGGCAAAAGAGCATGGTATAGAGGGGATTGATTTGGTTTGTGTAAATCTTTACCCATTTAAAGAGACTACTGTTAGAACTGATGATTTTGATGAAATTATTGAAAATATTGATATTGGTGGTCCTGCAATGCTCCGAAGTGCTGCTAAAAATTTTAATGATGTCATAGTTGTCACTGATGTGAATGATTTTGATGATGTTATAGACGCTATCAAAAACGATAAAAATGATTTTGAATTTAGAAGAGATTTGATGGTAAAAGCATTTGAACACACTGCGTCTTATGATAGTATGATCGCAAACTACATGAATAAAAGATTTAATGATGGTTTTGGTGAAAAACAGTTTATTGTGGGCTCTAAAGCATTTAATACGAGATACGGAGAAAATCCTCACCAAAAAGGTGCTTTGTATGAGTTTGATTATTTCTTTTCAAATAATTTTAAAACTCTAAAAGGAGAGGTAAGTTTCAATAACATGACCGACATAAATGGGGCTTTGAAAATATCTGCATCGTTTGGAAGAGAACCAGCAGTTTCTATCATCAAACATGCAAATCCTTGTGGTTTTGCTATTGGACAAAACTTGCTTGACTCGTATGAAAAGGCTCTAAAATGTGATCCTATTTCTGCTTATGGTGGAGTTGTGGCAATCAATGGAACTTTAGATATTAAGCTTGCAAATAAGATAAATGAAATCTTTGTAGAAGTTATCATTGCGGCAAATGTAGATGAAGATGTTGTAAAGGTATTTGAAAAGAAAAAAAGAATTAAGATATTTACACAAGAGAGTAAATATCTTGTTTTGAGTGATGATGAGTACGACTTTAAGCATGTTGATGGTGGATTTGTATATCAAAACAGTGATAAAGTTACTGATGAAGAGATAAAAAATGCAAAATGCGTTAGCAATAGAGAAGCTCTTAGAATAAGAATGAAAGATTTGGATATAGCATACAAAGTAGCAAGTCTCACAAAATCAAATTGTGTAGTTTATGTAAAAGATTCAGCTATGGTAGCAATTGGTATGGGGATGACAAGTAGGGTAGATGCAGCAAAATGTGCACTTGCGAAAGCCAAAGAGATGGGGCTAGATGTTTATGGTTGTGCGATGGCAAGTGAAGCTTTCTTTCCTTTTAGAGATTCTATAGATGCCGCAGCTCATGCAGGTGTGAGATGTATCATAGAACCAGGAGGAAGCATTCGAGATGATGAGGTGGTTAAAGCCGCTAATGAACACGATATAGCTTTGTATTTTAGTGGTGTTAGACATTTTTTACATTAAATTAGGATACAATTACAAATAATATTTTAAAAAGGGTTGTTAGTGAAAAAAGGGATAAATTTTAAGATTATTTTTACATTAGTACCAGTACTTATAGTAAGTTTTCTTGTTTTGCAGTATGTTATCATACATGAATTTGAAACATCTTCATCTACACAAGCAAAGAGTAACATGAAATTGTTGAGTCAATCTATCTTTAGGTCCGTTAGAACTTCGATGAATATGGGTGATCCTAAAATAATTGAGCAATCAATCAAAGATTCTGCAAAAATGCCAGGTATAAAAAAACTCAAAATCCATAAATCTCAAGCTGTTATAGAGATGTTTGGTTCAAAAGATAGA
>JAADIZ010000160.1 GCA_013151055.1 Campylobacterota bacterium
TATATGCCATCTTTTGTAACTACTACTGGCTTTTCGGACATATAAATTCCTTATCTCAAAACTTTATATTTACAAATAATTTTATACTCTTAGAGTACTCAGCACAACCGATACGAAGTGTCCACGAAGTTGGATCATCGCATCTATTTATTCAGGGGCATTATAGCATAAATGGCTAGAACAGAAAAATTACATCGCTGTGAATAAATCTGCACTTTATCTTCAAATACTCACTTGTTGTGGCAAATAAACTCTTCCCAGCCTTTGGCTCTTAATTTACAAGCGGGGCACTCACCACATCCATAACCCCAATCATGAAAACTCTTATGGTCTCCGTTATAACAAGTATGAGATTGGTCTATTACTATATCTAATATCCCCTCAATTTGTGCCAACTCGAAGGTTTCGGCTTTACTTAGGTGCATCAGTGGATAGTGAAATCTTATATCTGATTCACTTCCTAGATTTAGAGCCAACTCTAAGGCTTTTACAAAGTTTTCTCTACAATCTGGATACCCTGAATAATCTGTCTGATTTATACCAGTTACAAGATGATTTATGCCTTGTTTTTGGGCAAAAGCATGAGCTAAAGTAAAAAATATAGCATTTCTATTTGGCACAAATGATGCGGGAAGATTGGGCTTAGTATGGTGTGAACTAGAGATATCTAAACTAGAGTCAATAAGAGCCGAATCATTTAGCTCCGTAAAAGCGTTTATACTAAGAAGAGTGTTTTTGACACCCATCATGTCGGCTATCTTCTTGGCTTGTTTTATCTCAACTTTATGTTTTTGACCATAATCAAAAGTGATGGTTTCTACATAATCAAATCTCTCTTTTGCCCAACCAAGACAAGTAGTGCTATCTTGGCCTCCACTAAAAATTATAAGTGCTTTTTTCACTATCTTACTCCTAAAAATTTATGCATTTGGATACTAAGTTTTAAATGAGGATATTTTTTCACTAGTCCAATGCAAAAATCAAGATTTTGCCTATTTGGTTTATCAAAAAAGTTTAAAGGTTGTACAAAAATCGGCTTATCACTTTTTATATCTGTTATTTTGCCTATTTCGCTATCATTTGAAACTATAAATTTCAATTCACTCCAACCATCTTGTTTTATATTATCCCAATCTTTTGGGCTATATGTTATCCAATTTGCATTTTTAATATTTTCAAATTTATATCCATTTGTCTCTACACATACAAAATAATCTTTCTCATGTAAGAAATCTATAAAATCAATCAAATTATATAAAGTTGGCTCGCCTCCTGTTATGATGATTTGCTTAGAGGGAAAAGCACCAATAATGCTCAAAATTTGCTCAAAATCATATAGTTTAAAATCGCCCTTATGCAAAGCATCATCACAAAAAGAACACTTTAAATTGCACCCATGCAGTCTTATAAATATACTTGGAACTCCTGTAAAATTACCTTCACCCTGCAATGAATAAAAAATCTCAACTACTTTTAACAAAATTTACCTTTAATTTAGAGTTTGGCATTATACCAAAATATGCTATACTTTTAGAAATGAAACTAAAGTATAAGAGTGACTTTATAGTAAATTTATATTTGCTACTTGGCACTTAGAATTGAGCAAAAATTATCAGAATATCTCCATAAACGACTAAAAAGATTTACCTTCACTTAAAAGCAAAAGAGAGAATGTTATAGACCACTCAACTTAAGTATAAATGTCAAGAAAGCATTAATTTTTCTATAACATAGTATAATGTGGTCATTGAAAGGTTAAAAATGTATTGGGAAATATCTAAAGAGTTTGATTTTTGTTATGGCCATAGAGTTTGGTCGCAAGTTTTAAAACAAGAGTTCGCATTAAAAACTTGTTTTGCTTGCAGACATTTGCACGGACATCAAGGTAAGATAATTATTCATCTCCAAAGCGACACTCTAAAAGATGGAATGGTGACTGATTTTGGACATCTAAATTGGTTCAAAATATTTTTAGATGATACTCTTGACCACAAATTTATCGTAGATATAAATGACCCACTTTTTGCCACACTTTTGCCACATTTCGCAAATAAAGAAAATTTAGTAAAACACAAAAATGGTTTTAAAACAGTAGATTTTAAAGTTATTCAAAACGAACCTTGCCATATCATAGAGATGTACGAAGGTTATGTAATAGTTGATTTCATTCCAACAAGTGAAAATATATCTACTTGGCTTATGCAAATCATACAAAAAAAGATGACTAAAATAGGTGTAAAAGTCTCACATGTAGAGTTTTTAGAGACTCCAAAAAGCAAAAGTATTGTGTATTCAAAGAGTTGATTTAACGCAACTCTTTGATACTTCTGATAAATCGCATATTTCTCATAACTTTATAATAATATGGCTTATTGTAATTTCCACCATTGTATCTGCTAACCGTTCTAAAATAGTTTTTAGTGTAGTCATTTAACCAAACAATATATTTTACCGCAACATAAACATTGAATTTATCATCTCCTAGAAGATGATTTACAAGTTGAACATCACTCATTTGTTTAATTTTTGTTAAGTTTAATTTTTGAGCTACAAACCTTGCAGTTTCAAGTCTAACTTGCATAATACCCAATGAAGCTTTGAAGATATTGGGGTCTTTCCCAATGTCTCCCACTTTAAATACTCCAGCACTTGTCTCACTAAGACTAATCGCCATTGCAGTATTTTCAAATGTTTCACCATTTCTATTTGGATATTGTTTTGCCACATTTCTTACCATTTTTAGTATTTCTATCTGTTTTGGTGAGAGTTTTACAGCATGTAAGCCTGATACAAAAAAGATACATATAATTATAAAACTTTTAAGAAATAATGAAAAATTCAAATTTTTCATCATAAACCTTTAAAATAAATTTCGCGCAATTATATCATTATAAACTTAATCTAACTTTTTATAAGCTTTTTCTAGCTCTTTATATAATTCATCTGCACCCAAAGGTTTTTTATCTAAAATTTCAAGCATTACAATATTGTCTTCTTTGTCACCCCAAATTTTCCTATAATTTCCATCTTTATAGCCATGCTTTTGTCTAAAACTATTCAAAATATTTTTTGCTACATAATATTTATATAAAATTTTCAAATTTACACCACATTTTAATGATAATCCAAAATAATTTTTTAACAAACTATCATAAATATCAACATTAAAACCAGTAGTTTCGTGTATAATCTTCTCAATATCATTTATAATTTCTGCCGAAGGAGCATCTTTTATACTGTAAGGCTCTTTTGTGAAGCTTTCAAAACCTTGAACATCAGTGACATCACGAACCATTCTGTCTATGCCTTTTCCTCTGTTTATCTTCCCATCTTCTAGTACCAAACTTATGATAAAATGCCAAATATCTACTATCTCTATAACTGCATTTTCCCAATCAATTGGTTTTTCTATATCTTTCCAATGCTTCCAGCTAAAACTATCTATCAGCTCTGCACATTCCATATAGATACATCTTTTCCAGTTTATAATTTTCCCATTTTTCGTATATCCATTTTCCCAGTTTAGTCCATTTGTTTCATCATTTAACTTTTGCTGTAGTAAAAACATCTCTTTTATTAATTCTAAATTTGTCATCTATTTTCCTCTCATTCCTTCATGTAAGTGCAGATTATACCATTTTTTTGTAACAAAATGGTAAAATATAGCCAAGTCTTATTAGGAGTAGTATATGTGTTGTAACGGTTTTAGAATTTTAATAATGTTTCTCTTCACTTTTGCCTCTTTTGCATTAAACATAGTTATGCCAAATATCCCTGTGATAGTCTGGTATTTTGGCTCTATTAACATTTTTGTCTTTATATTATTTGGCATAGATAAGCTTAATTCTATAAAAGAGCGAAAAAGAGTACCTGAACTTAGTTTTCACTTTTTTTCCTTGATAGGCGGAGTTATTGGGTTATTTTTAGGAGTTGTATTGTTTCGTCACAAATTAAACAATAGATACTTTTTGTTGATTCAGTTCATACTTTTGATTTTATGGGCAGTTGCTTTGTATTTTATATTTCAAAATATTGGTGCAATTATCTCTTGGGGGCAAAATATAAATGGATAGAAAAATTGTTGATTTTATCCAAGAACACCAAGTATTGAGTTGCTCTTTTTTTTACAAAGAAACAATCCATAGTGCGAGTTGTTTTTATCTATTTGTAAACAATCCACCAAGATTTATAATTGCTTCAAATACAGATACACTTCATATCGAGCTAGCTCTAAAAAACCCAAAAGTATCTGGAACAATTCACTTAGAAACAAGAATTATAGGAAAAATTCAAGGCTTGCAATATAGAGGCATATGGAGTGAAGCAAACCATCAAGAAAAAAAAACTTTTCTTAGAAGATACCCATATGCCCTAGCTCTAAAGCCAAAATTTTGGCATATAGACATAGAGTATGCCAAATTTACAGACAATACCCTAGGATTTGGAAAAAAATTAGAATTTAAAAAATAGTACACCTAAAATTATGGTTGCCTTCTGCGAGCTCTATTGTTAGCACTTTTATTTGGTTTAGTATCTAATTTTCTGTTTCTTGGTCTATTTCTTGAATTTGATTTTTTCTTAATCGGTTCTGGCTTGATTGTGGGATCTGGCTCAAATCCTACAATTCTCTCTTGTGGAATTTTTCTTTTTAAAAGTTTTTCTATATCTTTTAAGTATTGAAGTTCATCTACGCAAACAAGAGATATGGCTTGCCCCTGTGTTCCTGCTCTACCGGTTCTGCCGATACGATGAATATAATCTTCACTTACATTTGGTAGTTCAAAATTCACAACATAAGGAAGCTGGTCTATATCGATTCCACGCGCTGCTATATCGGTAGCAACAAGCACTCGAACATCTCCACTTTTAAAATTTGCAAGTGCTTTTGTTCTTGCTCCTTGACTTTTGTTACCATGAATTGCTGCTGAATTTATACCATCTTTGCTCAACTGTTCACTTAGTTTATTGGCTCCGTGTTTTGTTCTTGTAAAAACTAAAACTTGACTCCAGTTGTGTTTTTTAATGAGATTTGACAAAAGAGCTCTCTTTTTGACTTTATCAACAGGATGAATCAATTGTTCCACTAACTCTGAAGCCGTATTTCTTCTAGCTACTTCTATAAGTTTTGGAGCATTTAGTAATGAGTCGGATAATTTTTTAATATCATTAGAAAATGTTGCAGAAAAAAGAAGGTTTTGTCTTTTTTTAGGCAATATCGCTAAGATTTTTTTAATATCATTGATAAAACCCATGTCCAACATCCTGTCAGCCTCATCCAAAACTAAAAACTCTACTCTTGAAAGATCTATAGTACGCCTTCCTATATGGTCAAGCAATCTTCCGGGAGTTGCCACTACAATATCTACACCTCTTCTAAAATTACCTATTTGTGGATTGATGCCAACTCCGCCAAAAATTACTGTAGAAGTATAAGGCATATATTTTCCATAAGAAAGTACATTTTCATGTATTTGCGCAGCCAATTCCCTTGTTGGAGTCAATATAAGAGCACGAACAGATCGTTTACCTTTTGATTTGGCGTGTTCACCTAGCAATTCTAATATTGGCAGCGTAAAACCGGCTGTTTTTCCCGTACCTGTTTGGGCACCTGCTAAAACATCTTTTTTACTGAGTATTATAGGGATTGCCTGTTTTTGGATAGGAGTGGGTTTTGTATAGCCCTCCTCTTTGATAGCACGGAGTAATGGAGCTGATAAGCCCAAAGTTGTAAATGACATTTATATGTACCTTTTGTTGTAAGTGCCTTTTGCAAAAGTCGGAACTTAAGAATTGATCAAG
>JAADIZ010000035.1 GCA_013151055.1 Campylobacterota bacterium
CAAAAAGCGATGAATTTTTATATGATGATATTGTAGAAATTCCCATTTTTGACATTATCTTTAATAACCCTTGATTTAAAGCAAGATTTACATTTTTAAGTTTTGATTTTATCTTATACTTTGTTAACTCTCTTCTTTTAGATTCTTGCAAAACTGTTGCATATAATAGATATGGGTATATGGCAGTCGCACCGAACCCTATCATACAAGCACACGAGTGAGAATCCAATGCTTCAGCAGATATTGCTATTATGCTTGTTTGGTCTCTAAGATTGCTTTCTAGTAAAATTTCGTGAATCTTTCCTATGCACATAAGCATCGGCATCGGCTTATTTATTTTATCCATACCTCTATCATCTAGATATATCATGGTAATTCTATCATCCCTAACAGCTTCAAGTACATCATATGCTAAATCTTCCAAGCTTCCTTTTAAATTATCTTCAAAAAGTGTAGAAAAAATTCTCCCTCTGTATCTGTCTTTATATCTAGGCTTACTTTTGTCTCCAAAAGATTTTAGAACTTCCATCTTTTCATGCATTAAAATCGGGGATATGGTCTTAATTCTCATGGCATGATCTGGCGCTTCGCTTAATATGTTGCTTAGTTTTCCGAAACCTGTATTTAAACTCATGACAATTTTTTCACGGATTGGATCTATGGGAGGATTTGTTACTTGTGCAAATTTTTGTTTGAAAAAATCACTAAAACTTCTTTGTCTCCTACTAAAAGCTGCCAACGGAGTATCGTCTCCCATAGAACCTACTCCCTCTTTAGCATCTTTCATCATGGGCTCAACTACTAAATCTTGATACTCTTGAGTGACATTAAAAAATCTCTGCTCTAATACTAAATTTTTTCTTTCATAATCACTTGTATCTTCAAATGGTATGTCAACATACTCTTGAAGGTATATTAGATTTTCATTTAACCAAGTTCCATAAGGTTTTGAAGATTTGATATAATCATCTATATCTCTATTTTTTAAGATTTTATTGTACTTTAAATCCAAGCCAATCATTTGACCGCTTTGAAGTCTTCCTTGCTCAAGCACTTCATCTTCTTCTATATCCAACACTCCATATTCACTTGAAATAATAATTCTCTCGTCTTTTGTAATGATATACTTTGCAGGTCTTAGTCCATTTCTATCTAAAACGCAAGCAATATATCTACCATTTGTCAATGAAATTGCAGCAGGACCATCCCATGGCTCAAAACTTATACTTGAATACTCATAAAATGATCTCAACTCACTATCTATATAAGGAGCATTTTGCCAAGGCATAGGAATCAGACATCTTATAGTTTTGAAAAAGTCAAATCCATTTGCAACCATAAATTCAAACATGTTGTCCAAACTAGCACTATCACTCACTTCATCACTAGTTATTGGAAATAATTTTTTTAACTCTTTAGGTGAAAATACTTCGCTTTTTAGTGTTCCATATCTTGATTTTATACCTATTCTGTTTGCAGAAATTGAATTTATCTCGCCATTGTGTGCTAATGCTCTAAAAGGTTGAGCTAATTTCCATTTAGGAAGTGTATTTGTAGAAAATCTTTGATGAAAAAGTGCAAATTTTGTTTTAAAATCTTCATCATTCAAGTCAAGATAAAAAGATTTGATATATGTAGGCATAATCAAACCCTTGTATGATATAGTAGAATTAGAAAATGATGCTATATAAAAATCTTCTTCATCTTTGAGCTCTTTTTCTATCTCTTTCCTACTAAGATATAGCAAAGCTTCAAATCTTTTAGTTGCCATCAAAGAGTCTGGTGTTACAAAAATTTGAACTATTTGAGGTAAAAGTTCTAGTGCTTGCTTTCCTAGTGCATCCTTATTTATCGGAACATTTCTATATAATAAAACTTTTAAATCGTTTTTCTCACAAATATTTGAAAAGATCTTTTTTTGTTCATCGTTTTGTAAAAATACCATAGCTATCGCAAACTGTTTAGGTAAATCAACTCCTAGTTTTTTTGCCTCTTTTTTCATAAAATCAACTGGTAATGAAAACAGTAACCCACTACCATCTCCGCTTTTTCCATCAGCTGCAATCGCACCCCTATGCATCATGCGCTCAAGTGCAGTGATGGCATCTGTGGTGTTTGCATGAGTTGCGACATTATTTATATTTGCAAGCAATCCAAAACCACAATTATCTTTAAAGCTAGTTACAAGATCCATTTAATTACCTTTAATTATATTTCTTTAAGAATGATGAATATACAATAAAATCACTTAATATCTGGTAAATAAGCATAAACAGGGGGTTTATTATCATTCTTTATCTTATTTAATCTTAATGTCTAATAAATTAATATTTTGATATCATTACTATATGCAAGGCTATATCACAAATATAAATAAAGCTAGAGATGAAGACTTAATCATCACAATAATAACAGCTAACAAACAGTACACAACATATAGATTTTATGGAGCAAGGCATTCAACTATAAACTTAGGATACAAGATAGATTTTGAACTTCAACACTCATACAAATCTCAAATTCCTCAATTAAGAAGCGTATTGCACTTGGCAAAAAAATGGAACACAGAGCATCAAAGGATGTACGTTTGGCAACAATTCATAAAGTTTTTTTACATTCACCTAAGAGATATAGAAAATATAGAGAAATTTTATTTTGAACTTTTAGAAGAGTGTTATGAAAAATGGAGTGAACAAAACCCTAAAAGAGTTGCTATTGAAAGTTATATAAAATTGTTAGAATTTGAAGGGAGATTACATGATGATTTTATCTGTTTTGAGTGTGAAAAAAAGATAGAAAAAGATGTATCACTTTTAAGAGCATTTTTACCAGCACATAAAGAGTGCATATATACAAATAGTTTTAATTTACCAAATTTGCGAGAGTTGTTTGTAAATAAAAGCACACTTTTTTTCAATGATGAAGAGATGGAGCTTTTATGGCAAATCTTATGTGAGGGTTTTTAGTGCAAAGAATTTTGATACATTTTGCTTTTATTACTGAAGCAAAACCTATAATAGAACATTTTAAAATGCAATGTTTACAAAAAAAGCCATATTATATATTTGAAAAATCCAACATAATTTTAGTAGTTAGCGGGATAGGAGCTAAAAACACATCTAGTATAGAAGATATTTTTGATAGATATAAGATAAAAAGAGCCATAAATATCGGAATTGCAGGGTGCAAGGATAAAAATATAAAAATTGGCTCTTTGTTTTGTACAAATCATAAGTTAGGTTTTATAAATTTTGCTACACTTTCATCTGTAGAGAAGCCAGTAAGCAATGCAGATGAAATAGATACCATATTAGTAGATATGGAAGCACAAAACTTTCTGCAAATATGTGAAAGAAAATTGAGTCCAAAAGATATTTATATTTTAAAAGTAGTATCTGACCATTTAGATATAAAAATACCAAAAAAAGAGTTTGTATGGAATATTATAGAGAAAAATTTGAAAAACATATCAAGAGTTGTAACTATGCAAAGCTAGATGAAAAAAACCGAGAATTTTTAAAACAAAAGGCATTTTTATATAAATTTTCTTTTCAAGAATTGAAACAATTGGTTGACATGAGTATTGATTTTAACATGTGGCAAGAGAAAAGCATATATGAAATTTGGCAAGATAAACAGGATAAAAAAGCAACCTTTTTGCACATAAAACAACTTTGGCAAAAGCTAAAAGAGGAGCCAAAAAGCTATACAAATTTTTCAAAAACAGTTTCATACAATCATTCAAGAAAAATAAGTTTTATCCAAAACAATAAAGAAGAGTTGGGACTTGGAAAATGTCCCGTTGCATCAGAAAAAACTAGATGTTGCAACCTCATGACACTTGATGCAGTTGAGAGTTGCGGTTTTGATTGTTCATACTGCTCCATTCAATCTTTTTATAATGAAAACAAAATTGGCATAGACAATAACTTTGCAAAAAAACTTAAAAACTTAAAATTAGACCCGAGCAAGGACTATCATATAGGCACGGGACAGAGCTCAGACTCGCTTCTTTGGGGAAACAAAGCTGGTATCCTAGATGCCTTATTTGAGTTTGCAAAAGCCAATCCAAATGTCATACTAGAATTTAAAAGCAAATCAAACAATATAAAATATTTGCTAGAAAACGAAGTTCCTAAAAATATACTTTGCACTTGGTCGATAAATACACCAACTATTATAGAAAACGAAGAGCATTTGAGTGCCTCGTTAGAACAGAGAATAGATAGCGCAAGAGCCTTAGCAAACAAGGGTGTGATGGTAGGATTTCATCTTCACCCGATTGTTGCATATGAGAATTATCTACAAGAGTATAAGGAAACTATCTTTAAAATTATCTCTAATTTCTCACCCGAAGAAGTAGCACTCGTCTCTTTTGGAACTTTAACTTTTATAAAGCCTGTAATCAAGAAACTGAGAAACAGGGACTTTAAAAGTAAAATTTTACAGATGCCTCTCATTGATGCTAGTGGAAAATTTTCATATCCGATTGAGACAAAGATAAAGATGTTTAAAAATGTTTATGACGCTTTTAATCCTTGGCATGATAGAGTCTATTTTTATATGTGTATGGAAAACCATAATTTGTGGGAAAAAGTTTTTGGCTATGAATATGAATCAAATGATGAAATGGAAAAAGATATGATAAGCTCATATAAAAAAAAGTTGAAGTGTCACCAAAAGTGTCACCATAAATGTCACTATTTGTAACATTTTAACCAAAATCCTCATCACATAAGCAGAAAAATAGAAAAATTTATTATTTTTTAAGTATTTGATGTACAATGAAAACTTAAACATAAAGTCTTCTTTAGGAGTATGAAATGACGATAAAATTCAAACTAACTTTGGTTTCACTAGGTGTAATACTCTCTTTTATAGCAAACTTTTTTGCTATAAGTTATATGGGGCAAAAAACAGCAAAGTACACTACTGCAAAAGAGATTTTAATGGATATAAATATTGATATACTAAAACTAAGAAAACATGAAAAAGATTTTTTGGCAAGAAAAGATATAAAATACCTAGATGAATTTAAAAAATCTGTCAAGCACTTTGATAAAAATTATCAACTTGAAAAAAATCTGTTGATAAGTGAAAAAATAGATATATCAGGACTAACTGATCTAAAAAAACTAATGAGTAGATATGATAATAACTTTACGAGCATTGTTGTCTTACAAAAAGAGATAGGATTAAATCCACAAAATGGACTATATGGAAAACTTAGAAACTCAGTTCAGAAAATTCAAGCTATGGCAAAAGATACCAATGACTTTGCTTTATACTCAAAAGTTTTAACATTAAGAAAACACGAAAAAGATTTTATGCTAAGAAGAGATAGTAAATATGTTGATGAGTGGAACGGGGTCTATCAAGAGACAAAAAAATATATACAAAACATGCCTTCAAATGGAGATATGTTAAAAAACTTGGAAAATTATAAAAAAGATTTTATCTCTCTATTTAAAGCAGAGAAAAAGATGGGTTTAGATGAAAATTCTGGACTAAAAGGCAACATGCGTGATACTATTCATAAAACACAAGGTGGTTTTGCAGAAGTTAAAAAAGATATAACTTCTGCAAAAAAGAAAGAGGACTTGCTGTTGGAAGTTTTACATATCGTACTACTTGCCTTTATACTTTTGCTAGTCTTGGGATTTTTATATATTATCTCGAGAAACATACTAAAATCTCTTTATGATTTAGAAAAAACTACAAAAGATTTGGCACAAGGCGATGGAGATTTGACACAAAGATTGCATATCAAGGGCAATGATGA
>JAADIZ010000148.1:0-25304 GCA_013151055.1 Campylobacterota bacterium
AACAGCCTTTTAGTTTTGAAAAATCTGAAGAGATAATTATACAAGGAAGTGGAAAACATTTTGACCCTATTATAGTTGGAGTATTTGTTGAGCTTAAAAACAAATTTAAAGAGATAGCACTGAGAATAAAATAGTAAATAAAATATTTTGTGAAAAATTATATTAATCCTTTATTTGGTTTTCCTATATAATAACCTTGTATAAAATCTATACCCAATTTTTGGAGCAATTCTAAAGACTCTTTATCTTCAACATATTCGGCTATAGTTTTAATATTCAGAGCCGATGCAAAATCGATAATCGCTTTTGTTATTATCTTTGATTTATCATCAATTGTTATATTTTTAACCAAAGAAGCATCAATTTTAATATAATCCAAATTCAGTTCATAAACATATGAAAAATTTGAGTATCCGCTACCAAAATCATCTAAAGCAAATTTGCAACCAAATTTTTTAATGATTTCGATAAACTCTTTAACTTTTTCAAAATTTTTTATCTCATCATCTTCTAATATTTCAAAAACAACTTTTTGCGGTTTATCATACTCTTGTAGTTTTCTAACAATATATTTGATAGTATCGCTATTTACAATGTCCAATATAGATATATTTATAGAAAATTCATAATTTTTATCTTTAAAAAATTCAAACGATTTATCTAGCATACTTTTTGTTATACTCGGATATTGCTTGGATTTCATAGCAATATCTAAAAATTCACTAGGTGGGACTACTACACCATTGTTTTGAACTATACGAACCAAACACTCATATTTTTCAATATTTTTACTATTTAAGTTATATATCGGTTGAAAATAAGGAGTGATATTATTATTTTCTATTGCATTACGAAGAAGAGATATTTTCTTCGCATTTTCTTTGATTTTTGTTGATAAATCCAAATTATTATTGTAAACAACTATGCTTTTATTTTCACTCTTAGCCATTCTTAGTGCCATATCTGCTTTTCTCATAATATTTTTTACACCGGTTGCTATGCCACAACTAAGAGATATTAAAATACCGTTATTCTCAATATTAAACTCTGTTTTATCAATGATACTTATAAGATTATGGGCAACCTCAAAAAACTCTTCCTTGGATATACAATCATTTGAAAATAGTGCATACTCATCACTTGGAAGTTTATAAATAATAGCACTTTTACAATGACAATTTTCTTTTAAAATATTCCCTAATTCTCTTAAAATATCATCTCCTATATCATACCCGTAAAAATCATTTATATCTTTAAAACCATCTATATTTATAAAAGCTAAATGCAAGAATTTTAAATTTTTTGCTCTACCAATATCTTCAATAAGATGGCTCCTATTTGGCAAATTTGTTAGTTTATCATTTAGATAAATAGTGCTAAGTTGAAGAGTTTTTTCTTTTATCTCACTTTCTAAAAACTGATTTATATTTTTAGTTCTACGAATTATGCGAAAAATACCTAAAAAAAGTAGTATAAATAAAATACAATCTGATATAATTGGTTCTAAAAAATTTTTAAATAA
This sequence comes from Campylobacterota bacterium, assembly GCA_013151055.1. Lineage (GTDB taxonomy): Bacteria > Campylobacterota > Campylobacteria > Campylobacterales > Sulfurospirillaceae > JAADIZ01. The sequence continues at coordinate 1,523 of JAADIZ010000148.1, forward strand.
ATAGTTATTTATATCTTTTGTTGGTATTTTTATACTAATAATTCCTCTCACATCTCCTTGTTTGCAACTATATGCCTCAGAGTACCTCTCTTTGATAAACGCAGGAACATCTCTTTTAGACCCTTGATATATCAAACACTTTTTATCTACTCTTAGTGCTGAAGCATACTGATAAAAATTACTATTTTTTCTGAAATACTCTTTGCTATTTCTATTTTTTTTAAAATATTCAATAGCTCTTAATTCTTCTTTATCAGCACTATTTTTAGGATTTCCAACTCTATCTGATACAGTACGCAAAATAATGTGAAATTTATTATTCTTTGAAAATATATTTGAAATAAAACTTGAACTATACAAAGGCAGGGCTTTTATAGTATTTTTATTTAAGAGTATAACATTATCAGCAAAAAGTTTCTGATAATAATTTCTGTGAGCAAAAAAATAAGTATTCAAAACCTGAGCCTCTTTTTTCGCAAAATAAAATTCACTATTTATAGAAAAACTGTAATCAATAAATACTTTTATTACAACTATAATAAAAAATACGATAGGAACAAGGTACAAAATCTTGTCATCAAAATACTTATGCAATTGCACCCACCTTTTTATTCGCTGTTCTTATCGTATCTCATTTTTTAAACTTTATGGTAAAATTCCGTGAAAGGTTTTTATGTTAAATGATATTATCAGCTCTATTGTATTAAAAATAATCTATACTCTTTATTTCCCTCTTTTGTTTTATCCTATAGGATAAAGACTTCTACATTATATAACTATAAAGTTTAATTTTATGTTAACTCTATGGGATAAATTTGAAATGGAAATAAATTTTAGCAACTCATCTAAAGAAGAAATTTTTGAATTTCATAAAAAAATTTCTAAAAATGTCAAATATTTTAGAAACAATAAAAAACTTACTCAATTGGATTTGGCCTTAGATATTGGTATAAAGTCTGTAGCATTTTTTTCAAATTGCGAAAACAATAAATATGACAAACATTTTAATATCGAGCACCTATATAAAATATCAAAATCTTTACAAGTCAATATAGAAGATTTTTTTCAATAATTAAGCAAATAAAAAGTAGTTTGGATAAAAGGAAATATTAAAGTTATTAGGATATAATTTCAATCTTAAAATGAGTGGCTTGATAGCTCAGTCGGTAGAGCAGGTGACTGAAAATCACCGTGTCGGCAGTTCAATTCTGTCTCAAGCCACCACCTCTTTTGTGAATTGTACCTTTATTATATTTTATATTCAAACAAGGTTGTGACATCAATATATTTTTACAAGGTTTTTTGGTTAGTTTTGGACTTATTGTAGCAATTGGAGCTCAAAATATCTATGTGCTCAAGAAAGGTTTACTCAAAGAGTATACTTTTTTAATCGCCTCTATCTGTTTTTTACTAGATGCTAGCTTGATAATTGCTGGCGTTAAAGGCGTTGGAAAAATTTTGGAACTGTATCCCTCATTTTTTATTTATATTACTTGGTTTGGTATAATATTTTTGATAATATATGGCTTTCTTGCTTTGAAAAATACATTTACAACACAAAAAATTAAAATAATAATCAAAAAAGAGAAGAAATCTTTAACCAAAACAGTAGTTGCAACACTTGCTATTTCACTTTTAAATCCACATGTTTACTTAGACACTATGCTATTAATTGGCTCGATAGGAAGTCATTTCGAAAGACAACAGCAAAATCTTTTTATATTTGGTGCCATTAGTGCATCTTTTATATGGTTCTTCTCTTTAGCTTATGGAAGTAGAATTCTTATACCGTTATTTAGGAAAACATTAACTTGGAGATTATTAGATATATTTACAGCATTTATTATGTTTTATGTTGCTTATAAATTTTTCTTAGAAATTTAAAATTTTGAATATTTATATTTTTGTATGAATAAATATAGCCAGATTATTGCGAGATGACGACAATAATCTAACTGATACTGCTTTCAAATTTTATCATTAATAAATCATATATTCTTAAAATCATACAATTTTACTGGATTTTCTACCATGATTTTTTTAATGATTTTTTCATCTTTTGTATATTTTTCGACTAAATCTATAAGTTCTTCATATTGTGGAGTTGGCAAAGAAACACTAGGGTGAGGCCAGTCGCTTGCCCAGATTACTCTTTCCTGATTCGCTTCAATAATCTTTTTTGCAAAAGGAATTACATCAGAATACGGAGGATAAGGCATATTACTGACACGATAGGCACCAGATAATTTTACCCATGCTAAATTTTCTCTCAAAAGACGCAACATGTCTTGAAAACCTTTTTGCTTCACTCCTTTTTCAATATCAAAATGCCCCATGTGATCAAAAACAATATCTACACCAATATTCTTAAAATCTTCATATAAATTTTTATAATCAGAGATATTTATAAGTAGCTGCAAATGCCAGCCTAAAGGTTTGATGAGCTTAACCAGCTTTTGTATACTTGAAGAATTGACACTGCTGTTAAAAAGCAGATTGACTCTCACGCCTCTAACTCCCCACTCCTGCCATTGTTTTAACTCTTTTATATCATGCTTATCGTCTATAACAACAATTGCTCTAAGTTGTTGTGGTTTTGCTCTTAGCGCATCTAATATGGCAGAATTATCATAATCATATACACTTGGCTGTACAATCACTGCTCTGCTTATTCCATTAGTTTGCAATAAAGCAAAGAATTCTCCCAAAGAGCTGTCTTTTGGAGTATATGATCTATTTATTGCATATGGATATCTCGAAGACGGTCCAAATACATGGAAATGACAATCACAACTATTTTTTGGTAAACTCATATTTTTTCCTAATATAATATTTTTTAAAAAACTAAATTAAACTACTTATTGATTTAATATCTTCTAAATTCTCGCAATCATAAATAAAATTTTCTATTTTCTCTGCTGTTTGTTTAGTGAGTGCATGTTTGCAAAGCTTGAAAAATTTATCTCTGATTTGATTGTAACTTGGGCTATCATTTTCACCCCAAATTGCTTCTTTTGAACCAGATTTATAACTATTTCCATCTATCATATCTATCGTGATACTAGCTAATCTTTTTGCAGGAAATGATTTACTAAAAACTTTTTTTTCTTTTATTTGCACTTTTTTAAAAAGCTTGTTCATCTCTTTATTTGTGCTAAAGTTATTTTTGACAATATTTTCGGTTATATCTTCTCCTAAAAGTGTCAAAATTACTGGGTATTTCAACGAATACTGTGCTTCTTCGGTATTTTTTGGCATTTTATTATTCAATCTAGTTGCTTCATGAAATGTTTTGATGGTAATTTTTTTGATTTGATTGCTATTTATTGTATATTTAGCATTTAAAGATTTTATCGCTTCGATAGATGGCTGTGCCCATCTGCAAACAGGATAGGATTTGAAGTATTGTCTTTTTATTTCATATTTTTTTCCTAAATCTTTCCAGTATTTTTTTGTTTCTTTTGAAGTAATCAGCAATGAAGGCATACCAGTAAATCCTTCTTTTGCAAGAAGTGCTGCTTTTAATCCTACAAATGCCCCAAAACCAGAACCATCTTTTAACATGGTCGGATTATCAATTACTTTCATCATTTGTGCTCTTGGTGCATAAAATTCACAAATGCCAAGAGCATGTCTGATTTTTTCTTTGTCTAAATCCAAGATTCTACAAGCTATTGCACATACTCCCAAACTATTCCAAGCACCAGAAGAATGATAATCATCAGTGCTACCATGTAGCGCTATTCCTGCTCTAATCGCAATTTCATAGCCTACTACAATATTGGTCAACAACTCTTTTCCTGAAACTATTTTTGAATTATGAAGAATCAATGCGGCAGGAATAATACTAACACCAGCATGTCCTTTTGTCAATACATGCCCATCGTGCATATCAAAGGCATCCGTACTCATGCTACTTGTAAACAAAGCTCCCATCTGTGACATTTTTGTTTTATGACCAAAAGAGTTTGCATCATCACCACTATAGTACTTTTTTGAAAAATTATTTACTATTTTTGATAACTCTGTCCGACTTCCAATTATACAAACTCCAACAGTATCCAATAAACATTTCTTAGCCTCTTCTATAACATCAATATCTAAATCTTCATATTTTGTATCTTTTATAAAATCTATAATATCCATACTAATATTCCTCTTTCAATCATTAATTATTTTCTGGCATAACTCCTCTTGAGATAACCAGTGTAGATATTATATATACTGTTTTATCTATAACGATTGCTAATATGCCCGTTGTTATGGCACCTGCCAAAAGCATAGGCATAATATCCATATCAATCCCTGAAAAAATTAAGTCACCCAATCCGCCACCACCTATTAAGAAAACTAAAGGGGTTGTTCCCACATTAATAGCAAGTGCTGTCCTGATGCCTGAAAAGATAACATACAAGGCATTTGGAATTTCAATTTTAAAGAGTATCTGCATAGGACTCATCCCGATACCTCTTGCAGCTTCTAAAATATATGGTTGAACCGATTTTAAACCTACAAAAGTATTTTTTATAATCGGCAAAAGCGTTGCTATGAACAAGCCGACAATTGATGGAAGAAAACCAATACCTAGAAAACTCATAGAAAGTGCCAATATTGCTAAAGTAGGAACTGTAACACTGATATTAAAAATTTGCATGATATTTTCTGCATGTTTTTCAAAAATTTTTCTACTCAACAATGCACCTATAAATACACCAAAAACAATTGCAAGTAAACTTGATATTGCTACCAACACAAGATGCTCTTTACCCAAATAAACAACATCTCCTCTATATTTTCCAATGGCAGTATGGAACATAAGAATATACATAAAAGCAGTTATTCCAAAGATGAATGAAAAAAAAGATACATATTTAGACATTTTCATAGCCCTTTGGCTCTTTTTTGTAAGTAGCATTTAAAAAGTTGCTTATTCCGTCTTGTGAAATCTCACCGACAATTTTGTCATCATTATCGACACAAACAAATGAGCTTTTGGAGTGTAAATACATTTGTGATGAAATATTTCTTAAATTTTCCTCTATTTTAATCATTGATTTAAGCTCAATCATATAATTAATACATTTACCATCATTTTTTTTCAAATTCTTTACATCTTTAAGGACTAATCTTCCTACAGGTTTTTTATCTTTATCGACTATAAATACGGATGCAAGCGAATTCTCATGCATTATCTTTATGGCATCACAAACATTATCATTATCGTTAAATATAAAAGGCGTTTTATTCATAACATCAACAACACTATATAGATTCAATCTCTTAAGAGTCCTGTCTTTTCCGACAAAATTTTCTACAAAACTATTGCCTGGATGTGCTAAGATGTTATCTGGTGTATCAAATTGTTGCAAAACCCCCTCTTTGAAAATTGCAATTTTATCTGCCATCTTGATTGCTTCTGTGATATCATGACTCACCATGATTATTGTTTTTTTGATCTTTTTTTGCAATCTTAAAAATTCATCTTGAATAATTTCACGATTTATAGGATCAATGGCCCCAAAAGGCTCATCCATGAGCATCACGGGAGGATTTGCAGCTAAGGCTCTTGCAACACCAATCCTTTGTTGTTGACCACCTGAAAGTTCTTTTGGATACATAGACAGATAACTTTTATCAAGAGATATCATTTCCATCAATTCTTCTGCTCTTCTATCAATTCGCTCCTTATCCCAATGCAACATTTTTGGGACAATACTAATATTTCCTTTGACCGTCAAGTTTGGAAAAAGTCCAATTTGTTGAATCACATAACCTATTTTTCGTCTCAATACGATATTATCAACATTAGTAACATTTTTGCCGTTAACAAATATTTCACCAGAAGTTGGCTCAATAATCTTATTGATCATTTTTAGAGTTGTCGTTTTTCCACATCCTGAAGGACCTAATAAGACACAAATCTCTCCTTCTTTAACACGCATACTAATATTTTCTGCAGCAACAATACTTTTATTTCCTGTTTTAAATATTTTGCAAAGATTTTTTAATTCAATCATTTTAAGCCTTTTGAGGTAACTTTATTTTGTATAAAAAGTAAGAAATAATCAGCCATTACAGCCAAAATACTTACGCTTATAGCACCAACCATAAGTTTTGTACTATTGCTTTGTGAAATACCTTGGCTGATAAATGTACCAAGACCTCCTGCTCCGATATATGCAGCTATCGCAGTAACTCCTATGTTCAAAACCGTTGCATAACGGACTCCTGCCATTATGATTGGAATGGATAGAGGAATTTCCACTTTTAATAATCTTTGTGAATTTGTCATCCCCATCCCTTTAGCAGCCTCTCTTAGTGCTGGATCTATGTTCATGATTGCTGTATAAGTATTGCGGATAATAGGAAGGAGGGAGTAGAGAAAAACTGCAATAATCGCAGGCAAATATCCTATCCCCTCATTAATAAGGGATAGGACAGGAATCATTAAACCAAACAATGCTATTGAAGGAATAGTGATGATAATAGAAGCAATATACAACACTACATCAGCTGTTTTCTTGTGCTGAGTGATATAAATGCCCACAGTTACACCAAACAAAATTGCAAAACTAACTGCCAAAAACACAATAAAAATGTGTTCTTCAGTTCGGTAAGCAATCTCTTTATAGTTAGCTATGAAGAAATTTAATATATCCATTTGTCAAAACCGTTCAATCCAAGAAGCCAATTTAGAAGCAAATTTGATAAATTTTGGATCCGTATCTAGCATCCATTCCGTGTGACCGCCCCCTTCTAGTAAAAATAATTCTTTATCTTCATTGGGATATTTTTCAAAAATTGATTGCGCTTCAGTAACAGGGTGAAGTTTGTTTTCGCTTCCGTGTGCAATTAAAATAGGAATATTTAAAAGATGCCTCAAATCATCTTCGCAATTAAACAGCATAAGCGAATCTGCAAAATCAAAATTTGATCTAATTCCATAACCTTCTGTTTTCACCAATTCTTCAAAAACATATTTTCTGCTGATAGCATCTAGCGGATAAATATCAAATGGATCAAAATCTTCTTTACCTTTGCCATTAACATTTTTAACTCTCTGCTTTGCTAGCCATTTTTTATATTTTTTAAAGCCTTCTTCTCCTCTTAAAGCTTTTTGTACTCTTATACTATTATAAAACCCGTTCATGCAAATAAGACCATCAATCAAATTTGTTACAAGTTTTGCACTCTCAAGAATCATTCCGCCCGACATTCCCCATCCAGCTAAAACAATTTTACGCTCAGTATAAATGTTTTTCACATAAGATACAACATTTGCAATATCTCTGATTTGTTCTTCTAATAAAACTTTATTTTTTGTGCCCTCACTTTTTCCAAAACCTCTATAGTCAAAACCAAAAACAGTATTGTCTTGTCTTGTTAAAAATCTGGCAAATCTGGCAGGATGAATCTCTTTCATTCCTGTAAAGCCAGAGCAAACAATCACGATAGGCTTTGTACTATTTTCGCCTGCATCGGGCAGATAAAATGATCCATCTAGTTTTATTTTATCGCTAATCAAACTAACATTTTTTTCTAACATTTTTCCCTCAATCTAAATTAAATTTTTAATATTCGGTGCATAAAATCGCACTTGTTTTACTTGTTGATAATCTATGTCTGCATAGATTAAATCCTCTTTATTTGTTTTTGCAGTCACCAAAGATTCCCCGTGAGGATTCATAATAACAGAGTTCCCAAAAAAATGAAACTCCCCTTCTTCTCCAACTCTATTTGCACCGATTATGTAAGACCCATACATCATCGAATAAAAATCAAAACATCGTTGCCAATTTTTGATATTTGTATTATTCTCCCTCGTATATCCACCATTAAAAGGGGATATAAGAAGATTTGTATCCTCTATCATAGTTTTATGAACAAGACTCGGATCCCACATATCTGCACAAATCAAAACGGCATATTGCCATTGCTTATCTATTTCGAAATTATTGACTTCTTTTGCCGGAGCAAAGACAGCTTTTTCATTAAATTTACCGTAATTTGGCAAATTATTCTTTCTATGAATAAATTCAACTTCATTTTTAAATGCAGTTAATGAACTGTTATAAAGAACAGCGTTTCGTGCCTCTTCAACAAAACCAAAGACAATCCTAATCTCGCTGGATGCTTCCACTATCTCTCTTATAGCTTTATCCTCTAGTGTCATCGCCATCTCTAATGCTCTATCTTTTATGTTGTAGCCACTAAGAGAGAGCTCAGGGAAAACAAGAATTTCGATGCCTAGTTCTTTTGCTTTTTTAATATAATGCAAATGTTTTTGCACATTTGCATCAATATTAAAAAGTTCAATATCTATCTGTGCGACACCGACTCTCATTTTAAATCAATTTAAATTGTTTTAAGAAGTTTTTTGCAACTTCACGAGTTGATTTTTTATCTACATCAATAGACTTATTAACATTTATCATAACTTTGTCTGTCAAAACAGCTGACATTTTATTTAGAAGTTTTCCAAGTTTTGGATACTTTTTAAGAGTTTTCTCTCTGATAACAGGAACTATTGCATAGTTTGGAAAAAAACCTTTATCATCTTTTAAAGTATACAAATCAAAAGCAGAGATTCTTCCATCAGTGGCGAAAACTAATCCTACTGCTATATTCTTATTTTTTAATGCAGTATAAATCAAACCACTATCCATCTTGACCACTAAGTCTCTAGGCAATTGAAAATTATATGCTTTTTCGATTCCTGGCATTCCATCGCTTCTAACCGAAAATTCCGCATTTAATCCTATCTTAAGCTCTTTTTTATCTTTTATTGCCTTTGCTAAATCGCTGATAGTGTTAATACTATATTTGTTTTTGTCAGATAATCGCATAGCAAACGCATAAGTGTCATTTGCTTTTGATGGATTAAGCCATACTAAACCAACTTTTTTATCAAGTTTTTTTACGCGTTTATATGTTTCCGCTGCGTTTAATTTTTCATTTACTTTATTATAAACGACCAACGAAGTACCAGTATATTCCCAATAAATATCAACTTGACCATTGATTTGTGCTTTCCTCAGTATCGTGCTACCCATTCCGCTTTTTTTATCAACATTAAAACCGTGGGCTTCTAAAAGTTGTGTTGTCGCTTCTGCTAAAAATTGCTGTTCCGTAAAATTTTTACCTCCAACTACAATCGTGCTTGCAGTAGCAAAACTAAATAACACCAACAAAATTACCGTTAACTTTTTCATGATTACTCCTTTTAAAAATAGTGTAGCATAAACATTGCTATCACACTTGTGAAAATTATAAATTAAAACTATGTCAAAACTATGTCAAAACAAATAAACATTAAATATTAGACATAACTTTCAATAAAATGAGAAAATATGTTACCGTTTCGCAGAAAAAATGGAGTTCTCAAGAATTTTAGAAGATTTACTTAATTTTGCCTATAGCACTTATAAAGGAATAACCTCTGCTAAAATGTGCTTTTATATACGGTTTTGTTAGTTTGTTTTTTAATCTTTTAATGACTCCTCTTATGGCATCAAAAGAGGCATACTCTCCCTCCCACACATAGTTTTGTATAGTTTCATATGTAATCAATTCATTTTTGTTTATTAAAAACAAGTTCATCAATAGATTCTCTTTTTTTGTCAAAGTCTTTTTAATTTTGCTTACAGAAATTATATTTTTATCAAAATCAAAAAAGCTGTCTTCATCAAAAAATATTTTCTTTTTGGTAATTTTACAAAGTTTTTCAATTTTTATTTCCAACTCATCAATATAAAATGGTTTTTTTAAATAATCATTACATCCAAACTTATATGATTTTTTTATTGTATCTAGCTCATCAATAGAAGAAATTATTATAACAGGAACATTTTCATAAAATTCTCTTATTTTTCTAAGAATTTTAATGCCATCTACTATTGGAGTATTTATATCTAACACAAAACAAGAAAAACCATTCATTATATTATTAAAGGCTTCTTCTCCGTTAATATAAGAACTTACTGAATAACCTTTGATTTCAAGTTTTAATTTAATTGTTTCATTTAAAGTTTGATTGTCTTCAAGTAACAAAATTTTCATTTTAAAATTTATGCTTTTTTAATAGGTATTTCAATTGAAAAAATCACACTATTTAGATGATTTTTTACTCCTATTTTTCCAGACATCTTATCTTCTACTATGACTTTTGCCAGATATAATCCTAGCCCTGTACCATCACTCTTTGTTGTAAAAAACGGTTCGAAAAGTTGTCCGATAACATCACTTTGTATCGCACCTGCATTATCTATTATGTTTATCGTATTATAGTTGTTATCTGCATAAATTTCTATTGAAATTTTTCCTTTAATCTTTTGTTCATTGCGAACTTTTATAATCTTATTTTTTGCATTATTTATGATGTTTAGCAAAACTTGTTTTAACTCATTTTCATAACCATAAATAAAAATTTCTTCATCATCAAGTCTATATCTAAAATCAACTTCTATATTTAGATAAAAAAGTTGTTTTCCTATGATTTCAAAAATCTCCTTTATGACTTTTTTTGCACCAAAACTTTTTTTAACAGTAGAAGGTTTTAAAAAATTCCTAAAATTTGTTTGTGTTTCAGACATATATTTTATCTGCGTCATCGCATCATTTACAAAATCTGCCATCTTGTTTTTATCAATTCTATTGATTGAGTAATGCAGTTCCATCCTTTGTATCAAAGCGGAGAGCTCAACTAGCGGCTCGTTCCACTGATGTGCGATAGAAGCTATCATCTCACCCATTTCAGCTAATTTACTTTGCTGTATTAAAAACTCCTTTTGCTTAATATTTTGGGTGATATCATTCATAACACATACAATTCCGCCGATACTCCTGTCTTCATTTAAATAAACAGCTTTGTTCAATATAAAATATTTTACATCCCCTTGTGGCATATATAAAATGAGCTCATCTACATTTGTTTGTAAAGTTTTCATGATTTCTTTGTCAATTTTTTTGTGCCTGTCTGTAGATGATTTTTGAAAAAAATTATATGCAAGCTGACCAATAATTTTTTCTTTAGAGGTATTCATAAGTTCGGCAAAAGCGGTATTGGCACGAATTATCCTGCCTTTCTTGTCTTTATAATATACGGGGTTTGGCAAAGTGTCTAATAAAACATTTTCAAAGTTTAAATTATTCACAAATTCATGATTATATTTAGTAGACATGCTCTGCACCGCCTTAAATACTTTTTGTTTTAATGAGAATTATTATATCTAAAAAATAAATAATACAACCAACTCGGAACTTAGATTGGTTTTAAAAATCAAAAATTATGTTAAGGTTCACGAAACCTTTTACTTTAATAGGATTTCTTGATGGCTCAACGAAAAACATCGCATGTTGCTCACTTGGTTATTTTTCATACTTTGTGAATAACGTAATTAGAACTATTTTTTTGTATGAAAATTCTTAGCTTGCCATTTTAATCTTTTGTATTTTATTGTAGATCTAATATTTTTAAATTTTTGCAAATCTTCAGTATGAATACTTATGCTTGAATGTTCTATATCATCGCCAGCTTCAATATCTATATTTCCAGCTTTACTCATGGCTATTTTTTGCGAAGGAAAGACACTTCTGTGCCCTGAGACTAGAAAAGCGACAACAGCTGAAATCGCAGCATAGTGAGCTATCTCAATACCAAAAAGTTCGACCGCCATAATAATCGAAGCTATAGGAGCATTCGTAGTTCCCGCCAAAACACTCACAAAACCTAGGGCTGCAAAAAGAGCTACTTCATTGTGTATAAGATGCCCAAAAAGAACTCCACTTGTTGCTCCCACATAAAATATAGGCGTTACTATGCCACCGCTTCCACCGCTTCCAAGTGAGATAGAAGTAAATAGCGTTTTGAGTATGAAATCATACCAGTGAATGTTAGCAGACAAAAATGCTTCTGGGTCAAGTGCATTTTCTATAACGCCAAGTCCAAGTCCTAGATATCTATCGCCAACAATCAAAGTGGCAACAACTATTATAACTCCTGCTGCAAATGCCTTTATGTATGGGTTGTATTTTATCTTTGCGATTACTTTTTCTATTTCAGTTAAAACTGTAATAAAAAAATCTGACACAACTCCAAAAAATATACCTGCAACTAAAACTTCAGCTATCAAAGTTAGATCCAAATCAACAGATTTGTAAAAGTGAATATCAAAATATGTATAATCAGTCCCTAAAAATTGGGCAGTAGTAAATGCAGCAAACCCAGCGATAAATGAAGGCAAAAGTACATCATACATAATCACACCAATTGTGAGAACTTCTATGCCAAAAATAGCTCCAGCTATCGGAGTACCAAAAACAGATGCAAAACCTGCACTGATACCACAAATTACAAGTTTTTTTCTATCTGCATCACTGAATCTTAAAAGTGAAGCTACGACAGAAGATGCTCCAGCTCCTATTTGAGCTCCTGGACCCTCTTTTCCAACTGAACCGCCTGCAAATATAGTAAAAATTGTTGCCAAGAGTTTGATAGGCATAACAGCTACTTTTATCTTTCCACTTCTTTTATGTACTGCTTCTATAACCTTTTCAGTTCCATGCCCCATGGCATTTGGAGCAAAAGTGTTTATCACATATACGGTCAGTGGTAGTGCCAAAGGAAGTATAAAATAGTATGGAAATGGCAACACACTTCTGCTATTTACGGAAAACTCTAGTACCCATAAGAAGCCGGCCATCAAAGCACCAATAACAACACCCATAACAGATGACAAAAATAACCATTTGGTTACACTAAAAAATATAACCGTTTGCTCAGTAACATGTTTTTTCACAAATTCTTCTTCTTCATAGAGATTTTATGCTTATAATGGTACTCTTTTGTTTCTTACATATCGTTTTAGTCTTTGCTAAAAGCATAAACTTAAGTATTGTTTAATCACAATTTTCGATGCATTCTTTGTTTGATTTTATTATTCCACCATTTTTTGTAAAACAGATATCAAAGTCCTCTTGACATCCACAGTTTTGAGTACATACCTTTTGTTGTGTTGATAAAATCTCTTCAAAACTTGCACTTCTAGGCTCTTTTGGTTCTTTTGGTCTGTTTCGTATTTCATTTTTTACTATATATCTCAAATCATCTTCTCGATCACATGCATATCTATCATTCTTTTTCCTGCAAATATCACGAAAATATTGCCAATCTCTATAATCTTTATCATACCTACTTTGCCAGTCTATTATATTAAAATTGTAGTCATTCATCCTAGCAAGGTATCTTTGATATTTTTTTTCATAATTTTTATTTGAAACTACCAAAATATTCTTTGCTCTATCATATGCCCTACTCAAGCAACTATCCAAGTTAGCTCTACATGTGTCTTGGCAAATCGCTCTGTTGCTAGAGCACTCTTGTGAGAACTTTTCAAAATTCATATTTTTTGGCGTAATATAGTGTTTTTGTAAAACATATTTTGGTGCACACCCAGCAAACAAAATTCCTAAACCCAAAGCAAATAGCAAAACTTTCATAACAGCTCCTTTTTTATGATATATTACATAAAAATTGTGAGTTAAAAGTGGATTATGAGACCACTGCGGGGGTTGTTACTGTGCAGTGGTCTCATTATCTCCAATCACTCTTTTTTATTGTATCATCTAAATCTCTTCCAATTTTTTGATGTAATTCCCAATAATACGATACAAATGATTTTACTTTATCATCAATTGGCATATAATCATCATTGTCTTTACAAGCAAAAAGTTTCAAAAATTCATTTGCATCTTTTTTCATCAAATAATGCCTAGCCAATCTTTCATAAGTGTCTAAATACCAGTTTTTCAATTTTTCATATTTTTCTTCGTTAGTATCAATAATCAGTTTTTCATTAAACTCCAATACACCACAATCAAAAAGTGCTTTTAGATGTATCAAACCCTCACAATAATATGGCTCAACTTCGCCAGTTTTTCTCCAAGCTATCAATCCTACTGCTCTTTTTATGAGCTCCAAAAAAACATACTCTTTTATCTCTTCATTTTCACTCATAAAAAATGCTACCAAACCACCAGTAGTTGCTTTAAACTCTTCGATATTTTTAAAAACGCCACTTTTGTTCATAGTTATTTCACTATCACTATCAAGCCATAAAATATGCCCAAATTCGTGACCGATTGTACTTACTTCATAAACTTTATGCCATAATTCTTCTTTTTTAAAAATAAGCTCTCTCTCTTTTTGTAAAAAATCATCTCCAAAAACAATTTTATTGATCTTTAGAAAAGGTTTTGCTCTTTGAGCATCAAGTATATTATCCGCAAAGGCAAAAATCTTTTTCCCCTCTTCTGTACTTACTTGCTCGTCATTTGGTACAACCTGAGCTGAAAAAAGTCCATTGAATTCACTAGCATAATAAAATGCAGGGCGCCCGATATAAAGCTGAATTCTTTGCAAATTTTCTTTTGTTCTTGCATATACTTGCTTCTTGCCTTCGCCTATCTTATCAAACAGTTTTTTATACATAAAATTTATAGAATTAAGAGTAGAAGAAGCACCGATATTTTTTGGATTAGACAATCTCACATCCCACTCTAGTGCCACTGCTTTTCTATAATGATCTTCATAATACTCTAGTGGATGTCCAACTTGCAAAGGTGAAGTTATCTTCATCCAAGCTCTATCAACTTCTCTCCATCGTTTTACAAGTTTATATCTATTTGTTTCACTAAATGCAATATTTAGAGCTTTAAAATAATTTATATAGTTCTCTTTTTGGTTTGTGTCATTTTCTTCTAAGGATTGCAATTTTTCTATAAGCTTTTCCAATAAAAAAGAAACTTTGTTTGTATCTTCTTTAAAAAATTGGGCGTATGTCTTGATAGTGTAATTACCGTCTTGTTTATCTAAAACCGAATATGCTCTATCTACTATATTTTTTTTCTCATCCATATCTAATAGCTCATGAGTTTCTAGGTATTTCATGACATTTTCGCCAAATTCTTCTTTTAAGCCTGGATTTATATTATTGATTATATGTTCATTCCACTCGTATTGCCAGTGACTTAATGCAATTCCTATTTCATGGATGCCTTTTAATAATTCTCTATAAAATTCATTTAATAATTTTTCATTGTTTATAACTTCCAAAAGTCCTTCTTGTCTTTTAATATGGAAATTTTTTGTCCAAAGATACCCTATAGCTCTTTTTTTATCTATATCTTTTTTATTTTCACTATTTTTTGAGATAACTTGTACAAATTGTTCATCTCTTAAATTGATTAATCTGCTAAGAACCGCCAAGATATTTTCTTTATTATACTCCAAATCACATTCATCTAAAAATTCAGTGATACTAGTGCGCAATTCTTCATTTTCATAATTTTTATCTTCTATCAAACCATAAAAATCACCTAATTTTTTCTGATTTTCACTAATCACATCATAAAGTCTATATAAATCTCTTTGAAATTTCTCGCTCATGTTTACTCCCATTATATAATTAGAGTATAATATCATTTTTGGGAGTAAAAAATGATAAGAAAAAAATCAAAAATAAATAATTATTTAAATAGAGGTATTATTGAAGCAAATTTAGATTTTGCAAAAGAGAAAAATAGTATCTTTTCTATTATCAAATTTAACTATGCAATAGACTTAGATGATGCCTATACTTTTAAAGATTTAATCGCCTTTATACATAAATTTACTGACTTTAGTCCGATACTACAAGAAGATGAAAATTCTTTTATAATATTTTTAAAAGATGCTAAAATACACCAAGCAAAAGCAATTGTAAACAAAATGAATCACAAAATTTACAATATGTTTGACTTTGAAATCAAAAATATAGGGATAACGGTAAGCAGCACAAATGATACTTATAAAAAAATCATAGATAGAGTAGATAAATACTTTGTGATGTCAAAACTCTCAAGCAATAAAAAAGTTTTTTATGGAACAGTCGATTTTGATTATTACGATACTATGCAGCCTTTAAAAGTTTTGAAAAATATATTTAGCAAAAACAGCAATATATCAATTAACAATATATATAAAGGCATACCAATTACAGAAAAAGCAAAAGTAAATGGCTTTAATGGCGGTATCATTCAAGTGAACATAAAAGCAGATAGAATCCCATTTTACAAGAATGAAAAATTTACTTTTATTCAACATGATTCCATCCCAGATATCATAAAAGCAGATATACTAAAGATAGACAAACATAAATTTATCATGGTTTTGGGAAATTTACAATTTCTACAATCTTCGCCAATAGAGAGAAGCGATATAAGAATTGAGCCGAAAAAAAAGATACATACTCTCTTGGCATATGGACATAAAAAACTTGTTGAAGGCTTCATCACCAATATATCTGAGGGTTCAATTTCATTTGAAATTCCAATAAATCAGATGGACAATATGGTAGGGAAAAATCTTTTTCATAAAGAATTAACTATAAAATTTCAACTAGCAAATAGCAAAAAAACACTCTCCGTCTTAAAATTGAAAGCATATATATTTAGCATAGTAAACAACCTTGTAGTAGTAAATATATCTCCAGGTACAGAAGAAAAAACAAAGATAAGAGAGTATGTATCTACACAACAAAATGAATTACTCTCAGCTTTAAAACAAGAATTATTACTCCCCCACCCAAATACAATGAAAATCAAATAGCATAGTGCATTTTATTATGTTTAAAAAGTTAGCTACTTTTTCTCTATTTTTAGCTATGTCATTCTTTCATAACATACATAAAAATGGTATAATCCAATATTATAAAGGATTTTTGTGAAAAAATTAATCTTGCTTATATTTATGCTTACTTCATTTTTATTTGCTTCAACTTCTCTGCAAGTAGGCATTTATGAAAATGCTCCTCTTTCATTTATCAACACTAAAACCAATGAAAAAGAGGGTTTGTTTATAGATATCTTAAAAGATATAGCAAAAAAGCAAAATTTTAATCTAAGCTTCACTCCTTGCAAATTTCAACAATGCCTGACTCTTCTTAAAAATAAAAAAATTGATATACTAGGTCCCATCGCGTATTCGAGTCAAAGAGCAAAAGATATGCTTTTTTCAAATGTAACTGTTTTGTCTAATTGGGGAGTTATATACATTAAAAACAGCACTCACATAAAAAACTTTTTGGATTTAGAAAACAAAAAGATAGGTGCCTTAAAACAAGATATCTACATTAACTCTTTTATAGAACACGCAAGAGAGTTTAAAATAGATACAAAAATTGTTCTGTTTAACACCTATGATGATGTATTTAAGGCTATAGAAAGCGGAAAAGTATTTGCTGGTATCGGGGGCAGACTTTTATATTATGGTGTATATAAAAAATTTCCGAACATAAAGAAAAGTGGTATAATTTTTAAACCTATAAACCTAACTTTTGCACTAAACAAACAAGACATTCAATTAAAAAAGCTTCTTGATAATGATTTGAAGAATTATAAAATAGATGAAAATTCGAAGTACTATAAGATTTTAAATCAATACTTAACTATAAAACCAAATAGACTTTATTTAATGTGGGTTATCTTAGCATTTGCCATTTTGTTTTTGTTGGTAATATCTCTACTATATATCAATAAATTACTAAAATATAGAGTAACAAAAGCAACAAAAAAGTTATTTGATGCAAAAAATATTATCAAACAAAACCTTATCGACCAAATATATTTAACAAATATAATAACAACGGTAAAAGATGTAAATCAACTATTATTAGAAAAAACAGACAAAATAAAAAAACTAAAAGATATATGTGATAAAATATCAGAAAATGAGATATACTCTTTTTGTTTAGTAGCTTACATAAATAAATCAAATAGTATATCAATTATAGCAAAAAGCGAACATGATATAGCACAGCAAATCAAAGATACCTTGCAAAAAAAGAGTATAGACAAAAATCCTATCTTCAATGAAGTATATAAAAATAAAAAAATACATATGCACAAGATTACAGGGCAAATACTCTATATGTGCAAAGAAAATTGTGAATTTTCATATTCTCTTTCAGTTCCTATTTTTGTTGATGCAAAACTTACTCATATCATTTGTGTGCTAACTACTAACCCAAATGGTTTTAAAGTTAAAGAGATAGAATTGATAGATGAATTAAGTGGAGATATCGGTCTTTGGCTCACTTTAGAAAAACATAAAAAAGATAAAGAAGATAGTTATGAGCAAATTGTACTCTCTTTAAATAAAACAATCGAAGCAAGGGACCCTTATACTGCAGGACATGATGAAAGAGTGCAAAAGTATGCTCAAGAGATAGCAATAACTATGGGTTTAAGTAAAAAGAAGAAGGCAACCTTAGAAAAAGCTGCATTAATTCATGATATAGGCAAAATAAAAATTCCAGATTCAATACTTTTAAAACCAGGAAAACTAACAAATGTAGAGTATGAAATCATCAAAGAACACCCTCAAGCTGCATATGATATGCTAAGCGATGTTATATTTTTACAAGATGAGATGAATGTTATCTTGCACCATCATGAAAGGTATGATGGAAGTGGTTATCCACAAGGTTTGAAAAAAGATGAAATTCCGATCTTATCTCAAATATTATCTATCGCCGATACATACGATGCCATGACAACGAACAGGATATATAAGCAAGCAAAAACTAAAGAAGAGGCGCTCAGAGAGTTAGATTCTTTGAGAGATATCTCTTTTTCAAGTGATTTGATAGATATTGCTATTAAAATTTTTAGCAAATTTCCTCTAAATCAAAAAATCCATCAAACTCCTATTGATGAACTAGAAGAGGCAAGATTTTCATATTTTTTTAGAGATAGTCTAACAACCTGCTACAACAAAAAATTTCTACAATTTATCTATTTGGAAAATCATTTTTCAAAATATCAATTCTTGTATATTGTAAATTTAAAAAAATTTACAATATACAATAATCTTTTTGGCTGGGAAAATGGAGATAAATTTTTAATAGATTTTTCTAATTTTCTAAGAGATATTTTTTCTACAGATAAAATATTCAGAGTCAAAGGCGATGATTTTATCATTTTAACTAAAAACGAAAGTAGTGTTACGAAAGTTGATATTTTAAAAAATAGACTATTTAATAATCAAGCTATTAGTATTGACATGCAACAAATAAGAATATCAAAAATAAAAGATATAGATGATTTAAAAAATATAATAAGGCTTATATAGAAATTTTCTTTTAAGCTACCATTTTGTTTCGCTTGCTATAATTCGATTTTATCATTGTCAAACCACGTACAAAATGTCTTAGGGGTGCTGAAATTTCGGCTGAGAAAATACCCTCAACATTCGATAAAAGTTACTCGCTTTTATCGTTTAACCTGATCTGGATAATGCCAGCGTAGGAAAAGGAGAAAACTACATGAGTAAAACACTAGACAATCTCAAAGAGATTAACAAGTCATACATACAAAATCTTCCAAATTCAAAAAAGATATATGAGCAAGGCAGTAGAGCTGATATACAAGTCCCTATTAGAGAAATTACTCTTAGCCCAACAGCAAAAAGCGATGGCAACTTCGAGCAAAACCCTCCACTTTATGTTTATGATACAACTGGTCCTTACACAGATGAAAATGTACATATAGATTTGCATTGCGGATTAAAAAGTATAAGAGGCAAATGGATAACTGATAGAAATGATACAAAAAAACTTGATGATTTTAGCTCTAAGTATTTTCATAATAGACATGCAAAAGAGGAATTAAGTGTACTTCGTTTTCCAAATATTCAAAAACCTAGACGCGCCAAAAAAGGCAAAAATGTCACTCAAATGCACTACGCAAGAAAAGGCATCGTAACTCCTGAAATGGAATTTATAGCCATAAGAGAAAATTGCAAAATAGAAGAGATGAAAAAAGACAAACTCTTATCTAAACAGCATAAAGGCATGAGCTTTGGCAGTAAACTTCCTGATTTTTATACACCAGAATTTATAAGAAATGAAATAGCCTCAGGAAGAGCAATAATACCAGCAAATATAAATCACCCTGAGAGTGAACCCATGATAATTGGACAAAATTTTATGGTCAAAATCAATGCAAATATAGGAAATTCGGCTACTTCATCATCAATAGAAGAAGAAGTTGAAAAGATGATTTATTCAACTAGATGGGGTGCTGATACTGTTATGGATCTCTCGACTGGTGAAAATATACACGAAACAAGAGAGTGGATTATCAGAAATTCAGCTGTACCGATAGGCACAGTTCCGATATATCAAGCATTAGAAAAAGTAAATGGCATAGCGGAGGACTTAACTTGGGAAGTGTATAGAGATACTTTGATTGAGCAAGCTGAGCAAGGAGTTGATTATTTTACTATTCACGCTGGTGTTAGACTGCACTTCATACCGATGTCTGCTTCAAGACTCACAGGAATCGTCTCTCGTGGAGGTGCTATAATGGCAAAATGGTGCTTACATCATCATAAAGAGAGTTTTTTATATGAGCACTTTGAAGATATATGCCTCATCATGAAAACATATGATGTAGCATTTTCTCTAGGTGACGGATTAAGACCGGGGAGCATATATGATGCAAATGATGAAGCACAATTTGCAGAACTTGAAACTCTAGGAGAATTAACCAAAATAGCTTGGAAACACGATGTTCAAGTAATGATAGAGGGACCTGGTCATGTGCCACTTCATATGATAAAAGAAAATATGAATAAAGAATTAGAAGATTGCTTTGAAGCCCCTTTTTATACACTCGGACCCTTAACTACAGATATAGCACCAGGATATGACCATATCACTTCAGCCATAGGAGCTGCAAATATTGGCTGGTATGGAACTGCTATGCTTTGCTATGTAACGCCAAAAGAACATTTAGGTTTACCAAATAAAGATGATGTCAAAGAGGGAATTATCACTTATAAGATAGCAGCTCACGCTGCAGACCTTGCAAAAGGCTTCACGGGAGCACAAATACGAGATAATGCCATGAGTAAGGCAAGATTTGAGTTTAGATGGTATGACCAATTTAATATAGGCTTTGACCCAGATCGTGCAATGGATTTTCACGACAAAGAGCTACCAACCGAGGGTGCTAAAATAGCCCACTTTTGTTCAATGTGTGGACCAAAATTTTGCTCCATGAAGATAAGCCAAGATATAAGAGATTACGCAGATAAAAAAGGTATCAAAAATATCAATGATGCTTTTGAAGAAGGCATGGATGAACAATCTGAAAAATTTCAAGTCTCCTCCAAAGATATGGTTGGAGAAATTTACCAAAAAGTCTAGAGATGATATCTATTAAGATAAATAATCGAGATAAGCAGATAGAAGAAAATTCTTCTATCAATGCTTTATTAGAATTTCTTGATTTAAAACCGAGCAGTGTTATTGTAGAAGTAAATTTAAATATAATCAAAAAAGATAGATATGATAAATTTATTTTAAAAGATGAAGACAATGTAGAGATTATCACTTTTATGGGAGGTGGTTAAATGGATATACTAAAAATTGGCAACAAAGAATTTTCAAGCAGACTTTTGAGCGGTACTGGAAAATTTAGAGATAAGAACGATATAAAAAAGATGTTAGAAAAAAGTGGTTCACAGATAATTACAGTGGCACTAAGACGAGTAAATCTTGAAAATCCGATTGATAATATACTTAATTATATACCAAAACATATCACACTTTTGCCAAATACATCAGGAGCTAGAAATGCCAAAGAAGCGATTAGAATTGCTCATATAGCCAGAGTTGCTGGATGTGGTGATTTTATAAAAATAGAAGTTATACACGATGCAAAATACCTAATGCCAGACAATGAAGAGACTATAAAAGCCACAAAAGCATTGGCAAATGATGGCTTTATAGTATTGCCTTATATTTTACCTGATATTGTAACTTGTAAAAAACTAGAAGATGCAGGAGCTAGTGCCGTTATGCCTCTAGGCTCACCGATTGGTTCAAACGCTGGACTTCAAACAAAAAGTTTGATTGAGATGATTATAGAAAATAGCAATATTCCTGTTATAGTAGATGCAGGAATTGGACTTCCTTCTCATGCCGCACAAGCCATGGAAATGGGAGCTGACGCTGTTTTGATAAATACGGCTATCGCTACTGCCTCAAGTCCTGCATTAGCAGCTAGGGCATTTTCACTTGCCATAGAAGCTGGCAGAACGGCATATCTTTTAAAACTTCAAGAACAAAGCAAATATGCAAATGCATCTTCACCATTAACAGGATTTTTAAATTTATGAGTTTTGCAAATATATTAAAAGAGTATGAGAACTTTGACTTTCAAAACTATTTTGAAAATGTAACTGATGAAATGATACTCACATCAATAGAGAAAAAAGAGTTAAATAAATTTGATTTTTTAAATTTATTAGCACCTAAAGCAAAAAATTATTTGGAAAAACTAGCACAAAAAGCTCATAAAATTACAGTTGCAAATTTTGGATACACTATAAATCTATATCTTCCGATATATGTTTCAAATTACTGTAGTAGCAATTGTCTATATTGTGGCTTTAGTAAAAAAAACAAAATCCAAAGAAAAAAACTCTCACTTGAAGAAGTTGAGATAGAAGCACAAGAGATAGCAAAAAGTGGCATAAAAAGCATACTTTTTTTAACAGGTGAATCAAGAAAAGTAACACCTCTTAGCTATCTTTGCGAAGTTGCAAAAATTTTAAAAAAACAGTTCTCTTTTGTATCTATTGAAGTTTTTCCTATGAGTCAAGATGATTATAAAAAGCTATTTAAAGCAGGAGTTGATGGCTTGACTATTTATCAAGAAGTTTATGACAAAAAGGTATATCAGCAAGTTCATGTAAGTGGAGAAAAAAGCAACTATGATTATAGGCTAGAAACTCCGCAAAGAGGTGCAGAAGCTGGATTTAGAGCTTTAAATATTGGCACACTTTTTGGACTTGGAGATATAAAAAAAGAGGCATTTTTTAGTGGACTTCATGCTTCATATCTAAGCAATAAATATCTTGAATGCGAACTTGGTCTTTCGCTCCCAAGAATAAATGATGCCGAAGGTCATTTTAAGCCAAATACAATACTTGATGATGTAACATTTGTACAAATCATGTGTGCTTATCGACTATTTTTGCCAAGAGTTGAGATAAATATATCAACTAGAGAAAATGCAAAGTTTAGAGATAACCTTTTGGGTATCTGTGCTACAAAATTTTCAGCTGGTTCAAAAACAGAAGTTGGTGGATATACAAAAGCAAGAACAGAACCTCAGTTTGAAATCTCAGACAAAAGGCAAAGTGATGAAGTCATACAAAGAATACAAAGTTTAGGATATGAACCTGTGTATAAAAATTGGGAGAGTATATGAAAAAAATTTACAGAATACTTGATGCAAATGTGAATCGAGCGGCGGAGGGAATTCGAGTGGTAGAAGATATTTGCAGGTTTCATTATGAAGATGAAAAGCTTACAAAAAAGCTAAGAGACATGAGACACAAAGTAAGAAAAAATCTGAAAGATTTGGATTTTCATATGCTTAAACATAGAGACAGTGCTCATGACATCGGTACAACTATTACGAAGCAGAGTAAAATCGACAAAAAAGATGGCCTAATCCAAATCATCACGGCAAATTTCAAAAGAGCACTCGAAGCCTTGCGAGTTATAGAAGAGATAAGTAAAACGGTGGACAATATGTATGACATCGGTAAAAAGTACGAAAGCCTAAGGTATGAACTGTATTATCTTGAAAAAGATTTGCTTGAATTAGCAAACAAAAAAAGATTTCCTAGCGGAATTTATGGCATAACTTTTGAAAAATTTTCAAATGG
>JAADIZ010000148.1:25383-29201 GCA_013151055.1 Campylobacterota bacterium
TTTCAAAGAGATGTATGAAGAAGCAATAATTTTAAGAAAAATCACAAAAGAATTTGGCGTGATTTTTATAATTAATGACCATATAGAGTTAGCGATGATGGTCGAAGCTGATGGAGTTCACATAGGTCAAGATGATTGGCCATTTTTGGAAGTGCGTAAGCTCATAGGAAATGATAAAATCATAGGAATATCCACACATTCAAAAGCCCAAGCGATAGAGGCAGTTAAACTTGGGGCTGACTATATAGGAGTTGGACCAATATTTGACACAAATACAAAAGATTATGCAACTGTGGGTATTGAGTATTTAGAATTTGTTGCAAAAAATATATCTATCCCTTTTGTGGCAATTGGCGGTATAAAAGAGCACAACTTGAAACAAATCATAAATGCTGGAGCAAAAAGTGTAGCTCTTGTAACAGAAATCACAAAAGCCAAAAATATAACTGAAAAAATTCACACCTTACATAAAATTATCGAGGCTTAGGAAATGTTAGAAAAAATGTAGTCTTTTCATTTATAGTTGATTCTACTTTAATTTGGATATTGTACTCGTTGCAAACACTTTGTACTATATCCAAGCCTATTCCAAAGCCACCTTCACTTTTGCTTCTTCGCTCAAATCTTTTGAAAATTGACTTTTGATCTTCTTCGTTGATTCCCTCGCCTTCATTTATGATACAAAGAGTATAATCTTTCAAAATAATATCTACTGTTGTCCTTGGATATGAGTATTTAAGGGCATTTGAGAGCAAGTTATTTATCACTTTGCTCATCCTTGTTTTATCTAAAAAAACTGGTGTGTTTTGGAGTGAACATTTGATACTATTTCCTTTACTTTTTGCGATTTCATCAAAAAATCTTACACTTTGCTCAACCAACTCTTTTAAATCAAATTTTTCGTCATATATCTCATCTATTTCATTAAATGCCACAAAAGAGAGAGTATTATAAATCTGTGAAATCAGCTTTGCACTTACTGAGATATGGTTCAAAACCCTTGGATTTAGCTCTTTTAAATTTTTTATAGAAGATGTACTCATCATTAGTGCCGATACAGGGGTATTTATCTCGTGTGAACTATCTCTTATAAATCGATTTAATTTTTCTATTCTCTCCCTGATTGGCTTTAACAAAATTTTACTAAGTAAATACCCTATCAAAAGAACAAACAAAATTGAGGCTACAATAGTAGAAATTATGATAGCAATTAGCTTGATTTTTTGTTGTTTATTGCCATCATTTTCTACAACTATATAGGCAACTCCTAGAATTGGATTATCTAATTTTTTTATATGATATTCGTGTTTGTTATTTTTGTATGCTTTTTGCGAAAAAAGCACATCTGCATCTTTTAGATTTGAAAATATTTCTTTTCTCTTAGTATTAAACAGCCCTAATCTCATACTGTTTTTTGGAGGATTAAAGATATATCTTTTATTATTCATTTGTGCCTTCATGAGTTCTTGTTCAGCTACAAGAGATGCATTATTCATCTCAATGCTACACTGATCCTCAATCGAAGTTATACCCTTGTTATAGTACAATATAGCGATAATAGACATAAGGATAAAAGCAGAGAGCGTATAAATACTTAAAAACCCAACAAGTGCTTTTTTTTCATCTTTATTCAAAAAAGTACCCACTCCCTCTTATGGTTTTTATCCTATCTTTTCCTATGATATTTCTAAGATTTCTTATATAAACCCTAATTGTTGCATCTGTCGGCATCTCTTCAAATTCCCAAAGATTTTGCATCAATTCATCTGAAGATATGACTCTTTTTTTTCGGCTAGTTAGATACAACAATACTTCTATCTCTTTTTTTGCAAGCTGAAACTCAGTTTTTTTGATATTTAATAAATTTTTAGAAGGAACCATATAAATATCATCATCAATTCTCACGATATTATCGTTTTCTATGCTAAATCTTTTTTTGATATTATTAATTCTCAAATCCAACTCTTCTAAATCAAATGGTTTTTTTATATAATCATCACAACCATTTTCAAATCCATTTTTGAGATGCTTTGTATCTTGATAAGCCGTGATTAGTATAGCTGGCGTTGTATCATTGTACTCTCTGATGCTTTTTATCACATCTAAACCACTAATTTTAGGAACATTTATATCCAATATCATCAAATCAAAAGCGTTTGAACTAGCTTCATCCAAAGCTTTTTGCCCATCATTTACATGCTTTACTTCATAAGACATCTCTTTGAGATGATGATATAGTATATCCGCTAGCATAAAATCATCTTCAAGAAGTAAAATTTTCATTTTTTGCTTTCTATCTGTTTTATTTTTCTTATCGCATTTTTTCTCACCAAATAAAATCCTATCATGGATAAAATCGTGATGCCTATATACTCTCCTGCAATCGCTTTTACATCAAGATTGTGCTCCATGATATTCATCATATCTTTTGCTATATTCCAACCACCAAACATTGTCAATAAAACAAACATATAGTACCTAAATGGGCTTCCTACTACAAAATACAATTCTGTCAATTGTGAATCTTTCATTTAATGTCCCCTTTAGTAGGAGCAAAGCTCCTACTAAATTCCTCGCGACTGAAGCACGAGTTGATGCTCTGTAAATTCATATCCTTATATCCCCTTTTTTATGTCCCCTTTTATTTGGGCAAAGCCCAAGTAAAATTCCTCGCGACTAAAGCTACGCCTTTGGCGAGAGTGTACTATTTTACTGCTGAAATTCCAGCTGATGCTCTGTAAATTCATATCCTTACATCCCCTTTTATTTTGTATATTATAACAAGTATATTTAGTTTTTGTGTAGTTTTTTATCACACTACACATTAGATGCACTCTATTTTGATAATCTACTAAAAAATTTAAGGAGAAAATATGAAATTAAAAGTACTAATTCTAAGTTTATTTGCTGTTATTGCTTTTAGTGCAGGAAATTTAACTGTCAAAAATAGTGTAAATTCTGTGGATAAAACAGTAACAAAATTACAAAAAATTCTAAAAGCAAAAGGTATCACACTATTTGTAATTATTGATTTTAGAAAAGGGGCTAAAAGTGTTGGCTTAAATCTGACTGATGCAAAACTCGTTATTTTTGGAAATCCAAAACTTGGTACCAAAATAATACAAAAAGATATAAAAGCTGCAATTGATTTGCCTATGAAGGTTCTGGTTTACAAAGACTCTGATGGTAAAACAAAAATAGAGTACATCGATCCCAAGAACTTAGAAAAAAAATATAATCTTGCAGGACAAAGCGTTATTCCAAAGCTATCAAACGCTATGAATAAAATCACAACAAAAGCAGGAATGTAAAAAGTTTTGTAGTAATTATTTTGCTACGAACTCTTCCCAGCCTTTGGCTCTAAGCACACAAGCTGGACACTCACTACATCCGTAACCCCATTCATGAAAGCTTTTGTGATCACCGTTATAACAAGTATGAGATTGGTCTATTACTATATCTAATATCCTCTCAATTTGTGCCAACTCAAAGGTTTCTGCTTTGCTTAGGTGCATCAGTGGATAGTGAAATTTTATATCAGATTCACTTCCTAGATTTAGAGCCAACTCTAAGGCTTTTACAAAGTTTTCTCTGCAATCTGGATACCCTGAATAATCTGTCTGATTTATGCCAGTTACAAGATGATTTATGCCTTGTTTTTGGGCAAAAGCATGAGCTAAAGTAAAAAATATAGCATTTCTATTTGGCACAAAAGAGGCGGGAAGATTGGGCTTGGTATGGTGTGAACTAGAGATATCTAAACTAGAGTCAATAAGAGCCGAATCATTTAGCTCCGTAAAAGCGTTTATACTAAGAAG
>JAADIZ010000034.1 GCA_013151055.1 Campylobacterota bacterium
AGCAATCATCTCTTAGATTTTCATCGACTTTTATTTTATATTTACACTCAAATTTTCCATTACCTAATTTTAGAAAATCACCATCTTTTAATCCCAAACTTACAGGAACATACAAAAAATCATCTGTATAAAATTGAGAATTTAAAGATCTGTTTTGCTTTACTGCTAAGAGATAAAAATCTCCTTGTTTTTCATCAAAATCAGAATCAAATTCATCAAAAAATTCAAATTTTCCACTTTGTGTATAAAATTTCTCACTATATGGAGAATTTTGTAAGTATTTACAAACCAATAAATTATCTTTTTTGATGCTATTGTCACCTAGTACTTCAGATATATACTCTGCTTCAGATTTTAACTTATCAAAACCAAATTTATCTATCAAAAATGAACTAAGTTCATACTCGCTTATACCAATTTTACTCTCTTTTAGCTTTGGCATAAATCCTATGTATTCATGACCATAAGAGAGCCTTATATCTTCTTTTTCTAAAAAACTTTTTGCAGGAATAATCAAATCAGCCATTTTGGATGTCTCATTCTCAAAAAGTCCAAAATATATTACAAATTTTGACTTTTTCAATCCTTCTTTTACCTTTGTAGTGCAAGGATGCTGGGTCACAGGATTTCCACCTTGTATAAAATTCACATCAAAATCTGCAAAATCAACTGTTGGCATAGGAACTTGATTTTTACTCATTTTCGCAAATGGCTTGCCAAAACCATAGCTACTATCATCAATAAAACCTACTCCGCAACCTTCTTTTCCAAATAATCCAAGAAGTGCTGCAAAAGAGTCAATTGATCTTAAAACACTATGTCCATGTCTGTATTTTTGTACACCAATTCCTACTAAAATGGTTACTTTTTTATCTTTTATCATGTCTAAAATACTGCCTACTGTATCCAGACTAACACCGCTTTTTTGCATAAGCTCAACCATAGGAGTTCCATTAACTTCATCTAAAAAATAGTCAAAATTTTCACACCTTTTTTTTATAAAATCCACATCTTCCATTTGCTCCATATACGCCACTCGACTTAACAACATGGCAAGATGGATATCGCATCTCGGTTTTATTTGAACATGTATATCTGCTTTTTTAGCGATATCTGTACAGCGAGGATCTATAACTATAAGTTTTTTATTTTTTAAAGCTGGTAGCATATGAGAATTTGTGATACTGCTATTTCTACCCCAAACTATCACGACTTCACTCTTTTTTACGATATTTGGAGAAAGTGCTAGAGCCGCACCTCTGCCCTCTTCTATGCCATAAATTCCAGCTTCTTCACAAAGCCCACCTTTGGTCAAAGTAGCTTTGTATCTATCAAAAAAAAGTCTTGTAACACTTTGCATAGCTCCTAGATTTCCACTACCTTTATAGTGCAAAACCTTTGGAGAACTAGTTTCTGCTAATTTTGCAGCTAATATCTCCAAAGCTTCGCTCATGCTTATCTCGTTACCTTGAAAAAGTGGTTTTTGAATTCTTGGAATTTTATGATAATTATTTAAATGATGGCATAAATATCCTCGCGTAATTGGATGACTTTTGTCTCCTTTTAGTTTACCATCATCGCCTAGGATAACGCTGCAACTATCAAAACAATCAAGTGGGCAAGTACTCTTTTTTATCATTTTTTTCTAAATTCAACTTTGAGTAATTTTGAAAAAACTTTTGGAGCAGGTATGATAATTTCTGCTTTATAAGAAGAAATGTTTTGAGTATCTGCAGTATCCCAAAGTTTATCTACTTTGTAAGTAGTTGGTTTATTATTGATGTATATAACACCATTTTTAGCCAATTCATAATCTTCTTTAGAAACAAAAACAGTTAATTTTGCACGAGATATATCATAAGCATCAACAAGAGGTGCACCTATACCCACAAAACCGCCTTTTCTAGAATAAAGTTTATAGATAAAATATTCTTTTGGAACTCTTATACTTTTTTTACTTATCACATCTTTGAGAGTTACAATTTTATATCTTAAATCATTTTTCTGATTTTTTAGATTTTCTAGATTACTCATCAACGCAAGCACTTGATTTTGTGAATTTACACTATTTATAAGCTCATTATCCTTTTCAACTCTTGATTTTGTTTTTAAATTTTTGATTTTGCTATAATTCTTTTCTCTTATATCAAAAACTTTCTTGGCATTTTTGAGATTTTGTCTTGTTATTGATATCATCTTTTCTAAGGTTTTTAGATTTTCCTTAGAATTTTTCAAATCTTCGATATTTAGCACATCATCAAGATGAATAAGCACTTTACCATTCGATACTCTGCCTTCCATATCATCAAGCGAACTCAAAACTTTTCCACTGACAGCTGATTTTATGCTGTATTTTTGTACTGGTTCAACCTTAGCATAATATACAGTTGCATTTAATCCGATACTAGCTAAAACAATGAACATAAGGTATTTCATATCAATCCTTCTTTTTTGCAAATTTTAAAAATAATCTTGCGGTATCTAATCTTTTGTCTATTTTATCATTATTACATAAATATTTTGCTAAATTTTCTGCCGTTTTTGGTGCTATTATAAATCCTCTCGCTCCCAAACCTGCATTTATGTACATATTTGAATAGTATATGTATTTTTCTTTTGGAACAAGTGAGCCTTTTTTGATGTATGGATATTTATCTAGTGTCTCTTTTGCATTTATCACCTTCCCAATAATAGGAAAAAAATCTGTAGTTGAATTTCTAACACCAAGATGAATATCTTGGACTTCAAAATCATCAAAATAAACATAAGATTTAGCTAAATTTATCATCTCGTTTATCTTGTCATAGTAGTCATCTTTTTCATCATAAATATAACTTGGGATATGAGTAGCTCCTATATGAACTAAGCCCTTTTTGCTGGCACTTATAGAATAAGCTTTATGCATGTGAGTTGGCAATTTCGTAGTAGTTTTGATATCTAATCTATGCCCATATATATTTTTAAATCCAAGATATTTAAGCTCTAAATGCCCAGAATTTCCAGCACATATGACGATACCTTTTGCTTTTATATCTCCTAATTCATAATATCCATCGCCATTTAAACTAAAATCATCAATTTTGTTGTTTTCTAAAACTTTTATGTCTTTCAATAAATGATTTATCACGCCTTTAGCATCTATCACAGCACCATCATTAAAAAAATATCCACCATACTTGCAAGCTTCTTTTCTCAAGTTTGTTATCTTACAAGATTGTAAGTATTGAAAATTTTTTGGTATATATGCTTCATGTTGTTTGCATTTTTTTATATCATTTTCACTTTTTAAAACTCTTAGAATTCCAGATTTATCTAAAAATTGGGGGAAATTTTTCTCATAAAATTTGATAGAAAATTCAAATGATTTGTTAATAAATTGTGTGTATAGTGAATTTGAGCCTATCTTTGGAGACAAAAAGGCACCTGCAACTCCACTACCGCCTGATGCAATTTTATCTTTATCAATTACTATAACTTTTTTACCATATTTTTTTAAGAAATATGCTGTGCAGGCACCACTTATACCAGCACCTACTATGGCAAAATCAAAAAGAGATTTCTTTGATATCTGCAATTGCTTGAAATTCTTTATAAATGGATTTTATCAAATTTTGTCGGTTTGTTTTTATAGCAACTTCATCTACATTTACCATAACATTATCAAAAAAACTATCTATGGCAGGTTTGAGTGAAAAAAGAGCATCTAATTTTGCCTCGTAAGTA
Source organism: Campylobacterota bacterium (assembly GCA_013151055.1). Taxonomy (GTDB): domain Bacteria; phylum Campylobacterota; class Campylobacteria; order Campylobacterales; family Sulfurospirillaceae; genus JAADIZ01. Next base: position 3,724 of record JAADIZ010000034.1, read on the forward strand.
TCAAAACTACTATTTTTAACTTTTAAAAATGCTTCAAAAAGGGCTTTTTCTTCGTCTAACTCTAGTAATTTTTCATCCACGGTTAAATCGTTTAAATCCAATTTTTTTACGATATTTGCGACTCTTTTAAAAGTTGTAAAACTCTCTTTAAAACCTTCGCTATCTACTATACTACTCAAAGCTTTTATCTTTAAAGATAACTTCACAATATCTCTCTCGCCACTATGCAAGACAGATTTAACAACGGAAGGATTTACGGCAAAAAATTGGTAAATTCTCTCTACAAAAAATTGCTGCAAAGCGGTAATATTAAAACTCTTATATTGTTTGCAAAGAGCTTCTAAATCTTTGTTTATATCAAATTGCAAATTATAATTTAGTACTATTTTTATGATGCCATTTACCGCTCGTCTAAGTGCAAATGGATCTTTTGTTCCTGTTGGAATTTTATCTATACTAAAAAGTCCTATCAAAGAATCAAGCTTACTTGAAAGTGCTATGATTGAGCTAAAAATAGTGCTCGGCAAAAGACTATCTTCGCTATTTGGAAGATATTGTTCTTTTAAACAAAGCGATACTAACTCATCTTCTCCTGCTGCCTTTGCATAATAATAACCCATCAAGCCTTGAAGCTCTGTAAATTCATAAACCATTTCACTTAGCAAATCTGTCTTTGAAAACAATACTGCTCTATGCAATAAATCTAGTAGTTTTTCTTTGTTTGGATTTTCATCCATAAGTTTTGTTTCATATTTTTTATATAAGTAATCCGCGATATCTTTCTCTCTCATCTCTTTTTCAAAAACTGAGCCTAGACCATCTAAAAACAAGATATCTTTAAGTCCTGAAAAATCCAAACCGTTTTTTAAATCATTTTTATAAAAGAAAAGTGCATCACTAAGTCTTGCACGAAGGACTTTTTCATTTCCACTAACTATCAAGCTATAATCATCACTGATAGCATTACTCACAACTATAAAACTATTTGTCAAAACACCACTTTTAAAAACAGGAAAGTATCTTTGGTGCTCTTTCATGGATGTCATGATGACTTCAGGTGGAACTGTCAAAAACTCTTCGTCAAAATTTCCTATAAGTGCGGTTGGGTGTTCAGTAATCGCAACTACTTCTGATAATAAATCTTCATCTATCTCTATCTTTACACTATTTTTTTCTTCTATATCTTTAAATTCTTTAAGTATCTTTTCTTTTCTCTCATCTGCAAAAAGTGTTATGCCGTTTTCTTTGATTTTATCAAAATAATCACCTGCAAAATTAAAAGAAAAAGGCTTATAAGATATATGTCTGTGAGGATATGCAAAATTTGAAGATTTTACGCCGTAAGAGTTAAATTCTATAATTTCATCTCCAAGTAAACAAGCGATTGAGCGAATTGGTCTTATAAAACTCTCTTCATTATAACCCCATCTCATGGACTTTCCAAAGCTTAAACTCTTCAAAAATTTATCAACTATACTTCCAATTACTTTCTTTGACTCTCCACCACTTGAAACTTTTTTATAATATAAAACTTCTTTTCCGCCTTTAGTAGAAGTTTTCAGTTGGCTTACATCAATTCCACATTTTCTAGCAAAACCCAAAGCCGCAGGAGTAGCAACACCATCTTTATATGCGATGCTTAGTGGTGCACCAAAAAACTCTTCCTCTTTATCAGCTTGATGTAATGGAAATTCTCTATGCCACAAAACTAATCTTCTAGGAGTATAATAAAATTCAAATTCACATAGTAATGAATATCTTTCTAAAATTTGTGCATATTTTTTGGAAATATTTGGAAATTCTTTCAAAAACGGTATCGCAGGAAGCTCTTCAACGCCAATCTCAATTAGTAATGGTTTGCTCATATAAAAACCTTATATTATATAAATTCTAAGGTTTAAATTCTATCTAAAATCAGCTTTTATATAGCTTTTTACAGACCGTACAACTACTTTTGCTTAAAATCAATTTGCAAATCACATCATATCTATTTTATTGAGTATAAATTTTATTTTTTGTAAATGTTTTACT
>JAADIZ010000103.1 GCA_013151055.1 Campylobacterota bacterium
CGTATTTTAATTCGTCCACGACCTGTCTTATAGGCATCTAATATCCCTTTTTTACCAAAAATGATACCTCTAGTTGGAAAATCTGGTCCTTTTATAAATTCCATAATTTCATCAAGTTGTGCTTCAGGATTATCTATCAAAAGTAATAAAGCATCTATCAACTCATCTAGACAATGAGGCGGAATATTTGTAGCCATACCAACAGCAATTCCGCTCGAACCATTTAGTAGTAAGTTCGGAACACGGCTAGGAAGAACATCAGGCTCGCTCATGCTATCATCATAGTTGGATACAAAATCAACTGTATCTTTATCCAAGTCTTTTAATAACTCTTCTGACAATTGAGTCATTCTAGCTTCAGTATAACGCATAGCAGCTGCATTGTCGCCGTCAATTGAACCAAAGTTTCCTTGCCCATCAACTGATGGAATCCTCATGGAAAACGGCTGAGCCATACGAACTAAGGCGTCATAAACAGCAGTATCCCCGTGAGGATGATACTTACCAATAACATCACCGACGATACGGGCTGATTTTTTATAAGGGCTACGAGAACTGATACTCAAGTCATTCATAGCATATAAAATTCTCCTATGAACTGGCTTCAAACCATCTCTAGCATCAGGCAAAGCACGCCCAATAATTACACTCATTGAATAATCAAGATAACTCGTCTTGATAGAGTCTTCTATATATATCTCTTGAATATCTTGGTTATTATCGAAAACATTTTCCATACATTGACCTCTTTATATATAATTTAAATTATTTTACCAAAATAACCTTTAATTCCCCATAGGGGTCAGGGTTAAACTTTAAACTTTTTTAAGATTTTACACACTGCGGTGACGCTTAAGCCAAGTTTTTTTGCTATTTCACTTTTACTGTACTCGTTATCAAAGGCTTTTTGTATCGCTACATTTCTGTCTTTTTTGTTTTTTGTATCTTTAAAATAAACTTGTAATTCCAATCTTTGTATCGGGATAAAATTGCTATCTTTTGTATATTTAATCTTCTTTAAGCTTTCTACATTTTCTTGTTCTTTTTTACTCATAGGTATATTTAATATTTCAAAAAGCTCTTGAGTATGATAATCTCGCAAAACAAAACTGTTTCTCAAAAAAAATGGAACGGCATCTCTTAATATACTATATGTTGAACTATACTTATATTCTCCTATTTTTTTGCTCAAATTTGCCTTCAAAGGATTTGCTTCTATGTATTTAAAAAGAGTAAACAGATACTTTTCATCTGCGATATACCAAGACTTAAAACGATCTTGCCATAAATGACCGACTCTCTTATATCTTTGATTAAAATACATAGCATATACAGCATTTAATTGCCTCATGCCCTCAGATAGATTTTCTCTTGTATTTTCCAATAAAAGGTGATAGTGATTATTCATGAGACAAAAAGAATGAATATTAAATTTGTATTGCTTACTTACGCTTCCTAATATCTCTAAAAATTTCTCTTTATCAGTATCATTTAAAAATATTTTGTTTTTTGCAACACCCCTGTTATATACATGATGATAACCACAAATCATAACTCTAGCTCTTCTTGGCATCATAAATCCTTTTAAAATTTAAATTTACCAGCATATTATCACATAAAAGTTTAAAGTTTAACCCTGACCCCTTTTTACTTTTTAAGGTTTGGTTGGGTAGAATTTGGGAATTAGGAGTAGTGTATGAAAATGTCAGATTTAATAGATGGGGCAAGTACTTTTCGCAAAAGTGTATTTAAGAAAAATAAAAATAAATATATAGATCTCGTTAAAAATGGTCAACATCCAAAGGCTCTGTTTATAGGTTGTAGCGATTCAAGAGTTGTACCAAATCTTATCACAAATTCAGACCCTGGTGACCTTTTTGTATATCGAAATGTAGGTAATTTTGTTCCTCCGTTTAACCCTAAAGTAGAATTTCACGGAACCGCTGCGGCTATAGAGTATGCTGTTTCACATCTCAAAGTTAGCAATATAATAATTTGTGGACATTCTCACTGTGGGGCCATAAAAGGGGTATATGAAAGAGAAACTCTTGATATGGATTCTATGGCACATTTGAGAAAATGGTTAGAGCTTGGAAATAGAGCAAAAGATATGGTTGATAAAATGGCAACAAAATATAACTTTAGCTTTGATGAAAAATTAAAACATACAGAACAAATTTCTGTGATATTTTCTATGCAAAATATTCTTACTTACCCAAAAGTTGCACAAAAAGTTATGGATGGAACTTTATCTATAAGAGGCTGGTACTACAAAATAGAGACTGGTGAAATTCTATTTTATGATGAAGAAGAGATGGATTTTTTACGGATAGTATAACCTAAGAAAATAACTATTAATAAAATATTAATAGTTATTTTCTTATAATGAAATATTATATATTAAGGAGCGTTAATGGAGCATCTGTTTTTTTCAATATTTATCGGTGTGGTTATAAGCTTAAGTGTGTTTTTATTATTTGAAAGAAAAGCAATAGCATCCAAAAGATTGAGTCAAAAAGAGGGTTTACACGGTGAAAACATAACATTACCTGAGAGTTTTCAAAGGTACGAAACAGAAAAAAATGTTATTAGATACTCAATTATTATGTTTTTATTCACAATAATATTAAGTTACAGCAATTTCTTTACACAAAATCTAACCTTAATTGATGTCTTTTTATATGTTTTTTTGACAACATTTATAGGATCTACTATTATATTCATACTAAAAATAAAAAGAAGCCTTTTGATAAAGGTATTTGCAGCTTTTTTATATGGAGCACCTCTTATCTTTTCGTCAGCTCTAGGGTTTATAATAACTTATGTCATATATGAAAAATTTATCCTCTAGCATCTGCTAAAGTTAGGGCAAATAGCACATTTATATTTGCCTTTTCACATACACTTTTTGCCTCTATTAGCGTAGCACCTGTTGTAACTATATCATCTATCAAAATTACACTCAAGCCTTTTTCACACACAAGTTTAAAATCCCTTTTGCTATTTTTTCGAATTGCAAGTTTTTGTCCTGAATATCTAAATCTATTTTTAGCTCTTAATGCTTTGTATTTTGGTTTTATATATTTTTCCAAACCTTTTGCAAGCAGAGCAGAGTGTGAGTATCCACTTCGCACATGATCATCAATTGGCAAGGCATATATCTCTTGATTTGCAAACGGTTTTAGAAACTCCACCATAGAGTGTTGGCTAAGTTGCAAAAATATCTTTGCCCCTATGTATGTATGTTTCGTGTGAAGAAGTTTTGAAATCTCACTATATCCATAAAAAGAGTAAACCTCTAACCCATCTTCTAAGACTCTTTTTGATAGATTTGGTGCCAAAAGTGTATCAAGACAATGCTTGCATATCGGTTGCCAACTTAGATTTAAGCAAAGTTGGCAACGCATTTATTTGACTTGCTTCTTGTCTAATCTAATTTTAGCACGGTCAAAAAAGCTTCTTGGGGGAGTTGCACTCTTCCTATGGATTTCATTCTTTTTTTACCTGCTTTTTGTTTTTCTAGTAATTTTCTTTTTCTTGTAATATCACCGCCATAACACTTAGCGGTAACATTTTTTCCCATAGATTTAACTGTTTCTCTAGCTATCACTTTATTGCCGATGCTTGCTTGGATAGCAACTTCAAAGAGTTGTCTCGGTACTATCTCCTTCATGGCTTTTACAAACTCCCTACCTTTACTTTGGGCATTTTGTCTTGGAACTATGATCGAGAGTGCATCAACTACTTCGTTTGCCACCAATACATCTAGCTTTACCAAATCACCTTCTCTATAACCACTTTGGTCATAATCAAAGCTAGCATAACCCTTGGTGACTGATTTTAGTTTGTCATAAAAATCCATAACTATCTCATTCATGGGTATTGAATACTCTAAAAGAACCCTGTCAACACTGAGATAATCCATCTTTTCTTGTATGGCTCTTTTTGTATTTAGCAAAGTGATAACATTCCCTAAAAATTCAGTTGGAGTCAATACAGTAGCCTTCACATATGGCTCTGTAATCTTTTCTATCTCATTTGCAGCTGGTAATTGGCTTGGATTTTGCATTTCCAATATTTTTCCGTCAGTTTTTATAATTTTATATGTGACCGTCGGAGCAGTTGCAATCAAATCAAGTCCAAATTCCCTCTCTAGCCTCTCTTTTACAACTTCCATATGCAAAAGCCCTAAAAAACCAACTCTAAAACCAAAACCCAAAGCTACTGAAGTTTCTGGTTCGTATGAGATACTTGAATCATTTAATTTTAGTTTATCTAGTGCATCTCGCAAATCTTCAAACTTATCTGTTTCTATCGGATACAATCCTGCAAAAACAAAAGATTTAACTGCTTCTAAGCCCTTTATAGCATTTGCAGTTTTATTTCTATTGTCTGTTATCGTATCGCCTACTTGAACATCACCTATATTTTTAAGACCTAACACTACAATGCCAACTTCGCCTGTTTTTATGTGCTTTGTTTTTTTAAGAGCCAAAGGATGTGGATACATAAGATTTAAAACTTCATGTTTTTTCTTAGTTCCCATGACATAGATCTCTTGACCTTTATGAATTTCTCCGTCATATACTCTAACGAGTGCTAAGGCTCCAAGATAATTATCAAACCAACTATCATAAATAATAGCTTTTGTAGGAGCATTTTTATCACCAAGCGGTGCTGGAATTTTTTCTATAATGGCATCAAGCAACTCTTTTACACCTATACCATTTTTTGCACTCACTTCTAATGCCTCACTACAATCAAGTCCAATAGTATGTTCTATCTCTTCTTTGACTTTTACAGGATCAGCTGCTGGTAAATCAATCTTATTTATAACAGGGATTAATTCTAAATCATTTTCAAGTGCTATATATACATTTGCGATAGTTTGAGCTTCAACACCTTGACTTGCATCTACTATCAAAAGAGCTCCATCACTTGAAGCTAAGGAGCGAGATACTTCATAAGAAAAATCGACATGACCTGGAGTATCTATAAGATTTAGTATATAGTGTTCACCATTTTTAACATAATCAAGCCTAACACTTTGGGCTTTTATAGTGATGCCTCTCTCTTTTTCGATATCCATAGTGTCCATCATTTGTGCACCAAGCTCACGGTCACTCACAGCTCCACACTCTTGAATAAGCCTATCTGCTAATGTACTTTTGCCGTGGTCTATATGGGCGATAATAGAGAAATTTCTAATGCGAGATTGATCACTCATCAAATAAACAGTCCATTTACACTTTCATTATGATAAACTCTTCTGATAACTTCAGCAAATGTTGGGGCAACACTTAAGACTTTTATCTCTTCTAACTCTTGTTTTAAAGGTATAGTATCAGATACAACTAACTCGTCTAACTCACCATTTTTAAGTCTTTCATATGCAGGTCCACTCAAAACAGGATGTGTACAACAAGCCATGACACTTACTGCACCTTTTGCTTTTAAAACTTTTGCAGCTTTTACAATGGTGCCAGCGGTATCAATCATATCATCTACTAAAATAACATCTTTACCATCTACATCACCGATGATATTCATCACTTCACTCTCATTTGCTTTTTCTCTTCTTTTATCAACGATAACCATATCGCAGCCTAGTTTTTTTGCAAAACTTCTAGCTCGTGCAACTCCACCAATATCTGGGCTTGCAATGATAGGATTTTTTAAATTTTTATTTTTAACATATTCGTGAAAGACGATAGAACCATACAAGTTATCCACAGGAATATCAAAAAA
>JAADIZ010000135.1 GCA_013151055.1 Campylobacterota bacterium
ATCCAATGCCTAACATCATACTAGGAATGATAAAGAGCCAAAAATTATTGATAGTAAAGAAAAAAAGTATAGAAGATAAGATAGCAAGGAAGAGACCAAAAAAGAAGATATTTTTATCTAGTCTTCTTTTTTTTAAGAAAAAGAATGGAAGAATAAATCTCATCAAAGGACCAAGAGAAAATACAAATCCTATTTGTAAAGGGCTATACTGTAGAGTGATTAAAATTTTTGGTAAGAAAACTATATAAATAGCAACTAAACCAAAGTAGAAAAAGAAAAAAGAAGATAAACGAAAAAATAGACTCATTTAGAAGGAATTGCAAAAGTTCTAGAAATTAAATCGTGCAAACCAAGTTTGTTTGGCAGAAAAAATGTCATAAGCAGAAGAGGAAATACAAGCAGAGTTATAGTAAAAATGATATATCTGACCGTAATTTGTAGAAGAGTTGGCTTTTTTTGTTTAAAGGTGACTAATTTTAAGTCGTAAGCCCTATATCCTGGCGTTTGATTTTTGATATATAAAAAAGTCGTGGTAATAATATAATGAGGAATCAATATATAAATCCAGCCTTGAAGCATGTGAGTTCTAAACTCTTCGCGAGAGCCCATGATTACATAAAACACAACATATATTATAGGCATAAATACCATGAATGAGTCAGTTAAAAAAGCTTTTATTCTATTTATAATTGGTGAGGCTTCAATAAATATTTCTTTTGGTTTTTCTTTTGGTTTAAATTCACCTTTCTTTGCATCTCGCCATCTCATGATTTAATTGCCTCTGCTTCCAGGCTTGTATGCCTTATCACCTACTTTACACATAGGACAATCTTTTGGCTCATATATTTCAAACTCAAAGTTCTCAAGTGCAAAGAACGGAATGTCATTTGGTAGCTTACAAGTAGGCTTTCCTTGATGTGTGTCTCCAACTTTTGAGCAAAAACCTCTATTTGCAAGAGCAGCAAACCCAACTATATTTGCTCCCATTTCTAGTGCTACAGAAGAAGCCTCAAGAGCTGAACCTCCTGTTGTGATAATGTCTTCGCAAATAAGGATATTTTCGCCTTCTTGTATCTCAAAGCCTCTTCTTATTGTCATTTTTTTATTGACTCGCTCAGCAAATATAAACCTAGTGCCCAAAGCTCTAGCTAATTCATATCCAGCCAAAACTCCACCAAGAGCAGGTGAGCAAACAGTATCAATTTTTAATCCATACTGTTTTATCTGTTTTGCCAAAGCAATTGCAAGTTTTTGTGCAACTTTTGGATCTTCTAAAACTTTTGCACTTTGAAGATAAAATCGAGAATGGCTACCGCTGCTGAGTAAAAAATGCCCCTCTAAAAGAGCATTTGCATCTTTGTAGATTTGTTCAATATTCATATTTTAAGTATCTCAGTTTCTTTCTCTTTGACTGCATCATCAATTTGTTTCACTCCATCATCTGTGTTTTTTTGCACTTTGTCATAAGCCTTTTTTGCTTCATCTTCAGTGATTTCCTTATCTTTTTCCAATTTTTTGACTTTGTCATTTGCGTCTTTTCGTATATTTCTTATAGCAATTTTACTTTTATCGCCCATTACCTTGGCTTGTTTTGCACCCTCTTTTCTCTGATCAGTTGTCATTGGAGGGAAAAATAGTTTGACACATTCTCCATCATTATTTGGATTTACACCAATATTTGCTGAGCCAATTGAGTGTTCTACTTCTTTTAGCAGGTTTTTCTCCCAAGGAGTTATACTGATTGTTGTTGCATCATTTACCAAAACAGTAGCAACTTGATTTAAACGGAGTTGCGGTTCCATAATAATCTACTTTTATGTTATCGAGAATAGAAGTAGATACCTTTCCGCTTCTTATCGTGATAAAGTCTCTCCTTAGAGATGTTAAAGTTTTTTCAATATGCTCTTGCTGAGTTCCATATATAAGCTCTAGTTCCATTGGTTGTCCTTTATGAGTAATTTGCTTGTTATTTTATCTTTTATTGAGATGATAATTCTATTTCTTCCTGCCGCTAATTTTATATTCAATTTTATATTTAGTTCACCATTTTTAACTTCTACTTTTTTCCAACCATTTTTACTCACATATAATAGTGCTTTTTTTGCTTTTTCATCTGTTTTTATATGTATATTTTTTAAGATACCATTTTTTGGAAAAGAAGTAGGAGCTACCCAAGTTGCATCTAAGTGTTTAAATTTCAAGAGGTACTTTAAATCTGTTTTTCCTACCAACGCATCTCTATCCAAATCAAATATATCGCTATTTCTTCCAACTGCACCCATATTTTGATTTATTATAGCATCAAAATTAAAAGATTTTGCTATTTTTTTGATTCTATTTGTATATTCACCATATGGATAAGAGTAATATTTCGGTTTTATTTGTAGTCTCTTTTCAAATATTTTTAACCCTTTAATAAAATCCTCTCTTACTTTTGCATCGCTTAACTTTGTTAAGTGTGGATGTGAGTATGAATGAAATTCTAAAGAGCCATATTTTGATATCTCTTTTAATTGTCTAAAGCTGAGATAATCAGGGTATTTTTTTGAGCTAGCCTCAACATATACAAAAAGTGAAAATGGATAATGATATTTTTTGAAAATTTCAAGGGCATTGTCGTAAAAGCTTTTAAAGCTATCATCTATTGTTAAAACAACCCAATTATTAGGTATATTTTTTTTATGCTTTAGAGCATTAACTAACTTTTCAAGTCTTATTACTTTAAAGTTATTGTTTTTAAAGTATTCAAATTCTTTGATTAATTCTTTTTTGGTAGTGTTAGTGCTAGGGTGTCTGCTATCACCAAACCTATGATAAACAAATATATGAGCGTCAGCCCATAAAGTTATCACAAGAGTAGATAATAGCAGAAATATTTTCATATTTTACTTGGTTTTAGGAGCACTAGGTGCTTTTGGAGCCTTTGGTGTCTCTTTGGCAGCTGGTGAAGCTGGAATGATAGGTTTTTGCACTTTAATTGTCTCAGCTAGTGAAACTTTTTTTTCTTGATTATAGTAGTAACCAAGAGCTAAAGTATTTAGTAAAAATACAAATCCAATGACAAAAGTAAATTTTGCCATAAAGCCAGCTGGTCCTTTTGCTCCAAATAGTGATTCGTTACTCCCGCTATAAGCCCCTAATCCAATAGATGAGCTTTTTTGTAGCATGATCGCTATAGTTAAAACTGCTGCTAATATAAATTGTAAGACCAATAAACTTGAGGTCATAAAATTTTCCTTATTTTGGTTTATACTACGACAATTTATGTAATTATTGAGGTAGTATTTGATATAATCGGTGATTATATCCAAAATTAGTTAAAAAATAGATGAAAGAAGTAAAGTATTGATAAATGTATAGTAAAAGTCATCAAGTAGAGTTTGAAAAATATGCTAAAAACTATGATTCAAATGCTTTTATACAAAAAAAAGTTGCAAAAGAGCTTGTGCAAAAGTTAAATTTTAAGCCAAAAACCATACTAGACATAGGCTGTGGAACTGGAGAAATCTACAAAAATATATCTTGGAAAATAGATAGATTTGTTGGTGTTGATTGTTCGAGTAGCATGTGTAAACTTCATCCACAAAGTAAAAATATAGAGATTATTTGTAGCGATTTTGAATCTCTTGAGTTTGTAGAAAATATAAAAAAACTTGCACCTTTTGATTTGCTCATATCCTCTTCATCTCTACAATGGGCAAAAGATATAGGAGAGGTTTTTAAAATTTATAGCAAACTGAGTAAAAAGATAGCATTTTCTATTTTTACTAACAAAACCTTTAAAGCCATATATGAAATTACAAATAGAGAGAGTTTTTTGCCATCATTTGATTCTGTATATTTATTATCAAAAACCTTAAATAATTGCATTATTGAGAGAAAAATTTATAAAATGGATTTTGTTGATAATCTCTCAATGTTGAGATATATAAAAGAAGGTGGTATAAGTGGAGGAAACAGAGTGCTAGACTACAAAGAAATAAAATATTTATTGAACAATTATCCCCATTCTTACTTGGAGTTTGAAGTGGCTTTTATTATAAAATAGATAACATATTTTTTACATAATATTAAAAAAAGTTATTTTTTACTATTTTATTGAAGNNNTTGAAGATTTATTTTACCTTTTAGTCAAAATATGCAAATATTTATTTTAAATTGAAAATAAATTTACCCCCCTAAAACAGCAGTATTTTCCAGTGTATTTATAATATTTTTTTATATGGTAAAATTTTTTTAAACTTTATATAAAGAAAGTTTGCTAGAATTTTAGTATCAAATGAATTTTTTTATTTGAATTCAAAGTAATAATGGAGAGAAACATGGAAGTAGAAATCTCAAGACGAAGGTTTCTTCAAGGCAGTGTTGCTTTAAGCATTGTTGGAGGGACTGCATTAAGCACTACAAATCTTTTATCAAGTGAAAGTAAAAGTAGTGTTAGATTGGAACCAACAAAAACTAGCACAGGTAGGGCAGATGAAATACCTTATTTATGTGGCATGTGTGTAAACAAATGTGCTGGTTTTGCAAGAGTTGAAGATGGGATTGTGACAAAATTGGATCCAAATCCTTATTTTCCAAAATCAAGAAATATGCTATGTCCTAGAGGAAATGCGGGAATTCAAACTTTGTATGATCCAGATCGCTTAAAGTATCCCTTGATAAGAATAGGTAAGCGTGGGGACGGTAAGTATAAGCGAGTCAGTTGGGGCGAAGCTTATAACGCTATACTCAATGGAACCGATAAATTTAAAGGTATCGTACAAATCCTAGATGAAGAGAAAGATAATCGTGCTACTATCGGTTATTGTAATGGAGAAGGACTTTCTAAAGAGGGTTTTGAAGAGTTAGTCGGTTTAAAAATGGGCTCTCCTAACTATGTAGATGAGATAAGCATCTGTTTAGAAACAACTCTTGGTGGGTATTTTTCTACTATAGGAACATACGGTGAGTCTGATTTGAATAATGCAGATTATCTTGTAATTGCTGGTGCAAATCGAGCCGAAGCTATAATAACTCCAGATACAATGGATATGTTCAAAAGAACAAGAGGCAGAGGACTTAAAACCATAGTTTTGGATCCAAGATTTACAAATACTGCTGCAAAAGCAGATAGATGGTATGCGGTAAACCCAGGAACTGACTTGGCTTTTGTTTTGGCATTAACTTATGTAGTTATGAAAGAAAATTTATATGATGAAGATTTTGTTTCAAAATACACAGTGGGTTTTGATGATTACAAAAAACATATTCTTTCAAATAAATATACTCCAGAGTGGGCATCAAAATTGACAAATATCCCAGCTGATGAGATATATAAAACTGCAAAAGAGTTTATGGCTGCTGAGCATCCTATATATTATCAAGGCAGAAGAAGTGTATTTGCAAAAAATGATTTTCAACTTCGTCGTGCTCAAGCAATTTTTCAAGGACTAAGTGGTAATTTGGACAAAAAAGGTGGAATTATTTACGGCAAAAAACTTGCTCTTCCAAAAGAAGATGTAAATTCACCTATGTATGCTCAAGCAAGAGGAAGGTTTGATAGCAAAGGTGTTGCTATTGCTGCCGATAAAACAGGCTCTTGGATTATATTTAGAAATATGGTTTTAGAAGGGACAGCTCCTTACCCAGTAAGAGCAATGTTCATGAGAAAACATAATCCGATGAGCGGAGTTCCAAATACAACAAAAACGGAAGAGTTTTTAAGAAAAATGGATTTAAATGTCATGATTGACATACTTCCAAGTGACACTGCGATGTTTGCAGATGTTATTCTTCCTGAAGCTTCATATCTTGAAAGAACTTCACCAGTTGTTAGTTATGGTTCCTTAGAGCCAGCAATTGTTCAAAGAAGAGCGGCTGTAAAACCATTATATGAGACAAAAACACCTGAAGTTATATTTGGAGAGTTGGGTGAAAAACTATCAAAACCTCTTTGGGAAAATACACTCAAATACGATGAAGATGTTCAAGATGATACAAAAGGCATGAACCCTCAAGAGTTAAAAAAATATTATAAAGAAAATGGTTTTGATTTGGGTGAACCTTGGAAAAAAAGTGTCGAAGAGAAAAATAGAGAGAGTGTTGTAAAAGCTTATGGGAAAAAGGCTTGGGAAACATTGGAAGAAAAAGGTGTATATTATCCAAACATGGATACCTATCATAAGCAACTAGATGTTAACACATATGAATATTATCCTGATAACAAGAAAAATTACACAACTAAAAAAGATAAGTTAAAAGTTATATGTAATTTTAAAAACTTAGCCAAAAAAGGGGTTGACCCTATGCCAACATGGAAAAGAGAATATGAATTTAGTGTTCCAGAAGGCAAGTTTAGATTGGTAACAGGAAGACATGCCCAATTTACTCACTCAGGTACTACAAATAATGCTATGTTAAGAGATTTGATTCCTACAAATTATATTTGGGTAAATAAAAGAGTAGCAAATAAGAGAGGTATCAAATTTGGAGATATGCTCGAAGTATCTAGCAGCGTAGGAAAGATATCTTTAAAAGCATATCCAACAGAGAAGATTGCACCCAATCAAATCTTTATGTTGCACGGATTTGGTGGAACAAGCAAAGGGATGGAGTTGGCTTATGGCAATGGTGGAAATGACGCAAGAATTATTGAAGATAAGTTTGAACCAGTGTATGGTGCAGCAGTTATGCACGAAACAAATGTTGAAATAAGAAAGGTGTAATCATGGCTAGATATGGAATGGCATTAGATTATAAAAACTGTATAAATTGTAAGGCATGTGAAGTTGCCTGCAAAGAGGAAAACGGTGTTTGGCTCGGAGCAGATAAGTATAGAATTTGGGTCGGTGTAAAAGAGATAGAAGGCGAATATCCACTTTTGAGTATCGCTTCTAGTACCTTTTATCCTGGTCAATGTATGCAATGTGAAAATGCACCTTGTCAAGATGTGTGTCCGACAAATGCAACATATTATGATGAAAATGGAGTTGTTAGGGTAGATGCCGATAAATGTATATTGTGTACATATTGTATAAACGCTTGTCCTTATGATGCAAGGTATATAGATGAAAGAACTTTGACTGTTGATAAATGTACATTTTGTTCAGATACAAGATTAGCAAGAGGTCTTACAACAACAGCTTGCCAAAATACTTGTCCAACAAAAGTTAGAACTTTCGGTGATTTAGACGATCCAAATAGTGAGATTTCACAATTGTTAATGAATAGAGAATATAAACAAATGAAATCAAACCTTGGCACTAAGCCAAAATTATTCTATCTATTGTAGGGGGTTATTGTGAATAATATTTCAGTTAAAAATTTATTTGATTTTAAGAAAACTCCACTAAATTTGTTGCTAGCATTTGTGACTTTGGTCTTGCTAGGGGCTTTTATTGGAGGTATTATCAATTTTTTCGTACACGGTCATGAGTCTTACAATGTGACAAGACAACACCCTTGGGGATTGTTAATCATTATGTATATTTTCTTTGTTGTCTCAAGCACAGGTCTTTGTATAATATCGTCTATTGGACATGTGTTTGGTATTGAAGAGTTTAAAATAATAGGTAAAAGAGCAATTGCTGGAGCGATTATAACTTTGGTTGCTGGTTTTGCTGTTATTGCTTTTGAGATTGGACACCCAATAAGAATGGTGATATATAATGTTTTAACACCAGGATTTACTTCTGCTATTTGGTGGATGGGAACATTATATGGTATTTACTTGTTTTTTATTTTGTTGGAGTTTTTCTTCTTAACTATAAAAGTAGATCATAAGTGGTCAAAGATTTTTGGAACTGCAGGTCTTTTGGCAGGTCTTTCAGCACACTCAAATCTTGGTGCTGTTTTTGGATTTATGATTGCTAGACCAACAGCTAATGGTGTATTTTATCCTGTATATTTTATCATAACAGCTATGATTACAGGATGTTATCTTATATACTTGATGTATGGTTTTAAATATAGAAATAATTATCCGCCAGAAGTAAAAGCTATGTTTTTAAAATTAAATAAAATTTTAGGTATGCTTATTGCTATCCTAATCTTTTTTGAAGGATGGAAAATCATCACAGCACTGTATGGAGCTATGCCAGAAAAATCGGCTACAATTTTAAAGACTGCAACAAGCCCAGAGTTTATGTATGGTGAAGTTCTATTAGGAATGTTGATACCGTTCATAGTAATTCTTTTTTCAAATGCAAAAGCTATAAAACCAATGGTATATGCATCATTTTTAGGTATGATAGGTATCTTTTTCATGAGGTATGATTTAGTTCATGATACTTTGATATATCCAATGCAAAAACTAAAAATTACTGAGTACCAATTAGCACCAACTTGGATAGAGTATTTTCCATCACCTACAGAATTTGCTATAGGTTTTGGCGGAATTGGTTTAGCCATATTTTTATACTATTTATCTGAGAAATTATTTGATTTAGATCCAGATAAAAATTAGATATAGTGGGCTCTAGGGCTCACTATAAATTCACAATTACATGTTATAATTGCGTCAATCTTATGAAAGGAGAATAATTATGAAAAAACTGCTGGTACTAATACTCGCAGTAGTTGTTGGTTTGGGTTTGATTAGCACTTCAGCATTTGCAAGTTCTAGCAAGGGACAAAGAGTAATCGTCAAAAGATTAAAAAGACCTTGCGGCTTTAATGGTGGAGTTTTAGCTAAAAAACACACGCAAGAAGAGTGGACATCAATCTTCAAAGCAGGCAAATTAAATGATGAACTTAAGAAAATTTGCCCTAAAGCAAAACCTTTGAAGAAAAGATATGTAAAAGATGTTTATGATTTCTTGAACAACTACGCTAGCGATAGCGGTAATGTACCATCTTGATAACCGTGAATGCAACAGGCTGTTGCACACATATTAGCGGTTTTTTAAACATTAACGCTTAAGATTAGGAGGGGGAAAACCCCTCCGATATTAATCTCTACTTCCCATAAATCCCAAAATTTGCAATAAAGCTATAAAAAGATTTAGAAAATCTAGATAGAGTGCAATTGCTCCCTCAATCGGTGTTTCATACTTACCTTTTAAGATTTTTTGAGTGTCATACAATATGAAAGCACTAAACAAAATAGAGCTGACACTTGCTATGATTAATTGTGTCACTGGGCTTTTCAAAAATATATTTATAAGACTAGCAACAACAATTATTATCAATGTAACAAAAAGCATTTTCCCCATTGCAGAAAAATCTCTTTTTGTGTTCATTGCAAATACAGATAAGGATCCAAATGCAACAGTTGTAAGCATAAAGGCATTAGCAATTATTCCGCCCCCACCATTTAGTCCAAGTATAGATGTTAACAGCGGTGCTAAAGTAAGACCACTTAAAAATGTAAAGCCAAACAAAAGAATAAGATTTAATCCAGCCTTTTTCTTTGCGGCAAATAGACCAAATAAGAATACAAATTCTAGTATAACAAATACAAAGTACATGCTCGCAATCGTAGCGGCAAATCCTATACCTATATAGGCACCAACACTCGCAGCCAATAAAGAAGCAGCAAATAATTGATATGTTTGCTTGACAAAGATAGCCATATTGCTACTTGTTCTTGGTTGTCCAAAATTCTCACTAGCCTTGCTAGCATCTTGACTGATATATTTACGATCATACAAAGCCATTTTATCTCCTGTTTATTTTAATAATTAGTTATTATACTATAATAAGTTCATAAACAAAAAATAAATACTAGGTAACAATTTTTAATAACTCTTTTTCATTTCTTCCCCATACCCTAAGCAAACTCTAAGCAATGATTGTATATAATTTCGTCCTCGTTTGAGAGAACGAGTGTTAAAGCATCCCATTTTTAGGGACTT
>JAADIZ010000001.1 GCA_013151055.1 Campylobacterota bacterium
CATACTCTCCAAAAAGCTCCAGGATTTGGAGTTTTTACAGGTTTTCCTTCATATAAAACAGTTGTGCATCCATTTATCAATGGTGCATACACGATATATGAGTGTCCAACAACCCAGCCAACATCACTAGCTGCCCAATAAACATCACCTGGTTTTACATCATATACATTGTCCATCGACCATTTCATGGCAACCAAATGTCCACCATTGCTTCTAATTACACCTTTTGGTTTGCCAGTTGTGCCTGAAGTGTATAGTATATAAAGTGGGTCTATCGCGTCAACTGGCACACAATCAACTGGATTTGTTTTCGCTTCTTCTTCTTCCCAGTCAACATCTCTCCACGGGAGCATGTTGCATCTATCTTGCGGTCTTTGCCAAATTATGCAAGTGTTTGGTTTGTGACTTGATTGTTTTATCGCTTCATCTATAAGAGGTTTATATTTTATAACTCTTCCAACTTCTATACCACAACTTGCACTCATAACAACTTTTGGTTTAGCATCTTCTATTCTAGTAGCTAATTCATGTGCTGCAAAGCCACCAAATACAACAGAGTGAATAGCTCCTATTCTAGCACATGCCAGCATTGCAATAACGGCTTCTGGAATCATAGGCATATAGATAACAACTCTGTCACCTTTATATACCCCTTTGTTTACAAGCATACCAGCTACTTTTGCAACTCTATCTCTTAACTGTCTGTAAGTGTAAGTTTTTTTGGTATCAGTTACAGGTGAATCATATATGAGTGCCAACTGGTCGGCTCTACCATTATGAATATGAAGGTCAAGTGCATTATAGCAAGTATTCATGCACCCACCAACAAACCATCTATAATGACCATCTACTACATCTAAAACTTTATCCCATTTGTGATACCAGTGAACTTTAGTTGCGGCTTCTGCCCAAAAACTCTCTGGATTTTTTATAGATTGACTATAAACTTTGTCGTAAATTGCTCCCATATTGATCTCCTTGTATTATTGTTTTGATTTATTGTACTGTACAACCAATACAGCTGCGTAGCATAAAAATAATATAAAAGGACAATTTTTATGCAAAAAAAATAAAAATGTAAAAATTTGTATTTTTTGTACAAAAATTGTACAATAATAAAAAAGGATGACTATTCAGTAAAATGAAAAAAACTAAAATCGAAAAGATTATAGATATATACAATGCTTCTTTACTTAGTATTTCTAGGTTTGCTCAAATAATACAAAAAGACAGAAGAACGCTAACACTATGGATGGATAAACACTCTTGTAAAGAACCAAATGAGGAAGTGTTACGAAAAATAGAAAAATTCTTTAGATATCCAAAAAAAATATGGAATGATGACTGCCAAGATGAGGATTTTTTAGACATAATAACAAATATTCCAAAAGAAGAAGTGAAGATAATAGATGAGGGGTATTTAGGGGGATTAAAATACATATTAAAGTACGAGGATCAAGAGAGATTTGTCATACATCCTCAGTTTCCAGGACCCATGTATCGTGATACTACAGTCCCAAGAGTCTATAGAAGTAAAAGCACATCTGAGATAGAAGCTTTTAAACAAGAACGCGTAAAAAAAATGCTCTCTTATTCGTTTCAAACTACAGAGTGGTATAGCATAAAATCTCTTTTAATGTTTTGTTTTTCTCCTATTGGAAATTTTTATACAAAAGAACAGAAAATAACGATACTAAAACTTATGTATGAAAATTTTCATGAAAATTACAATAAAAAATTATACTTTTTTGATTCATTTTCTCGAAAAATCTATGGGTTAGATATGATATATACATCGATAAATATAAAAAATAATGTTATATTTTTTAAAGCTCCGCTTGAGTCAGTTTTCATAGAAGTAAGAAATAAAAAATTAATAGAGAGAATTCACAGACATTTTACATATGGAAAAGAAGCCCCAATACATATAAATCCAAATGATGCCTCAAAAATCCTAGAAATTCTACAAAAAGCGATAGAGTCAAATTTGACACTATCGCAGGCATATGAGCAAATAAATGAACATAGTGTTTATGGTGCTATTTTTAAAAATAACATAAGCATATCGGTTCAGCAAAAATTATCCCTACCTAGACATTAATGATATCATATTAGGTAAATCTACCGATAAGTTAGTTCGATAAAGTTTCGCTAATAGCTTCTATTGATTTATCACTCATGTCAAGCCCTAAATGTTTGCTTCCTTTTACTTTTACTATGCTTACATCTAAGCCCTTACTTTTTGCCAATTTATAGAAATCTTTTGTCAGTTTTGGTTTAGATATGGTATCTTTTGTGCCGTATATCAGCACTATTTTTGTAGTTTTTGAGATTGAGTTTATGTAATCAATCGCACTAACCAATCCTTTTGTTTTATTTTTTTTGTGTATATCATAAATTCCACCTGCACAAAAAAGATTTGATATAAGATTAGGCTTTAATCCTGCTAGCGTCGCTCCCATCATAGCTCCTGCAGAGTGTCCTATATAATTTATCTTTTTTGCATGATATTTTTGTTTGAAAGCATTTATAACATTGGCTAAAAATAGAAGGTATCTTTTACTCGCAGCTTGTGGATTTGTTTTACTATTGTGACTAAGTGCCAAAAAGTTGTTTGTTGATGAACCAGAATAACCAGGAAGAGCAATGGATATAGTTGATATGTCTGTCTGAAGTGCTAAATCCTCAGCAAATGGTGCATATCTTGCCAGTATATTTGTTCCAGCTTTCCAAGTTCCAGGAATGATGATATTTAAGGAGTTCGTATTGTCTGTTAGTGCTACATAAAATTGCAAGCATTCACCAGAAGCAAATATAAAATTTTTACCTTTTTTTACACATTGGGTTTCGGTGATTTTAGCTGCATTTAATGCGACTATACTCACAGCGATGATAAGTAAAACTTTAATTAAATTTTTCATATTTGACCTTTTGTGGTTTTCATGGGTTAAAGAAGTATTCTACACAACTTGACCAAATATGTCAAATAACTACAAAAAATATAAAGCTATATGAAATAAAATATATTGTAAAATCCTATATGATTAGTGAAACATTTTTATTGGACATTGCAGATTTTATTGGTATTGCGTCATTTGGGCTTAGTGGATTTTATGTGGCTACCAAAGATAGGCTTGATATTTTAGGTATATTTATAGCATCTTTTTTGACAGCACTTGGTGGGGGTATCATCCGAGATTTGATTGTGAATGCTACACCTTTTGCTTTTTCACATGCGTATCCATCTTTGATAGTTATAGTTGTTTTGATTTTTAGTATATGGTTTAAGTTGCATAAAAGCGATAAGATACTAAAGAGTAAGCTACTCATATTGAGTGATTCTATAGGTCTTGTATCTTTTTCTATCTCTGGTGCTTTGGTTGGACTTGGTGCAAACTTTAGTGTGTTTGGTGTTTGTTTGTTAGCAATTATAACTGCAGCAGGTGGTGGTATCATGAGAGATATACTTTTAAATAAAATTCCACTTCTTTTGACAAGTGAATTATATGGAACCATATCTATACTTATAGGTTTTACTATTTATATCCTAAACTTTTACGGTATGATAAATTTTGCTACTATATTTATTGTATTTTTTGTAGCTCTTGTTGGAAGACTTGTAGCTTTTTATAAAAAATGGCATTTACCATATCTTAGCGATTGATACTTCATTAAAATAAATTAGCTATAATAGTATCATGATTTTTTTAAGGATGTCACATGTATGAACAAATGGATAAAGATTTTGTATTGAGTACCTATGCTAGAAACTATGTTAATTTTAAACAAGGCATAAATGCAACACTTTATGATGATAAAGGTAAAGATTACATAGATTTTACAAGTGGTATAGGTGTGAGTAGTGTAGGTCATGGCAATGCAAGATTGGCAAATGTTATATGCGAACAAGCTAAAAATCTTATACATACTTCAAATTTATACTTGATAGAACCACAAGCAAAACTAGCCAAAAAATTAGCATTTTTAAGTGACTTGGATATGGCTACATTTTTTGCAAACTCAGGAGCTGAAGCGAATGAGGGAGCTATAAAGATAGCTAGAAAATATGGTGAAAGAAACTTTGACAATAAAAAATATAAAATCATCACTTTAGAAAACTCCTTTCACGGCAGAACCATAACTACAGTAAAAGCGACAGGTCAAAAAAGTTTTCATAAACCAGATTTTAGCCCATATCCAGATGGTTTTTCGTATGATAAAAATATAAAAAAGATATATGAAAGTATAGATGATGAAACAATAGCTGTGATGATTGAGCTTGTTCAAGGGGAGGGTGGAGTTCAGCCTTTTGATAAAAAAGAGATACAAGAGTTGTCTAGTTTTTTAAAGAAAAAAGGACTTTTGCTTATAGTTGATGAAGTGCAAACAGGCATATATAGAAGTGGTGAATTTTTAGCTACAAATCTTTATGAAATAGAGCCAGATATCATCACTCTTGCAAAAGGTTTGGCAGGAGGAGTTCCTATAGGAGCTGTGATGACCAAACATAAAGATATATTTGAGCCAGGTGATCACGGAAGTACTTTCGGAGGAAATTTTTTAAGTACCAGAGCTGGACTTGAGGTTTTAGATATTTTGGAAAGTTACAAAAATAGTGGCTTACTAGATGAAACTTATTTATACTTTGAAGATAAACTAGAAAAAATTCGTCTAGCTTATCCAACACTTTTTAGTGAACATGTAGGCTTAGGGTTGATGAGAGGGTTAAGGTGTGTTGATGCCAAAATTTTAACAAAAGCGATAGAATCATGCTTTGATGAAGGACTTTTGGTGCTCAAAGCTGGTAAAAATACTCTTAGAGTATTGCCACCTTTGACCATAAGTAAAGATGAAATAAACGAAGGATTTAAGAGGATGAAGAGTGCGATTGATAAAATTTCTTAGTATAGGGTTGTTGGTAGCTAGTTTAAATGTTTTTGCGAGTAATTACAATATTCTCTCTGGGCTGAAAAAGAGTATCATAAGCCAAGATGAAAAGAAAAACGAGTTAAATAGTGATAATTTAGAAAAAAGTTGGATAAACAGCATTAAGGGTTCCTTTAGTTACAGCAACAGTGATGCTATGTCAAAAAACCGTGAGGAGACAAATACTTTATCGATTTCCATAAATCAACCTATATTTAAAAGTGGTGGGATTTATTACGCTATCAAATATGCGAATGCAAATAGAAATTTTCTTAGAATCATAACTAAAAATAGTGAGCAAACACAGATAAAAACGGCATTGTTAGCAATTTTAAATATAAAAAAAATAGATTTGCAAATCCAAAAACAAAAGCTTTTGATAAAAAATGCGAAGATTGACATTTTGAGAAAAAAAGAACAGTATAAAAGCGGTTTTTTGGATAGTAGTTATTTAAATCAAGCTATTCTTTCTGAGAATTCCTTTCAAAAAGGTTTGATTGATATGAAATCAAGTAAATTTGATTTAATTAAAACTTTTAAAACTTATAGTGATAGAGATTATAAAAGAGTTGAGTTGCCAAAATTTGCTCTTCTAAATGAGTCACTTTTCTTGAAAAAATCTTTGGCTGTTTTGCAAAAAAATAGTGAAATTATAAAAAATAATTATTTAAAGAAGATGACAATTTCAAGCTATTTGCCAACCGTTTCTTTTACTGCTGGGTACTATAATATTCACGATTTCGGAGCTAAGAAATATACCGCTTATGGTTTGAATTTTACTATTCCACTGTTTGATTTGAATAGAGGCAGAACCATAGAGATAAAAAAAGTAGAATATTTAAAATCAAAACTTGAGTTGCAAGATACAAAAAGAGCTGAAAAAGAAAATTATGATGCCGTTGTAAACAAGATAAAACTTTTGAAGCAAAAAATTGCAATTGCAAAGAGTGATATGGAGCTGTATGACTCACTTTTGCTTTCCACCGAAGATTCATATAAAGCGGGAGAAAAAACTATCTATGATGTAGATACGCTTAAAAATTCGAAAAAGACCATGAGCTTAGATGCTAAAATTTTTAATATTGATATACAAGCATCATTGCTAGAATTATATGCGAGGATGAATGGTAAAATTTAGTGAATATATGGCTGATTGGCTTTATGGCGATGATGCTTATTATAGAAAGCATAGAGACATCGGTAAAAAAGGCGATTTTTATACAGCAGTAAGTAGCAGTATGTTTTTTGGCGGCAGTATTGCTAAAAGAGTGATTAGTGTTATAGAGAGCGGATTTTTAAGTCCAACCTGCAGTATCATTGAAATTGGTGCACATAAAGGTTATTTGCTAGCTGATATGATTCAGTTTATTTACACGATAAAACCAAAACTACTTGAAACATTAAAATTCATAATAGTCGAACCATTTGCCGAAAATAGAAAAATACAGTTGCAATATTTCAGTGATTCATTTGGCAATAATATAAAACTAACACATATCAATAACTTAAAAGAGTTAAAATGTGACGATGCTTTTTTTGTTGCAAATGAAATTTTTGATGCATTTCCTTGCGAAGTTATCAAGAAAAATCAGATGCTTTTCATGAAGAATAATGAATTAAAATTTGATAAACTAAATGATATAACTCAGTATTTATCATTTAGTTATGGTATACATAAAGGTGAAATTCCAATAGGTTACGAAGAATTTGCAGCTAACATGTGCAAAAGTGCTAACAGATATGAGTTTGTAACATTTGATTATGGAGATAGATTTGCTAGAGATGATTTTTCTTTGAGAGTGTATAGTGGGCACAATGTCTATCCATTTTTCTCATTAACAGATTTTGCAAAAGATAAAAAAATTAATAAAAATTTTGATGAATTTTTTAAAAATAGTGACATCACATATGATGTAAATTTCGATTACCTTATAAGAGCATATGAAAAAAGCGGTGCGAAATTAGAGTCGTACTCAAGTCAGTTTTCAGCATTGATGAACTTTGGTTTGGCAGAATTATTAGAAATATTACAAAAAAACTCCTCAAAAGAGGCATATGAACAAGAGATAAATAAAGTAAAAATTCTAATAGACCCATCTATGATGGGAGAGAGATTTAAAATGGCATGCTTTCGGAGTCAATAGTCATTACTGTGCAATTTTTCGCAATTTAAAGATTTAAATTATTGTTATTGGTAATTTTCTGCTGGATAGTTGCTACAGCTATTGCAAATCCGCTATCGTGGGTGATGGATAAGTCTAAATCTATGATGTCAAACTCTTTTATAAGATGTTTTGAGAGTTTAAAATAGGGTTTATTTCTTTCATTTTTGTAGATTTTTATATCAAAAAAACTACACTCTTTGCTAATTCCTAAACCAAGTGCTTTTGAAATTGCCTCTTTTGCTGCCCAAAAACCAGCTATTGTATTTATAGATTTTGCTAGTTTTATCTCGTCTTTGCTGAGAAATTTACTGAGTGCTTTGTCACCAAAACGCTCAGTAAAATTTTTAATTCTATCTATTTTTACTAAATCTATGCCAATCATTGAACGATAAAATCTGTGAAAAATACATCTCTAATTCTACCATCAGCTAGTACATTATTAAGTTTATTTACAATTTCGTCTTTTAGCCTACTTTTGCCTTTCATGGTGCTTACTTCTTCAAAAGTTTTTGATGAAAGAATGCGTATGATAATATCTCGAATAAGAGGTTTTTTCTTATCTAATTCGTTCGATAATTCTGGTTTATCCATCTCTAAATCTATAGTAGTCTTCAAAAATCTACTTCCGTTTTCGCTAAGTAAATTTACTATAAATTGACTCATAGGGTACATAGGACCAATTGTTAAATAATCAGTAGATCTCTTTGTGCTACCAGATCTTCTAACTGCTTGCATACTTTTTGCAGGAGTATTAGATACACCTTGATTATTTGAGTCACTTCCATTTAATAAAAAATAAGCAACGAGTCCGCCACCAACAAGTAATAAAATTAACAGAACTATGACTATAATAAGTACCATGCTACCGCCAGATTTTTTCTCTACTATTACTTCTTCCTCTGTTTTTTTATCTGCCATTATTGGCTCCTTTTGTTTTGTAATTAACCTTATCCACTATATCGTAAAATCCAAAGAAAATTTTACTAAAATATATATAATATGCTTTTAACACTTACATCCATTCTATTAACTTTGGAACTTCATCGATATTATAGCATTTTATTCCATCTATCTCTTCAAGTGGTAAAGTTGGAACTATTGCTTTTTTGAAATGCTGTGATTTGGCTTCTTTAAGCCTAATATCTAAACTAAAAACATCTCTTATATCACCTATCAAGCTCACTTCACCTAAAAATATAGTATCTTTGCTTATAGGTCTATCTCTAAAACTACTAATTATAGCAGCTATTATGGCTAAATCAGCGGCAGTTTCATTTATCTTTATACCGCCAGCTATATTGATAAATACATCATACTGATTAAATGGCAGATCAAGTTTTCGCTCAAGCAAAGCTAAAAGCATCGTTAGCCTATTTAATTCATATCCAGTTGCACTTCTCTTTGGATTTGGATATCCACTTTCACTAACTAATGCTTGAACTTCAAGGATAATTGGTCTTGAGCCCTCCATGACAACCGTAGTGGCAGAGCCTGACTGTGCTTTTCCTCTTGTGAAAAATTTTTTGGATATATCTTTTGCACTTATCAGTCCATTTTTTGTCATTTCAAATATGCCAACTTCGCTAGTTGAGCCAAAACGATTTTTAAAACCTCTTAAAAGCCTCAATTCCCTTGAAGAATCCCCTTCGAAATATAAAACAGTATCTACCATATGTTCTAACACTCTAGGACCTGCAATTGCACCATCTTTTGTGATATGTCCTATGATAAATATAGCTACACCATTGTCTTTTGCATATCGCATGAGCTCAAATGTTATCTCTCGAACTTGAGAAACACTTCCTGGGCTAGCAGTTAGATTGTCGCTAAAAACAGTTTGGATTGAATCAATTATGAGAACTTCAAAATTGTTTTTATTAAGCTCATCAAAAATGATATCCAATCTTATCTCTGAAAGCAAATAAAGATTGTCGCTATTGCTTTGAAGCCTATCTGAGCGAAGTTTTATCTGGCTTGCTGATTCTTCCGCACTAACATACAAAACTTTTTTATTTTTTTGTGCTAAATTTCCAGCTATCTTCAAAAGTAGGGTTGATTTTCCAACGCCTGGACTTCCTCCAACCAAAATCATACTTCCATTTACTATGCCCCCACCCAATACCAAATCAAGTTCTTTATCATAAGTTGAAAATCTTTGTATCTTTTCTTGTTCTACCTGAGTGATAGGAATTGCACCTAAGTAATCTTTTTTCTTTGGAGTTATCTCTTTTAAGATTTCTATTTGTTTGGAATTTAACTCTAAAAATTGATCCCAAGCTCCACAATTTGGACATTTCCCAAGCCATTTACTACTTTGATGCCCGCAAGCTTGACACTCAAAAAGAGTTTTTTTCTTAGCCATCGTTTCTCACAAAAATAGAGCTTAAAATAGTATCGATATATTCGTCAGCATCAAAAGGTATGAGGTCATCTTCTCCTTCTCCAACACCTATATATAAAATTGGGAGTTTTAATTTATTGGCGATTGCAAATAGACTTCCGCCTTTTGCTGTTCCATCTAATTTTGTGATGATTATGCCATCGATTCCAACCATTTCATTGAAAGCTACAGCTTGATTTATCGCCGAAGAGCCTTGTGTACCATCTAATATCAAAATTTTTCTATTTGGCGCACCATTTTTTGCTTTATCGCAAATTCTTACGATTTTTTTAAGTTCATTTGAAAGATTTGTTTGATTATGAAGTCTTCCCGCAGTATCAATTATAACTCGATCTATATTTTTTGCCTTTGCAGAGCTTATAGTGTCATATGCCACGGCAGAGGGGTCATGCCCTTGTTTTGTTGAAACTATAGGGATATCAAGTTTGTTTGCCCACCTTGTGAGTTGCTCAATAGCCGCCGCTCTAAAAGTGTCCGAAGCCCCTAAAAGTACTTTTTTTCCATCTTTTTTATAGTTATTTGCTAGCTTCGCTATGGTTGTAGTTTTCCCTGCTCCGTTAACACCAATGACTAACTCAACAAATGGTTTTTCACACTCTTTGACCTCGTCTATATCATAGATAAAGTATGCTTTCAAAACTCTTCTAACATCTTTTTCTTCAACCTTGTCTTGTGGAGGCAGATAATAGATAATCTCCTCGACCAATTCATAAGGAACATCAGATTCAATTAAAATCTCTTCTAAAAGCTCTTTTTCAATTTTTTGTACTTTTTCTGGCAAGACATCTTTGATGATATTAAGAGTCTTGTCTAAGCCTTTTTTTATTAAATTTATCATTTTTTTAATGCAGATTCTATGTCTGAATCTATCATTTCCTCAGGAACAGCTCCGAGATAATTTGTGACATAGTTTCCTTTTTTATCATACATTATCATGTATGGTATACTACTAACACCACCAACTGACATAGAGAGTTTTTGATTTCCTTTTGAGTTTGTTACAGTATAGTTTATCGCATTGTCATTTATGAATTTTTTTATTGCATCATTGCTTTTATTTTGCTCTAGTAGGATTCCTATAATTTTGATATCATTTTTGTATTTTTCCTGCAAATTATTTAAATGAGGAATTTCTACTATACAAGGGGGACACCAAGTAGCAAAAAAAGTAACTAGAACTAACTTGTTTTGTGCATTTGAAAATTTAAAACCCTTTTTTGTAGGTGTAACTTTTATATTATTGTCATTAACATCCTTGAGTATAAAAGAGCCATCAGATTCTGTTCCTACTACCGTGTTTTGTTCTATTTTTTGTTTTGTTTTTGAGATATTTTTATCTGCATTGTTTGAACAAGCTGTAAATATAATAGGAATTACGAACAAACATACATATATAATTTTTTTCATTTATAAAAGCCTTTTTATGATAATAAGGATAGTATTATATAAAAATATTACTTAAAAGCCCATAGATATTGAAAGATATAAAAATGAAATTTGAAAATAAAAATGATTTTAGAATAGAGTGCAAAAGAAAACTTAAAAAAGTAGCTTATCAGAACAGGATTAAAAAAGATACTTTAGTAAATCAAGATATATTAAATTATATAGATGAGATAAAAGCTAAAAATATACTTTTGTATTTGCCTTTAAAAGAGGAGATAAATATATGGAAAGTATTGTTAAAACTTAGAAAAGAAAAAGGATTTACTATTTTTGTCCCATTTATGGAAGGTGTCAGCTTTAAAATGGTAAAATTTAGGTTGCCACTGTTTAGAAAAAGGTTTAATATACTTGAGCCTAAAAATTCTTATGCTAGAGGCAAAAAGATAGATTTAGCGATTGTTCCAGTCCTTGGGGTGGATGGGGCATTTAAAAGAGTTGGTTTTGGAAAAGGGATGTACGATAGGTTTTTTGAATCTCTTGGATATAAACCAAAAATCGCATTTGTAGAGTTGGTAAAATGTTTCACATCTTCACATGTGGGCGAAATACATGACATACAAGCAGATATTTATATAACCCCCCATATTATATGTAGAAGAGGAAAAAAATGATATTAGAATCAGCGATAGTCGGTGCTAGTGCCATAGTCGGTGCTAGTGTAGGGTTTTTTGTTGCCAAAAAAATAGATGCGGCAAATCATGAAGTGCATGTTGCACAAGCAAAAGCAAAAGCAAAAGCAATAGAATATGAAGCAGAAATGATACTTAAAAATAGCAGTATCAAAGTGAAAGAAGCAGAACTAGGGGCTAGACAAAAATACGAAGATAAACTTATATCGTTCAAAAAAGAGCATTCTGAAAAAATGCTAGAATTAGAAAAAACAGAAGAGCACTACAAAGAAGAACTTAAGAAGATAAATAGAGACAAAAGCGAACTAGGCAATATCCAAAAAGAAGCAAAAGAGTTATATGACGAAGGAACTAAACTTAAGAAAGAATACAATATAAAAGTACAAGAAGCCTTAAATGTCCTTGAAAAATCAGCTGGCTTGACTCAAAATGAAGCGAAAAATATAGTCCTTAAAAAAGTAGAAGAGCAATCTCGTTCAGAAATAGCCCATATAGTTAGAAAATATGAAGAAGAAGCCAAACAAGATGTAAGAAGACGAGTTAACTATATACTTGCACAAGCTACAAGCCGATTTGCAGGTGAATTTGCGGCTGAGAGACTTATAAATGTTGTAAATATCAAAAATGATGAATTAAAAGGCAGAATCATAGGAAAAGAGGGCAGAAACATCAAAGCTCTCGAAATGCTTTTGGGAGTTGATATTATAATTGACGATACTCCAAATGCTATCATTTTAAGTAGTTTTAATCTATATAGAAGAGCGGTTGCTACTAAAGTTATAGAACTTCTTGTAGAAGATGGCAGAATTCAGCCAGCAAGAATAGAAGCTATATATGAAAAAACAAAAGAAGAATTTGATAAAGGATTGATAGAAGAGGGTGAAAATATCCTTATGGATTTGGGACTTACAAAAGTTCATCCTGAAATTGTAAAGCTTATTGGAAGACTTAAATTTCGTGCAAGTTACGGACAAAATGCACTTGGTCACTCCCTCGAAGTTGCACATCTTGCAGGTATCATTGCAGCTGAATGTGGTGGAGACGAGATGTTAGCTAGACGTGCTGGGATACTACATGATATAGGAAAAGCTCTCACTCATGACTTCCCTGGCAGTCATGTTGATTTGGGTGCGGATATATGCAAAAGATATAAGGAAAAAGACGCTGTTATAAATGCTATATATGCTCACCATGGTCATGAAGAGCCAACAAGTGTAGAATCAGCAGCAGTTTGTGCCGCAGATACACTCTCAGCCGCACGACCAGGGGCTAGAAGAGAAGTTCTAGAAGCATTTTTAAAGAGAGTTAAAAGTATAGAAGAGATAGCAACTGATAGAGATGGTATAAAACAAGCATATGCTATAAATGCTGGTAGAGAGGTAAGAGTCATAGCAAATGCAAAACTCGTAAATGACGATGAAGCTGTACTTTTGGCGAAAGAGATAGCAAAAGAGATAGAAGAAAAAGTTCAATATCCAGGAGAAATAAAAGTAAATGTCATACGAGAAGTGCGTTCTATTGACTTTGCTAGATAATTTTTATTAGAGGATGATTTAAAACAAATGTATAGCTTCAAGACATTTTTTACAGAAGCTAAAAGATATAAAAAAGAGCTAATACTTGCAAATATATTGGCTCTTTTTGCAGTGATAATCAGTACTCCAGCCCCACTTATTTTACCAGTCTTGATAGACGAAGTTGTACTAAAAAAATCTGGAATTGTAGTACACAGCATTGATGCTTTACTAGGACATGCTTCAAAACCATATGTTTATGTGCTTATTATGCTTGTCGTTGTGATAGTCTTAAGAGGCTTATTCTTTGTATTTAACTATTTTCAAACAAAACTTTTTACTATAGTTTCTAAAAATATATCTTATAAATTAAGAAAAGATTTACTAAATCATTTAAGCCGTGTTGCCATAAACGAATTAGAATTTTTTGGCTCAGGAAAGAGTGCTTCTTTGATGGTTGTTGATGTTGATACAATCGAAAACTTTTTAGGCTCTTTTATTAGCAGATTGATAATATCAATTTTAACAATAATAGGTGTTGGTGTTGTTCTACTGTTAATTCATTGGCAATTAGCTCTTTTTATATTGATATTAAATCCATTTGTCATTGTTTTCACAACAAAAATTGCAAAAAAAGTTTCTATTTTGAAGAAAAATCAAAACAAAGCTTTTGAAGTTTTTCAAGAATCCTTAAATGAAACACTTGAACTTTTTTCTCAAATCCGTGCGTCAAATCAAGATAAAAATTATTTTACAAGAGTTATAAATGCTGCAAAAGAGATAAAAAATAAATCCATAGAGTTTACATATAAAAGTGACGGTGCAAACAGACTCTCTTTTCTTATTTTCTTATCTGGTTTTGAAATTTTTAGAGCAACGAGTATATTGGTAGTATTGTATTCTGATTTGACTATTGGTTTGATGTTTGGAATTTTTGGGTATTTATGGGTCATGATGACACCCATTCAAGATATCTTAAATATGCAGTATGCTTACCATAATGCAAAAAAATCACTACAAAGAATAAACTCTATATTTGCACTAAAATGTGAGCCGCAATATGATCACGCTTGCAATCCTTTTGTGCGTAATAAAGCAAATAAGATAGAAGTGAAGAATCTCAGTTTTGCTTATGATGATGAAAAAAATATCCTTGAGGATATAAATATAAATATACAAAAAGGAAGCAAAATTGCGATAGTAGGAGCTAGCGGAAGTGGAAAAACAACTTTAGCCAATCTTCTAGTCGGTTTATATGCTTTTAAAAATGGTGATATTTTATATGATGATTGTTCTGTTGAAAAAATTGGGCTAGATGTTGTTAGAGACCATGTTTATCTTGTCTTGCAAAATCCTCAAATGTTCAATGATACGATTAGAGAAAACCTAACTTTTGGTGCAAATGTAAGTGATAAAATACTTTTTAAAGCTTTAGATATCGCACAATTGAGTGGTTTTATGGAAACCCAAAAAGAGGGACTTGAAACAATGATTGGAAGGAGCGGAGTCAAGCTAAGCGGTGGGCAAAGACAAAGACTTTCTATCGCTAGGATGATTGTTCAAAATGCAAATGTAGTTATATTGGATGAATCGACATCTGCACTCGATGTCCATACTGAAAATAGGCTATTTGATTCGTTGAATAATTATTTAAAAGATAAGACTACCATCATAATCGCACATAGATTAAGCACTATAAAAAAAGCAGATTATATATATGTGCTAAATAATGGGATAGTGGAAGAAGAAGGTACTCATGATGAGCTTATGAGTTTAGAGGGAACATTTTATAGCTATACTAAAGGAGTTTAGAGATGAAAAAAGCAATTTATATGATAGTATTTGCTTTGATATTTGCTACGCATTCATTTGCTGGAGCTAGTGAAGAGTTATTAGAATCTGCAAATACTTTAAAAGATATGCTAAGGACAGAAAATAAAATACCGCCATCTATATTGCAAAAATCCCTAGCAATTGTTGTGATACCAAATACAAAAAGAGTCGGGTTTTTTATAGGTGGAGAGTTTGGTAAAGGAGTTGCAAGCATTAGAAAAGGAGATGGTACTTGGAGTAATCCATTTTTTATCAAACTAAGTGGTGGAAGTTTTGGTTGGCAGTTTGGTTTTGATATGAACTCGATTTTACTTATATTTAATAGTCCTAAAAGTGTAAATTCACTTTTAAGCAGTAGTATTACCATGGGAGTAGATGCCTCAATTTCAGCTGGTCCACTCTCTAAAACTTTTGAAAAAAATAGTAAAATTGATTTTAGTGCTGAAGTATTTTCATATCGAAAATCAAAAGGTCTGTTTTTAGGAGCTTCATTAAAAGGTGCAGTCATAAACCAAGACAATGACAAAAATATAGAATACTATGGCAATGGAATAAATGCAAAAAAAATAGTGAATTCACAAAGAAAAGAAGATTCATATGCTATGAAAGAATTTTTCGCAGCCATTAGCGGTATAAATAAGTAAAAGGAACAATTTGCAAGATGTATTAAATTCGCTATCAACTTATGGGTATATTGTGTTATTTATATATTCACTAGGTGGTGGGATGGTTGCTTTGATAGCAGCTGGAGTGCTTTCGTATTCAGGTCAAATGGACTTGAGTTCATCTATTTTAGTGGCTTTTGTAGCTAATTCTATCGGAGATTCATTGTTGTTTTACATTAGTAGATACAATAAACCTCAAATGATGCCATATCTGAAAAAACACAGAAGAAAGTTAGCTCTGAGTCATGTTTTGATGAAAAAATATGGAGATAAAATTATCTTTTTCCAGAAATTTGTATATGGTATAAAAACACTAATTCCTATAACCATAGGTTTTACAAAATACAGTGCTTTTAAGTTTAATGTTTTAAATGTCATCTCGGCTGCTATTTGGAGTTTGATTGTGGGAATTACGAGCTATAAAGCAGGAGAAACATTAGTATCAATTAGTAAGTATATAGCCTCTCATCCATGGATAGCACCACTCATCTTAGTGTCTCTTTTAGGGCTTTTATGGCTATATATGCAATTGGCAACAAAGAAAAAAAGAGTGAAAGATTAGGTAATCACTCTTTTTTTAAATATTTTTTATAAAGCTTCTTTTATCTCTATACTTTCTATTTTGTCATCTTGTTGTATAGCATCAAGCACTTTCATACTTTCTGTATCCTCATCTTCTATGCCGCCAAATACTGTATGAACGCCATCTAAATGCGGTAGGTTGTCATAACAAACAAAAAACTGACTTCCGCCTGTATCTTTTCCTGCATGAGCCATGGATAGTTTGCCTTTAGAGTGTTTGCTTTCTTGATTGTCACATTCGCAAGCTATATTCCATCCTGGACCACCTGTTCCCGTACCTTGTGGGCAGCCGCCTTGTGCTACAAATCCTGGGATAACTCTGTGAAAATTTAATCCATTATAAAAACCATCATTTGCCAAACTAGCAAAATTTGCTACTGTGTTTGGAGTTTCTTGTGGATAAAGTTTTGTTTTCATTTCACCATCTTTTGTTTTGATGATGGCCCACTGAAATTTGCTTAATTCTTCAGGTGTGTAATTGTATTTTTTTAAACTCATTGTATGCCTTTTTATTGATTTGGGGTACAATTATATCTAAAGTAGGGTTAATTTTCCATTTTTTACTTCATAAATTTTATTTGCTATTTTTTTGCAGTCATTTGGCTCGTGTGTTACCATTATCGTGCATATTTGTTTGGTTTTAGTAATCGTTTTTACAAGATGGAGCATATGCTCTCTTGTGTCAAAATCTAATCCCGTAAAAGGTTCATCTAGCAAGAGTATAGGTTTGTTTCTAAGAAGTGCACGAGCTAATGCTACTCTTTGTTGCTCGCCACCTGATAGAGAAGAAGCTATCTTTTTTTCGTAACCTTTAAGTCCAATTTCACTTAATATTTTGTAGGTTTTTTTGATGTCTTCTTGCTTATTTTTACTTTCGATGCCAAGCAGAATGTTTTTTTCTACATTTAAATGTTCAAAAAGATTATAATTTTGAAATAGTATGGTTATTGGTCTTTTCTCAGGTGCTAGGTCTGTTATATCTTGATCATTGTAAGTTATGTCTCCGCTAATTGATGATAAAAAACCAGAGATTAAGTCTAGCAGGGTTGATTTTCCATTGCCACTTGCCCCTAAAATACCCACTACCTCAGCACATTTTGCTTCAAGTGAAAAATTATATATATTTTCTTTATTTTCGTTTTTATACTTATATTTTATGTTATTAACCTTTAACAAAATTTTCCTTTGCAAATATTTTTGGAACAAATATAAAAACACTAAGAGTCAAGCCAAGCAGTATCAGGGCGACCCCAGCAGCATCGTTGTTTTGATATGAACCCATCAATCCATATAAATACCAAGGAAGAGTTGAAAAATCTTGATTTCCAAAGAGTGATATAATTCCCAAATCTCCAAGCGAAAGGCAAAATGATAGGGCAATCGCATACCCAATGGACTCTTTTAGAAATGGCCATTCACAGTATATCCATCTCTTAAAACCGCTGATATTTAACGAAAAACATAGTTTATCATATCTTGTTGCTGTTTTTAACATGGACGGATAAATGACTGATATAGAAAAAGGAAGAGACATCAAGACATTTGCACTCAAAAGTGCAAATGATGCCCAAAATAGATGAGGAGCTATAAATTTTTGAGATAACAGAAAAAACCCTAATCCTAAAACCAAAGATGGAATAGCAAGATATAGTGACCCCGAAAAAGAGATCATAAATTCTATTATCTTTCCAACTTTGCTTTGTGAAATTCTAGATTTTAGAGCAAAATTTCTTCTAGCATTGCTTAAAAATAGAGTAAATACTACAGTGATGATGCTCGAAATCGATGCAATTATAACACTAGTTGAAAAAGATTTTATAAAAATAGTAGATTTTAAAATTCTTATAAAATCTGCATTTATACCATCAAAAACTATGGCAATAAGCGGTAAGATAAAAAATACGCAAGAAACAAATATGATAGTTATTTGTAAAAATCTAACAAACAATGGCTCTGCCCAAGGTATGAAAAGAGATTGCATTTTGACATTTGAAATATTTGTTTTTAGATTTGAAGAGAAAAAAACTAAAATTACAGATATTCCTAATTGCAAAAAGGCTAATTCTAGGGCTAAAGATATATCAAAATCAAGTTTTACTGCTTCATAAATGGCAACTTCAAGAGTATTGTAACTAGGGTTTCCACCAAGTATCAAAACTATAGCAAAAGAAGTGAAGGTAAGAAGAAATACAACAGAAGCAATACTTAAAACACTCTGTTTTATAGCAGGCCACTCTATTAGTATAAATCTTTTGAAAACCGAAAAACCTAAGCTTTTAGCTAGTTTATATCTCTGTTTTGGTATCGCTTCAAAGCTATGCAAGAGAGCCCTCGCGGCATAAGAGGCATTTAGATATACATGTGCTATCAAGATGCCACTCAGCCCATATAAGAAGCCTTCGAAAGTATGATTAAAAAGATATAAACTTAAGTGATTTAACCAACCGTTTCTGCCTAATATCGTGATAAGTCCAAACACAACTATGATAGTTGGCAGTACAAGCGAGGAAGAAAACAGAGCTATAAGTAAAGAGCGAGCGAAAAATCTGGATTGATGGGCCAAACTCCATGCTAAAATAATTCCGATGATTATTGAAAGAATGGTCGAAAGTGTGGCTTGAAATATAGTGAATTTTAGAAGTCCTATCACTCTTGGGCTAAGAGTTAAAAAAGTTGATTTGTTTGCACCAGTCGCATCAAAGAGAGTGAAAAAGATTGCAAAAGCAAGAATGAGTAAAAACACAGAGACAAGAAGCCCAGGTATAAGTGAGCCTCTAAATCTGCTGTATTGTTTTAGCATTTATTTTGCAAGTGCTCTTAGCCACTCGTTTATATAAATTTTACGATTTTTTTCTACTGTTTTGCCATCCATCAAAATCATTTTTGAAGGTACATAAATAGAGTCAAAACCTTTTGGCAAGCCTTTTTTTAGCTTTATGACAGGATATGACCAATTTGTAGTTGGTATGATATTTGCAAATTGCTGAGTTAACATGAAATCAAGAAATTCACCTGCTAATTTTTTGTGTTTTGAAGATTTTAGCATGCCCGCTATCTCAATTCCAGCATAATGACCTGCTTTGAAATTTGCAGTTTTATAATTGTACTTTTTTTCTTCTATTATGTGGTAAGCAGGGGAAGTTGTGTATGAAAGCACCATATCAGCTTCACCTTTTAAAAAAAGATTGTAAGCCTCAGACCATCCTTTTGTGATAGTTAGTATATGTGGAGCAAGCTTTTTCCAATACTCATACGCTTTGTCTTTATATGTAGCCTTAATCCACAAAAGAAGTCCTAGACCAGGGGTAGAGCTACGAGGGTCTTCTATGATAATTTTAAAGTTTTTTGGCATATTTGCCAATTCATCAAATGAAGAAGGTGGATTTTTGAGCTTATTTGAATCATAAACAAAAGCAAAGTAGCTATAATCAAATGGTACAAATGTATCATCATTCCATTTGATAGGCAAATCAAGTTTTGATGTGTCAGCATGATGTTTGGCAAAAAGCCCACTTTTTCTAGCAAGTTCGGCTGTATTTGTATCTAATCCTAGAACTATATCTGCTTTAGTATTTTTGCCTTCAAGTTGCACCTTTCTAAAAGCCCCAATAGCACTATCGGTTGCCACAAACTTTAAATTGCAATTGTATTTTTTCTCAAAAGCTTTCTTTATAAGCGGAGCAGGACCCCAAGAAGCAGCAAATGAATCATAAGTGTAGATAGTAAGTGTTTCTTTAGCAAAAAGAGAACCTAGAAGCAAAATAGCACCAAGTATAATTTTTAACATTTTTTTCCTTTAGTTATAGTGGGTTGTTATTTTACACAAAATATTCTTAAAAACTTTCTAATAATTGTTGTATAATTTTATATATATTTTATAGGAGTGTGTATTGGAGATTAATATTCTAAATATAGTGGTATTGTTGCTTTTTGTTTTTATTGTTTTTGCACTTGTTTGGTTTAGTTTTATTGTTAAAAATAGAGTTAAAACCATAGAAGAATTAAAAAAAGATAATAGCAATCTAGAAATTAAAAATAGTACATTGGAAACCAAATTGCAGTTACTTGGTGAAAATATGCAAAAAGTTGAGTTGGAATATCAAAAAAGATTAGAAAATAAAAATTTAAATCTCAAAGAAGCAAATAATAAAATTGACGATATGCATGCTGAGATTAACACTTTAAAAGCATCAGACTCAAGATATAAAGCTCAGCTAGAAGCCCAAAAAGAAGGAAATATCAAGCTAAAAGAGGATTTAGAAGAGCAGGGTAAGAAATTGGAATTGAAAATCAATGAAATCATGCAAAATCTTTTGGACACTAAAATCAAAAAGTTCGATGAAAGTTCGATGAAATCGCTTGAGGGATTGCTAAAACCTTTTAAGCAAAATCTTGACTCTTTTAAGCAAAAAGTGGAGTATTCGCAAGAGCATAGTACTAAAAAATTTGCTGAGCTCTCAAAAGAGATAGAGCAAATCACAAAAATGAGTGTCGATATAGGTAAAGAGGCAAGAAGCCTTACTGAAGCGTTAAAAGGCAAAAAACAGACTCAAGGACGATGGGGAGAGATGATTTTAGAGAGTGTATTGGAATTTTCTGGACTTATCAAGGGAAAACATTATGAAACGCAAGAAAGTTATAGAGATAACGATGGCAATATAAAACGACCAGATGTTGTTGTTAAACTACCACAAGATAGGACTATCATAATAGACTCTAAAGTCTCTTTAAATGATTATGATAGTTATGCAAAGGCACAAGATGACAAAGAGAGAAATTTGTACGCGAAAGCAATAGTTAGTGCTTTTAAGAAACATATAACTACACTTGATTCCAAAGATTATTCCCAGTATAAGGTAGGAACTTTGCAGTATATTTTTATGTTTGTACCAATAGAGGGAGCTTTTGCTTTAGCAGTTCAAGAAGACCAAACCCTTTATGAGTATGCCCTGAACAGGCACATAGCCATAGTGACACCTTCAACACTAACAGTTTCACTTAGGACCATATATCTATATTGGCAAAGTGAGCAATCTACTTCAAATGCTTTGAAAATGTTTGAGGTGGCTGGAAAATTATATGATAAGATGGTTGGATTTGCAGATAGTTTTAGCAAATTAGGCAGCCAAATCCAAACAGTTAGCAGTACCTACGAAAATGCAAAAATACAATTTGCAACAGGAAGTGGAAATTTGATGAAAAAAACAGAGGGTTTAAAAACATTAGGAGCAAAAACTACCAAATCTTTGAAAAATAGTAAAATTACATATAGTGATTTTGACGAAGAAGAGGTGGAGATAGAATTGATAGAGTCAGAAAAATGAATTATCAAAAGATTTTAGAAGAGATAAAAAAAGAGATAAAACCACTCTTTAAGGATGGAAAAGTTGCTGATTATATCCCTGCATTAAAAAGGGTTAAGCCGACACATTTTGCCATGAGTTTGCAACTTTTTAATGGTGCAACTTATAGTGTGGGTGAAGAAAATTGTAAATTTTCTATTCAAAGTATATCAAAAGTTTTCACTTATGCTATGGCTTTGCCTATATATAAAAAAGAGATTTATAAACGCATAAATCATGAGCCTTCAGGCAATCCTTTTAATTCATTGGTGCAATTAGAGTATGAAAATGGAATTCCAAGAAATCCTTTTATAAATGCTGGTGCAATTGTCATCACAGATATGTTGGAATCTGTATATAAAGGCAAAACATTTTCAAAAATCCTTGAATACATCAAAGAAGTTAGTGATAACAACGAGATAGATTATGACAAAGAGGTGGCACTTTCTGAGTCGCAATTTGGTTTTAGAAATATAGCTCTGGTCAATATGATGAAAAGT
This sequence comes from Campylobacterota bacterium, assembly GCA_013151055.1. Lineage (GTDB taxonomy): Bacteria > Campylobacterota > Campylobacteria > Campylobacterales > Sulfurospirillaceae > JAADIZ01. The sequence continues at coordinate 22,004 of JAADIZ010000001.1, forward strand.
TTTACAAATATTTCAAATGATACGACAAAAGTGATGGATATATACTTTAAGCAATGTTCAATCTCTATGAGCACAAAAGAATTGAGTAGGGCAGTGTTGTATCTTGCAAATCATGGAGTTGACCCTATCACTAAAAAGAGATTTTTAAATGAATCTCAGGCAAAAAGATTAAACTCATTGATGCTAACTTGCGGGCACTATGATGCTTCAGGTGATTTTGCTTTTAGAGTTGGGCTTCCTGGCAAAAGTGGAGTAGGAGGTGGTATAGTAGCCATAGTTCCAAATCTTATGTCTATATGCGTTTGGTCTCCAAAACTAAACGATAAAGGAAATTCTCTTGTAGGTACAAAAGCATTAGAGTTATTTACAACAAAGACTCGATTGTCTATCTTTTAGACAAAGTAGTCTCATTTCCGATTTGTGGGTTTTTTGGTATCAAAAAAGATAGGCCAAATGAACAAATAGCTATAAAAGTTCCTATGATGAAAACCAAAGAACTAGACCACAGCCAAATGATACCCAAGATTACTGGTAAAAATACAGCAGCTATATGATTTATAGTAAAACTAACGGCACTTGCACTTGCTAAATCCTTTGGATTTGCTATCTTTTGAAAATATGTCTTAAGGGCTATGGCCATTGAAAAAAGAAGATGATCACATATATACAATACATAAGCAATATAAACATTGCCTACAAAGGCGTAAGATGTGAAGATAATAATTAGTCCTATATACTCAACTCTTAAAGCGAGTCTTTCACCAAATCTTACTATGTATCTGCCAATTTTAGGTGCTAGATATATATTTATGATGGAATTTACAAAAAGTAAAATTACCATATTTTCTATTCGTACACCAAATTTTTCAACTAGTAAAAAACTTGCAAATACGATAAATATTTGTCGTCTTGCACCTGCAAAAAAAGTAAGTACATAAAACAACCAATACTCTTTTTTAAGTTTAAGTTTATTTTCTTGAACAACATCATCTCTAAAATGTTCAAAAAGAACCCAAGATAAGATACCTAGCAAAATAGTTATGCTACCAAAGAAAAGATAAACTGATTTATAAGTCACACTATAGTATTTCATTAAGAAAAAAATTAATATGAAAACTAATAACTTAGTAAAAGAATTTACAGCTGTGATTTTACCAAGTATTATAGGACTAGTTTTTTTATCTAACCATTGTAATGATAAAGATTGATTTATAGTGGCTAAATAATGAAATCCAACTGACATGATAAGTGTTGTTATATATAGTCCAATGGTACTTGGAAAAAACCCTGTTAATGCAACACCAACACCAAGTGCAATCATGGATATAAAAGCTAATCTTTGTTGAGAAACTAAAATCAAAACGAAAATTACACTAAAAGATAGAAATCCAGGTATTTCTCTTATGCTTTGCAAAAAGCCAATTTGCCCACCATTAAATTTTGCTACTTCAACAACAAAGTTATTTAAAAGAGACATCCAAGCAGAAAATGAAAATACCATAGAAATAGATAAGATGTACAGAAGAGCAATACGAGACTTAAATATATTTTTAAGCATTTATTTCCTTGCTTTGTTTTGTGAATTATACTGTGTTTATGCGGTGAAGTAAATAGCGTAACTTGCATATAAGTATCAAAGGAATATAATATATAAAATTGCTATAAACATAGAGGAAAAGCATTATGGATATAGGTGTTATTATGATTGTTATTTTACTATTTATTCCCATATATTTGATGGGAATAGTTTCAAATAGTAGAGTATTGACGGTTATTTTAGCTTCTATTTTAGTAGGGTTGGTGGTAGTTTTTGCAGGAGAAAAATATATTTACTTTGATGTGCTAGGTATAGGAGTAGCACTATTTTTTGCGTTTTTACACACAAGTAAGTAGCTTTGACTAGATTTTATTAGAAGATAAAATTAATTAGAGTAATTACACTTGACTTTAATTAGGTATTATGATACTCTTTTAGAGTAATTACACTAATTAAAATAAAGGAGTTTACATGTTTAGTGAAGCTATTGTTAATGATAATAAGCCAAAAGAGGTAGAGCTTATCGCAGGGGAGGAGTATTTTTATTGTACTTGTGGAAAGAGCAAAAATGAACCATTTTGTGACGGAAGTCATAAAGGAAGTGGTTGTGAGCCACAAGCATTTAAAGTAAAAGAGTCAAAAAAATACCACATGTGTTCGTGCAAGAGTAGTTCAAATGCACCATTTTGTGATGGAAGTCATAGTGTGTATAGTGAGCAAGATATAGGCAAGAAGGTGAAGAATTAATATACCCATGACAACAAAAGAAAAAATACTAAAAACAGCATTGGAGCTTTTCAATGAAAAGAGCACTCAAGCAGCAACGACAAATCATATCGCTGCTGCTATGGGTATGAGCCCAGGTAATTTGCACTATCATTTTGCAAATAAAGAAGAGATAATTTTAAAATTGTATATGCAAATGAGAGAAGAATTTAATAATATATCTAAAAGTTATCCATCAAGCATTACAGATTTAGCAAATTTTCATGAAGAAATATTTAAAATTGAGTGGCAATATCGTTTTTTTTATAGAGAGTTACTACTACTTCTAAATAGAGACGATAAACTTAAAAATCTATACCAAAAAGAGATTATTAAAGAAAAAAAGCGAACAAAAAAGATAATTCAAAACTTAAGAGATAACAATATTTTAGAAATTCCATATGATAATATAATTGATTATCTGTGTGACATAATTATATTAATTAACCAATTTTGGAGTAGCTATATGCAACTAATTGACCAATTTTCATTAAACAGAGGCATAGAAATAGGCATCCAAAGAATAGAAGAGACGCTTCGTCCATTTTTAAGCAAAAAAGCACTTAAAGAACTAGCACGACTCGAGGAGTCTATATTTTAAGTTAAAATAGTTGAAATTGGTTGCGAGAGGGGGATTTGTTATATTCCCACTCAAAGCAAGAATATGGTACAATCCTCCATTACTTTTTCTAAAATTGTTTGCAGTTATACCCCCACTCAAAGCAAGAATATGGTACAATATAAATGGAACTTTTACAACTGCCTCAGCTGTTATACCCCCACTCAAAGCAAGAATATGGTACAATGAGCATAGCTTATGTGCTCTATTGGTAAT
>JAADIZ010000052.1 GCA_013151055.1 Campylobacterota bacterium
GCATCACCCAAACTCTAAATTTCGTAAGTGACAAAACTAAAAACAAAATACCAGAAATAAATACAATTCCTAGCGAAGTTTGCCAAGGAATCTTCATGCCAAGCACTAAACCAAATGTAAAATAAGCATTCAATCCCATACCAACGCTCATGGCAATTGGAGTATTTGCCCAAAGACCGTTTAAGATTGTTGAAAAAATTGTTATCAAAGCAGTTGCTGTGATAAGTGCCCCCATTGGCATTCCCGTTTTGCTCATGATAATGGCATTAACTGGGACTATATACATCATCGTTAAAAATGTTGTAAAACCTGCTGTAAATTCCGTCTTTACGCTTGTTCCGTGTTCTTCTAATTTAAAAAAACCCACTCTTTCTCCTTTTTTATTTTATTATCATCTTTAACTTAGGCAAAGCCCAAGTTAAATTCACACGCTACTAAAGCTTTGCCTTTGGCAAGAAAACTTAAATTATCATCTTTAACTTAGGCAAAGCCCAAGTTAAATTCACACGCTACTTATAAATTTTTAATTCATTATAGAGGCTATCTCTTTGTACTGGTACAAATCCACTTGTTTGTATTAAATCCAAAAAATCTTTGAGTTTCAATCCCCCTGCACTTTTTGCACCTGCGGCTGATTGGACAGACTCTTTCTCTATCGTTCCATCTAAATCATCCGCTCCAAACTCTTGAGCTACAAGGGCTAGATTTATGGTTGAAGTCGCCCAATATGCTTTGATATGTGGGATATTATCTAGCACCAATCTACTGATAGCGTAAGTTTTAAGTATCTCAACCGAACTTAAAAAATCCTCTACTTTTAAATAATTGTTATTTCTTTGATATACAAGAGGGATAAAAGCATTTAAGCCACCTGTTTCATCTTGTAAATCTCTTAGTCTTAGCATATGGTCTATCCTGTGCTCTCTCTTCTCCACATGTCCAAAAAGCATGGTTGCATTTGATTTTTTACCTTTTTTGTGCCAAATTTTATGGATTTGAAGCCACTGCTTTGAACTGACTTTGCCTTTGCAAATATACTCTCTAACCTCTTCATCAAATATCTCTGCTCCACCGCCAGGTAGAGAGTCAACACCAGCTTCAATCATCATATCTATTATCTGTTCGTATGATTTATCATTGGTTTGTGCTAAAAAATTTATCTCAGCAGCAGTGAGAGCCTTTACATGTAAAGAAGGAAATCTGTCTTTTATCTTAGAAAATATCCCCATATACCAATCAAGCCCAGCATTTTTATTGTGAGCTGAAACGATATGAACTTCTGTTATGTTATGTTTGACAGATTCATCAAGAGTGTTTAAAATCTCTTCATGAGCCATAGTATAAGGATTTGGATTTTTTCTGTTTGCACTAAATGCACAAAATTTACAGATGTCTTTGCAGATATTTGTGGGGTTTATATGTCTGTTTATATTGAAAAAAGCTTTGTCTTTATATAGAGATTTTCTTTTTTTATTTGCATATTTACCTAGAGTAAACAAATCGAGCTCATAAAGTGCCAAACCATCGTCATAGTCTACTCTTTGTCCACTTTCTAGCTTTTCCAATATATTCATACATTACTTTCATTGGTAGTTTAAAGGAAACATTTTACCTAATAAAATATTATATATCAATAAAAAACTATAAATAATTCCTTGATATCCAAAATTAAACTCTGAAGTGTAATTTTTGAAAAATCAAAAAAATAAAATTGTAAATTTATTGATGATATAATATAACTAAAAAAAATAGAGGAAATTTTAGATGCAAGGTATCTATCCGTTAACTATGCTTTTTTCAATCATCACCTTTACTCTTGCTGGAGTTTTAACTCCTGGTCCAAATAACATCATGCTACTCTCTTCTGGACTGACTTTTGGATATAAAAGAACAATTCCTCATATCCTTGGAATTGTACTTGGATTTACATTTATGGTTATATGTGTTGGTATCGGTGTTGGAGTGGTATTTAAAATGTTTCCTTTTGTATTTACCATTTTAAAATACCTTGGAATCTCATATCTTTTATGGATGGCTTGGCATATAGCAAGTTCAAAAGGAGGAATAGATGCCAAAAAAAGTAGTGCCAACAAGCCTTTTAGTTTCTTGCAAGCCGCAATCTTTCAATGGGTAAACCCAAAAGCCTGGGTCATGGCTATCACGGTAACCGCAACATTTACAACAAGCAAAGAGCACGCTTTCGTACAAGTACTTTTGATATCTTTTATATGCCTACTGTGTGGCATCATAGCGACCAATTCTTGGACACTTGGCGGAGTATATATAAAAAAGTTTATCAAAAACAGACTACATGTAAGAGTTTTTAACATCACAATGGCTACTCTGATAGTTGCTTCAATGCTCCCTTTTATATTCGAATAGCCATAAAGCAAAAAACTTTTTAATTGCTACAGATAGTCTTCTGGTGGATACTTTTCCTCTACAAAATCTATATCTTTGTCACCTCTTCCGCTTAGATTTACCAAGATAGATTCATATGGTTTCTCTTTGGCTAATTTCATCGCAAATGCCACAGCATGAGCACTCTCAATCAAGGGCAGGTATAATCCCTTCAAATTTACATAAATCATAAAATGCTCGTATGGTTTCATCGTCACTGATTGCCACTGCATGAGTTCTTTGCCTCTCTTTGTTTAGGTATGCTTGCTCAGGTCCAACCGATGGATAATCAAGCCCACTTGCAACTGAGTGAACAGCGGCTGGAGTGCCATCTTCGTTTTGAAGCATTATCGAGTTGAAACCATGCAAAACTCCCTCTTTTCCATAAGTTAGACTTGCAGCATGTTCGCCTAGTTTAGTGCCTTTTCCTAGTGCTTCGACTGCATATATCTCACAAGGGTCTTCTATAAAAGCTGAGAAGAGTCCCATGGCATTACTTCCTCCACCCACACAAGCTACTAAATTGTCAGGTTGATTTCCCGTCATCTCAAAAAATTGCTCTTTCGCCTCTATACCTACTACACTTTGGAAGTCTCTAACCATCTTTGGAAATGGATGAGGACCTACGACTGAGCCTATGGCATACAAAGCAGTATCACTCTCTTTCATGTAAGCTTCAAATGCCGAATCTACTGCCTCTTTTAGAGTTCTGCCACCAAAACCGACAGGTACCACTTTGGCTCCTAACATCTTCATTCTTATGACATTTGGGTGCTCTTTTACAATATCCACTTCACCCATATGTATCTCACACGCTAATCCAAAATACGCCGCCGCCGTAGCTAAAGCCACGCCATGCTGACCTGCTCCTGTCTCAGCTATAAGCTTCTTTTTGCCAAGATATTTCGCCAAAAGTGCCTCGCCCATACAGTGATTTAACTTATGAGCTCCCGTGTGGTTCAAATCCTCTCTTTTTAGATAAATTCGTCCACCACCCACATATTCGCTAAGTCTTTTAGCATAGTAAACAGGAGTCGGTCGTCCTTGATAGTGCTTTCTTATATCTCTAAGTTCCAAGATAAAATTATGAGAGTTTCCAATAGTAAGATAGGCTTTCTCTATCTCTTTAAATTGTTCAACTAACTCAGGAGGCAAAAATGCTCCACCAAACTTTCCAAAATACCCCTCGGCATTTGGATATGATTGCAAATAAGGCTTGTTGTTCATCTATTTTTCCTTAAAATTTTATTTAATTATAAAATATTTTAGCTTAAAGAGCATAATTTGACCATCAAAATCTTCACAAACTCTTTTTTTTACTGTATTATACATATTATGAAATTAGAAGAAAAAATAGAAGAACTTATACATATCAAGGCTGATGATTTTCAGATATCTAAGGTTATCAAGGAGTATATAGGTAGCTATCTAAACTCGCTTGATGAGATATTTGTGCAAAATCAGGGTAAAGATTTTTTGGTTAAGCATACAAGAACTATAGATAATTTTATACAAATCATGTATAGATATGCTTTGCGAAAGTATTTTGGTAATTATATGCCTTTTAAAAATGCTATACCTATCACACTTGTGGGTATGGGAAGCTATGGGCGAGAAGAACTTTGTGTCTATTCGGATGTGGATTTGATGATAGTCTATAAGGACATAAAGGGTTACAATCTTGAACCTATCATCGAAGATATTTTGATGTTGGCTTGGGATGCGGGAATGAGACTTGGTCACAGAACACACAAAGTAAATGAACTTTTTAGTGCAAGCAATGAAGATTTGAGTATCAAAACCGCCATGCTTGAATCTCGCTTTTTGTGTGGTTCTAAGCTTTTATGGATAGAGACTCAAAGCGAACTAGAAAAAATCAGAAATTATCACAAAAAAGAGACCGTTATCGCTCTTCTTGATATTTACAATGAAAGAATTGCTAAAAATTCTATCAAAATGGAACCAAATATCAAAGAGAGCGAAGGGGGTCTTAGAGATGCAAATACTCTATTTTGGCTATGCAAAATCATATACGGCATAGAAAAACTAAAAGATTTGTCAGATTTTATACTCCAAGAGAGAGAGTACAAAGAGTTTAGAAGTGCTTTGGAATTTTTATATAGAATTCGTTCAGCCACTCATCTAAGTGCAAAAAAGAAGCAAGATATTTTAAATTTGGAGTTTGTTCCTGATGTTGCAATAAAATTGGGTTTTAAAGATAAAGTTTTAAAAAATGCACAAATGCAACTTTCACACAAAACTCTACAAGCTATGAACACTTTAAATATCACGAGTAGAATCTTTATCAAAAAGGTAACAGCCCCAATCTTAGCAGATAGAAACAATTTTGCTGTATTAAAAAGCTCTAGAATAATGCCACAAATATTTTTGTATAAAAACATTTTATACTCAACATTTAAAACAAGAGATATAAGTTTAGATGAAGTCTTAGAACAAATAGATAAGATATCACAAAAAAATATAAAATTTGACATAAGCTATGTAAACTTTATAAGATATTGCACTTTTAAAACTCACAATAGTATAAAAACATACAGGCTTTTTAAGAAGCTTCTATACAAAGAATATATATATGAAATCTTTAGAACTCTAGATAAAGCTTCCCTTTTACAACAACTTGCTAAGCCATTTAAGAGTGTTAAATTTTTGGCTCAATTTGATGGATATCACAGATATCCAGTTGATAAACATACAATCAGATGCATTTGGCATCTTGAAAATATAAAAGATGATTTTATACTCTCTTTATATAAAAATCTATCGCTTGAATACAAGGTTTTGATAAAATTAGTTGTATTTTTTCATGATATAGGAAAAGGTAGACGAGGCAATCATAGCGATTTAGGAGCTAGGATATTTAGAGTTTATGCACAAAAACTTGAATTTTCAAAACAAGCTGTACTAGATGGAACAACACTTATAAAGCTTCATACTTTGATGAACAATACCGCAAGCAGAGAAGATATATATAATGAAAAAGTCGTCCTTTCTTTTGTTTCTAGGTTAAAAAATATTGAAACACTTCATATGCTATATATCCTCACTTATGCCGATGTAAACAGTGTTGGCAAAGGTGTATATTCAAACTTTAGTGCAAATTTATTAAAAGAGTTATATAAGAGGTCTCTTAGAGTTTTTGAGAAACCCGAACTCATAGATGAAGTCACTAGTAGATTAAGAAGAGAGAAAACCTTAAAGAAAAATGAAAAATTTCAAGCATTCTCACCGATACTTAAAAGAAAAGTGCTCAATATTAACTCCAACTTCTTCTTTTTAAAATACAAATCCGAACAGATTATAAAAATAGCAAAATTAGCATACAAAACGGAAACTTTTGTATATAAAATCCAAACAAAGCCATATCTCGTCATCGAGGTTATCAAAAATAGAGATTTTAATATAGGATATCTTCTTGGAAAACTTGGTTTTATAAATTTAGTAAATATGGAAATTTACAAGCTTTTCGATGAAAAAAAATACTTCAAACTAGAATTTGATGAGGATGTATATAGTGATGATATAACACATTTAGAAAGTTTGGTAGAAGACTCTTTTAATATGAGCAAAAAAGCAAAATTGCGTAAGCCAATCATCCTAAAAAATGAGATAACTTTGGATTGTGAACACTCTATAACTTATGCACAAATGCAAATCAACACAAAAGATCAGAAAGGCTTGATGGCTTATGTTATGAGCCGTTTTGATGAAGAAAATATAGATATAGTTATGGCTAAAATTCAGACGATAAAAAGAAGAACAAGAAATCTAATCTTAATAGAAAAAACACTATACTTATGCGAGAATAGAGACAAAATACTAGAAGGCTTAACATGTGTGGAATAGTTGGATATATAGGAAAAAGAGAAAAGAGAGAATTTTTACTTGACGGATTAAAAGAGCTAGAATATAGAGGCTATGACAGTGCTGGGATAGCCGTACTTCACCAAAGTGAGATAAATTATTTCAAAGCAAGTGGAAAACTGGATAATCTCACAGAAAAAACTAAAGATTTTCGCTCACTTGGATTTGGAATTGGAATTGCTCACACAAGATGGGCAACACACGGAAAACCAACAGAGATAAATGCTCATCCTCACTGGGGCGAGTTTTCATTTGTCATACATAACGGCATAATAGAAAATTATATGGAGATAAAAAAAGAACTTCAAGGTGAAGGAGTGTCGTTCCTTAGTCAAACAGATAGCGAAGTGATAGTTCACCTTTTTGAGAAGTATATAAAGCAAAATTTCACTGCTCAAGTTGCATTTGAAAAAACTATCAACTCTTTAAAAGGAGCGTATGCGATACTTCTTATCTCAAAAATTGCCCCTGAGTCTATATTTTTTGCTAAAAATGCAGTTCCATTAATAGTAGGTAGAAATGCTAAAGACGAACTATTCTTTGGCTCTAGTGATGCACCTTTGATAGGGTTTGCGGATGAAGTTATTTATCTTGAAGATGGAAGTTATGGCTGGGCAAATGAAAAAGAAATTAATCTTTATAAAAATTCACAAAAAATGCAACCAAACTTTAAATTACTAAATTCTAGTAAAATTTATGCTCAAAAAGATGGTTTTAGATTTTTCATGGAAAAAGAGATTTATGAGCAATCAATCGTAACAAGTGAAACTCTTATGGGCAGAATCAAAGACGACAAAGTCTTTTTTGAAGAATTGAGTGAATACGATTTTAATGACATAGAAGAGATAAAGATTTGTGCATGTGGTACTAGCTATCATGCCGCTCTTGCTTCTAGCTACCTTTTTGAAAGGATTGCAAAGATAAGATGTAGCGTTGAAATCGCTAGCGAATTTAGGTATAAAGAACCACTTTTGGACAAAAAGACACTATTTCTAATTATCAGCCAAAGTGGTGAAACTGCCGATACTTTGCAAGCTCTAAAGATGGCAAAAAAAGCAGGACTAAAAACTCTCGCGGTTTGTAATGTTGATAATTCCTCAATAGTGCGAATAAGTGACGTGACTATCCTTACACGAGCTGGTATAGAAAAAGGAGTTGCAAGCACAAAAGCATTTGCTACGCAAGTATTGGTATTGTGGCTTTTATCTCTACATGTAGCTCGCTCTAAAGGCAAACTCAGTGAAGATTTATGCAAAACAGAGATAAAAGCATTAAGAGGCGTACCTACAGTTTTAAAAGTAAATGAAGAATTGCACGAAAAACTTCACAGGCTTTCCAAAAGATACTTGCATGGACACGGATTTTTCTTTATAGGAAGAGACATATTTTTTCCACTTGCACTCGAAGGTGCACTAAAATTAAAAGAGATAAGCTACCTCCACGCCGAAGGATACCCAGCAGGAGAGATGAAACACGGACCAATTGCACTAGCAGATAGTACACTTTTTACGGTAGCTCTTATGCCTCAAACGCTACTTTACGACAAAATAAAAAGTAATGTAGAAGAGTTAAGTGCAAGAGATGCAACAATTTTAGCTATAAGCCCAAAAGAGTTCGCTTTGGCAGATGATTTTATCAAAACCCAACCTTACGAACATCCAATGAGTGAATTTTTTGAGATGATGGTCATCACGCAACTCTTAGCACTTGAAATCTCTGTTAGATTAGGCAATGATGTCGATATGCCAAGAAATCTAGCAAAAAGTGTGACTGTGGAGTAATTTTAACTATTATTGCAACATACTCCAAAGCGATTCAGATAGAGTTGGA
>JAADIZ010000127.1 GCA_013151055.1 Campylobacterota bacterium
GGTATCAATAGTGGTAATTTTGGTAAAATAGAGCAAAGTAAACTCAATAATATTATTGCTATGTATGGAATCGTGGGAGAAAATATAAACAAAGACACTCTAAAAAACTTTATTTATCATACAAAAAATACTGCAACAAAACTAAATCGTAACGAGATAAATTATCTTCATAATAAGAAAAAAGTGATTACAATGTGTGTGGATCCAAACTGGATGCCACTAGAAATGATTAAAAATGGTAAGCATATCGGCATTAGTGCTGAATACTTTCAATTGATACAAAAATATATCGGCATTCCTATAATGTTAATTCCAACTAAAAACTGGCTTCAATCTATGGCTTATGCAAAAAGTAAAAAATGTGACATCTTGTCCCTTGTAGTGGATACGAAAGAGAGAAGAGAATACTTAAATTTTACCAAACCATATCTTTCTACCCCTTTAGTAATTGCTACTAAATTAGATAAAATTTTTATTAATAATCTAAAATCTATAGAATCCCAGAAGCTTGGCATCACAAAAGGCTATGCTTTTATTGGGCAATTAAGGAAAAAATATCCTGGGATACATTTGATAGAAGTTGATTCAATTCAACAAGGCTTACAAATGGTATATGAAGGAGAGCTATATGGTTTTATTGATACTTTTCTCTCTATTGAATATGAGCTTCAAAAAAGTTATTTTGGTGAATTAAAAATTGCTGGTAAACTAAATGATGAATGGAAATTAGGAATTGGAGTCAGAAAAGATGATACCACTCTTTTAAATATTCTTAATAAAGCTATCAATAATATAAATGAAGAACAAAAACAAAAAATTATGAACCATTGGATATCTATAAAATACGACAAAGGTTTTAACTACAAAATCTTCGTATATGTAGGTGGTTTTATAATTTTTGGATTAATTCTATTTATTTTCAGAGAAAAAACCCTAAAAAAATATAATCAAATTCTTGAGGAAAAAAATAGAGAACTTCAAGTATTAGCTTCTACAGATATGCTCACAGGTGCTAGAAGCAGAAGAAACTTTTTTGATATGGGCACTCAGTATATATCAATCGCACAAAGAGAAAATAATCCACTCTCTTTTATCATGATGGATTTAGATTATTTTAAAAAGGTCAACGATACGCACGGACACCAAGCTGGAGATGCAGTTCTTAAAAATTTTGCCAAAGTCGTTTCTAAAAATATAAGAAAAAGTGACCTATTCGGAAGAGTTGGCGGAGAAGAATTTGCTATAATATTAAGCAACACAAACCAAGACAAGGCACTAAAAGTAGCTGAAAAAATTAGGTCTCAAGTCAGTTTGAGTGATTTAAGATTTCAAGAAAAAACGATACACATCACAGTTAGCCTTGGTATCTCTATACTAAAAAGCAATGATACTCTGGACACTTTATTTGAAAAAGCAGACAAAGCTTTATATGCTTCAAAACAACATGGAAGAGATAAAACAACAATAACAAATGAATAATTGTTACTTTTTGTAGCAAAAAGAAATTAAAATTTTTTATAATATTTTTTTCAGAAAGCTTAGATTATAGTTTTTAACTATAAATACTTAAATGTAACTTACTATATTATTTGTATTAAGCTATGGTTAAGTATCTTTATAAGTATTGATAATATAGCGAAAGTTACCCTTAGCTAAATAATATTTTTGACATTAAGTTGGTTTTAATTAAAAAATAAAAGATAAAAGATACATTTAAAAAAAAATTTAGTATTGTGTTTTTCTAATATTTATAAAATATTTATTATCGCAATAATCATAATTCTTTAAGATTATCATGATATTATAATCTTAAAGAATTAATATATAATAAATTGTAAAATATATTGATTTTATTTTTATATAATATTGGGGGCATAAGGTGTCTTTGGAATTAAAAAACATATCTATGCAAGTCAATACTCAAACGCATATATATGAAACTAATCTAACATTAGAAAATGGAACCATGAATGTTTTGCTTGGCAGAACACTATCTGGCAAAACAACACTTATGAGAATTATGGCTGGTTTAGATATACCCACAACTGGTCAGATTTTGTGGAATGGTAAAGATGTAACTGGTGTAAAAGTACAAAAAAGAAAAATCGCCATGGTGTATCAGCAATTTATAAATTATCCAGCGATGAGCGTATATGACAATATAGCTTCGCCACTGCGTCTTATGAAAAAAAGTAAAGATGAGATAGATTTTGCTGTTAGAAAAACTGCAACCATGTTACATTTAGAAAGTGAATTAAACAAAAAACCTTTAGAACTCTCTGGTGGTCAACAACAAAGATGTGCTCTTGCGAGAGCATTGGTAAAAGGCTCTGGCTTGGTTTTACTAGATGAGCCTTTGGCAAATTTAGATTATAAACTAAGGGAAGAGCTAAGAGAAGAAATTCCAAAAATATTTGAAGAATCAGGTGCAATTTTTGTTTATGCTACAACAGAACCTGAAGAGGCTTTACTGCTTGGTGGCAATGTAGCAACGCTTTGGGAAGGCAGAATTACACAGTTTGGCAAAAGCCCGTTTGTTTATCATTTCCCAAACAGCGCAACAACTGCAAGAGTGTTTTCTAATCCTTCTATGAATTTTTTCAATATAAAAAAAGAGGGTAAATATATATATTTTGGAGACGATGAAAAAGAGGTGGCAAGCAGTTCTCTTCTAAAGCTTCCTGATGGTGAGTATTTAGCAGGTTTTAGACCAAACTATCTTAAAATTGAGAAATATACTCCGCAAGCCATAAAAATTCCAGTACATCTAAATGTTACAGAGATTACAGGTTCTGAAACTTATCTACATATAACGCATGATGGTAATTATTGGATTGGCTTGATTAATGGAGTTCACAAAATTGATTTTAATTCTGATATTGATGTTTATCTTGATACAAGATATATATTTGTTTTTTCAAAAGATGGTGTTTTGGTAGAACCAGCATTTTCTTCAACTGATAACTATAAGGAGAGCTAGAATGGCAAAAATAATATTTAAAAATTTAGCACATTCTTACTTACCAAATCCAAAAGTAAATAAAGATTATGCTTTACAAAAAATCAATCTTGAGCTTGAAGATGGAGCGGCATACGCGTTGCTTGGTCCATCAGGTTGCGGCAAAACAACGCTTTTAAATATCATTTCTGGCCTTTTGATAGCATCTGAGGGGAAAATATATTTTGATGATAAGGATGTTACTTTTTCAGATACAGTTGATAGAAATATAGCTCAAGTTTTTCAATTTCCTGTAGTTTATGACACTATGAGTGTAAGAAAAAATCTTGCATTTCCTTTGCGAAACAGGGGTGAAAATCCTAAATATATAAAAAAAAGAGTAGAAGCCATAGCAAAATCTATCGGAATGGAAGATATTTTAGATAAAAAAGCGAGTGGCTTGAGTGCTGATGCAAAACAGAAAATAAGTTTAGGCAGAGGCATGGTAAGAGAGGATGTAAATGCTATTTTACTTGATGAGCCTCTGACTGTTATAGACCCTCATGTAAAATGGAAGCTTAGGACACAATTAAAAGCACTTCATGAAGAGTTTTCTCACACGATGATTTTTGTTACTCATGACCAAACAGAAGCACTGACTTTTGCAGATAAAGTGGTTGTTATGAATGATGGTGTTGTAGTTCAAGTAGGTTCTCCACAAGAGTTATTTGAAAAACCTGCTCATACATTTGTTGGCTTTTTTATAGGCTCACCTGGCATGAACATTTTTAGGGTAGATGTTACGCATGATATAGTGAGTATTGGAGATGTAAAACTAAAACTAAAATCTTCATATAAAAACTTAAATGGGAAAATTGAACTAGGAATTAGACCTGAATATATAAAATTAAGCAAGGATAGCGGAGATATTGAGCTGGAAATCACGCGCATAGAAGATATTGGTTATCATAAAATTGTTCGTGCAAAGCATCAAGGCATGAATATTAATATTATCGTACCTGAAGATATAAAAATTACCCAAGATTTCAAATACGCATCATTTGACACAAACCATCTCTTTATATATCAAGATGGTTGGCTTGTTGAGCCAACAGGAGGTAAATCATGAATAAGACAGTAAATCAAAAGGCTTGGTTTCTCGTACTACCAGTCTTTTTGCTAGTTGCTTTTTCGGCCGTCATTCCTTTGATGACAGTTATTAACTATTCAGTGCAAGATACTTTCGGACATAATGTATTTACTTGGGTAGGATTAGATTGGTTTTATGAGATAATACACTCAGGTCGTATGCATGAATCCCTTGCAAGACAAGCACTGTTTACTACGATTATTTTACTCATAGAAGTACCGTTAGGGATTTTCATAGCTTTAAATATGCCAAAAAAAGGTTTTTGGGCTTCATTTTGTCTAGTTGTTATCTCTCTTCCTATGTTGATACCTGGGAATGTCGTCGGTACAATTTGGCAAATTTTTGGAAGAAAAGATATCGGTTTACTCGGTCATACACTAGTTAACCTTGGTATTAATTATAATTATGCGGAAGATATAATGTCGGCTTGGATCACGATTATAGTGATGGATGTTTGGCATTGGACTTCGTTGGTGGTTCTATTGTGTTATGCAGGGCTTCAATCAATTCCTGATGCTTATTATCAGGCTGCAAAAATAGATCAAGCTTCGAGATGGAGTATTTTTAGATATATAGAATTGCCAAAGATGAGCGGTGTACTTTTAATAGCAATACTGTTAAGGTTTATGGATAGTTTTATGATTTATTCTGGACCTTTTGTGCTCACAGGAGGAGGACCTGGAAATTCAACAACATTTTTATCAATCGATTTGGTAAATATGGCACTTGGACAGTTTGATTTAGGTCCCGCGTCAGCTTATTCACTCATGTACTTTTTAATTGTTTTGCTTGTTTCTTGGGTATTTTTTACTTTTATGACCAATATGGATAAAAAAGGAGCCGTGTGATGGATAAAAAATTTAAAAAATCATCTATTGTAATGTCTATTTATATCGCTTTTTTAATATTGCCGATATATTGGCTTCTAAATATGAGCTTTAAAACAAACAGAGAAATTTTGGGAACTTTTTCGATGTTTCCAAATAAATTTACTTTTCATAATTATATTACAATATTTACAGACCCTAGCTGGTATATGGGATACATAAACTCTATGTCTTATGTTGCGATTAATGTGGTAATCTCTTTGGCAGTTGCACTTCCTGCAGCTTATGCTTTTAGTCGATACACCTTTATGGGAGACAAACATCTGTTCTTTTGGTTATTAACAAACAGAATGGCTCCACCTGCAGTTTTTGCTTTGCCTTTTTTTCAACTTTACTCTAGTATAGGACTGTTTGATACATATTGGGCAGTAGCACTTGCTCATACTCTTTTTAATGTTCCACTTTCTGTTTGGATTTTGGAGGGTTTTATGAGAGGAGTTCCAAAAGAGATAGATGAAACAGCTTATATAGATGGCTATAGTTTCTTCAAATTTTTTAGAAAAATTTTTATGCCGTTAATTGCTTCTGGTATCGGTGTTACTGCATTTTTTTGTTTTATGTTTTCTTGGGTAGAGTTGCTTTTAAGCAGAACCTTAACTTCAGTCAATG
>JAADIZ010000168.1 GCA_013151055.1 Campylobacterota bacterium
TTCCTCTAATTACAGATGATACTATTAAACTTCTTGCTTCTGCTAAATCACTTGTGTGAAAATGCAAAGCTCCAAAGCCCAATATTTCTCCTCTTTGTTTTGCTAAGATGTATGAGCGAATGTTTGTAGCAATTTCATCATCACTCCTCGCCAATATAACACCACTGTTTACTTCAGGTGCCACTAACTCCTGCATACCTTTTATGTCTTGCAAAGTTGCATTTGCGTATTTAATCATTTTTTTCTTTTTGAAAAAGTGAATTAAAAATTTCAATTAATGCAGTATTTAATCCTATTTTTTTACTATTTGATGTAAAAATAGAATCAGGAAAACTTCTTTTTAAAGCATTTTTTTCTTTTTGGTTCAATTTGTCAGATTTTGTAAAAATCTGTACCATTTTTTGATCTGCCCTTATATTTGCGTTTAAAAAGTCATGTACCATATTGTCTATATCAAGATTGGGATGTCTTGAATCCACAAGATGCACAAAAAGTCGGATGGATTTCCTCTTTTGCAAAAAATCAGTCAAGTTTTTTTGCCATTCATTTTTTATACTTTTAGATACCTTGGCATATCCAAAACCTGGTAAATCTACAAATCTTGCGATAAATTTTTCTCCATCTTTTAAAAATTTTATATCAAAAAAATTTATCAATCTAGTCTTACCTGGTGTACTAGAGCTTTTTGCCAAACTCTTTTTATTTGCTAAAGCATTTATAAATGAGCTTTTACCAACATTACTTCTACCTAAAAATACAACTTCGCTCGTATCATCAGGCAAAGAATCATCTATTTTTTGGGCTGAGGTTATAAATTCTGCTTCAATAATTCGAATCATTTTTTCTTGTCTTCAACTTTAAAGATAAATTTTACTGGTTCGTTCTTTTTCCCATCAACCTCATATTTACCCATTACTTGATCTACTCTAATTTCATTGCCATATACTTTTTTATCTGTGTTCAATTCTTGTAAAAAAGCATTTTTTTTGATTGTATATCTCATAAGGTTTGGATCATAAATCAAAATATCGCCACTAGCAAAATATTTTTTATTTTTAATTGTCATTTTTACACTAGCATGACCAGTTGCCGTATATAATATTGGTTTTTTATTTTTATCAAAAGTAATCACCACCTCATCTGCCTTTAAATCATCACCCTGTTTTATTACATGTACTTTTCCTATAAAAGTTGAGATTCCTTTTGCTTCATTTGCCATAAATTTCTCTGCAGTCACCTGAACTTCGCTAGCACTTAGCAAAGTAGCCATTAAAAAAAATATAAAATATTTCAATTATTTATCCTTATTACTGATTTGATATTAGTTGCATTTATTATACCTGTTTTCATTTGATACACGAATGAAGTGCCTATTGTCTTGCTGTTTTTTTTAATAAATTCAAACTTTCTATTGCTACTTAAAATTTTATTTTTTAAGTCATATTTTACACTATTGGAATATAAAGCTAAACCATCACTTCTTACATATTTTACATTATCATCAAGATAAAGAATATTTTTTGCCAACAATCCTCTATCAGAAACCACAGAATCAATCAAGTTTAGTGCCCCCTTATGCAATGCATTTATATTGTATAGTTTATCATAGCCTTTGAATCTCTCTACTTTACTAGAAATTAGAATGGAATTCACACCTGATTTTAGTATTTCATAAGTTTTCACACCAAAAAGAACAATGTTAGCTTCGTTTTTTCTTTTTGCACTATATTCTAATTCATAAGGATTCTTTGTTAATAAAAAAACCATAATAATTGCAAATATAAGTAAAAAATACTTTAGTGATGTTACTGCCACAGTTTTAAAAACTCCTTTGTCATTCCTTCTTTTTTTAGTATCATTTCTATCATTTCTCTAACAACTCCCTCTCCACCATTTAAACTTAGAACTGTGTCAACTTTGTCTTGCACAAAATGACTACCATCTTTTGGAGTAAAAGACCAAGCAACATTTTGAAGCATTGATAAATCATTTAAATCATCTCCTATTGCAGCGACATTTTCAAAATTTAGATATTCATTTTTGAGTATCGTTTCTAATTTAGCAGTTTTGGTCTTAACTCCTTGAAATAAAAAATTCACTCCAAGTTCATTTGCCCTAATCTCCACTATTTTTGATTTTCGTCCTGTGATTATAGCTACTTTTTTACCTAATTTTACCCATGAAGCTATCGCCAATCCATCTTTTACATTAAATATCTTCTGTTCATCTCCATTATTAGAATAAATAATTTCTCCATTTGTAAGACAGCCATCAACATCCAAAACTAATAATTCAATCAAAGAATACCCTTTGTACTTGGAGTTCCAGTTCGTTTATTTTCAGCCAAAGATCTCCTTAGCGACACCGCAAATGCTTTAAAGGCAGCTTCGACTATATGATGCAAGTTTTTTCCTCTTAGTTTTATTATATGCAAACTAATCCCAGCATTAAAAGCAACTGCTCTGAAAAATTCCTCGCATAACTCTATATCGAAATCACCAATTTTACCATTTGTTGCTAATTCAAAAACAAGATAAGGCCTATTGCTCAAATCTAAATCACACTCAATCGCCGCTTCATCCATGACCACAACACTATTTGCATATCTTTCAATATTTTTGATTGGAAATATTTGCTCCCTTAAAGCCTGCCCTAGAACTATACCAACATCTTCTACGCTATGATGAAAATCAACATCTAAATCGCCTCTACATATAATATCTAAATCTATCAAAGAGTGTTTAGAAAAAGCTTCGAGCATATGATTGAAAAATCCGATTCCAGTATCTATGTTTGAATTTCCATTTCCTTCCAAGTTTATTTTAAGAGTTATATCTGTCTCTTTTGTAACTCTTTTTATATGTTTTTGCATAGTTTCTCTCCTAGTTTCTCACTATAAATGAGCCTCTAAACTCACCTCTTGACATAAAATCTCTTGCTTCGTTTTCACTACCAAAACCGCTTAAATAAACTCTATAAATTGGATAGCCATCAAGCATATATTTTTTAACTTTTGAGATGTATCTTTGCTCTACATTAGCATATCTAGAGGCAAATCTTGAAGCTCCTGATTTGTTTCTAAATGCTCCAATTTGAACCAAAAATCCGCTAAGTTTAACTCTGCTTGGAGTAGTTTTGCCAGCTCTTATCAAGCCTTTAAAACCTACAACTTCTAGTCTAACAGGAGCAGTTCCTCTTGCTATAACTCCTAGTCTAGAAGCTGCTGCGTAAGAGAGGTCAATAACTCTTGTACTAACAAAGGGTCCTCTATCATTGATACGAACTACCACGCTCCTAGAGTTTCTAAGATTTGTAACTCTCACCATTGTATTCATGGGAAGTGTCTTGTGAGCTGCAGTCATATCATACATATTATAGTATTCACCATTTGAAGTTTTCTTACCATGAAAATCTTTTCCATACCAACTAGCAATTCCACTAAAAGTATCACCCTCACTCACGGTAGTTGGATAATATGTTTTTCCACCAATTCTATAAGGTTTCATGGTAGCTCTTTGCATACTTTTAGAACTGTTTATCTTTGTATTTGCTGGTATATTAAAATTCTTTTGATATGAATAGCTTGGCTGATAAGTATAGTTTTTGCTTCCACATCCTATAAAGATACTTATAACGGATATAAAAACAAGATATTTAATATACTTGAGGAAGTACAATTTTTTCTCCAATCCTTACTATTGTATTTTTTTTGTTATTAATTCTTAGTATCGTATTTACTGCGACTTTAAATTTTCGAGATATTCTGCCTATTGTGTCGCCTCTTCTGATTGTGTATCTTACAATAGTGGGTTTTAACACAGGAATTATCAATGACTGCCTAAGATGCAAAAAATTTGTTTTTAAGCGATTATAATCTTTTATAACTCGATAGTTTATGCCATATCTTTTGCCAAGCTTATATAGAGAATCGCCTTTTTTCACAATATGAATATAAAATTTACTTTTAGACTTACTTGGATTAAAATTATTTTTAAAAGATATTTGTTTGTTATAGGGTATATATATTCTGTACATACCTTTGTGTGGTGGAACAAAGTTATATCTATACTGCGGGTTATAAGATTTGAATTGTTTTAGTGATAAATCTACACTCGAGGCAATACTTTCTAGAGAAGTTCCTTCTTTTACATAAACTTTAGCAAAGGTTTCAACAGAACCGCGATTTAATAAATAGTCTACATCATTTCCAAGTATAAAATCAGAACTATTTGCTAAACTTTCCATCATGATGATTTTTCTTATATATAATCTACTCTCTTGTGGGATGTATTTTTTTCTAGCATTCAAAAGAGTACTTAAATCATCTGTTTTAGCCCTTCTTATGGCCTTTCTAACTCTTCCTTCACCACAATTATATGCGATAGCCGCCAAGTACCATTTGCCAAAAATATTATGTAAGTATTTCAGATATTTTATCGCTGCAATTGTTGATTTTACTGGGTCTTTTCTCTCGTCAACATATGAGTTTATCTTTAAGCCAAATTTTTTAGCAGTATAAGGCATAAATTGCCAAATACCTACAGCTCTAGCTTTTGAGTATGCATTTGGAGCAAAATTTGACTCTGCCATAGCAAGATATAAAAATGCTTCAGGAATTCCAGCTTCTTGTATAATTTTTCGCAGATACGGAACAAATCTGTTTCCCTCTTCGAGAACCTTTAAGAAGTGTTTTGTCCTATATCTATCAACATTATCTTTCATGTTGATAAATACTCTATCAATTAAAAAACTAGAGTCTATATCAAAACTTTTTAGCACACTTGCTTGCTCTTTATAGTCATTTTGTGTTATCAAAAAAGCGTAGCTACTTTGGAAAAAAATAAAAATTAGTAATAAAAATTTTAGCATTATGCCCCTTTGGCTAAAAATAGCCTATATTGTACCTAAATTACACTTTTTAATGGTTTAAATAGTGTTTTTGCATTGTTTGTTGTTAAATCTTCCACCTCTTGCAAGCTTATGCCTAGTATTTCAGACATTTTTAAGGCAACAAATGTAGTATAAAATGGTTCATTTCTCTCGCCTCTGTGTGGGTGAGGAGTAAGATATGGAGAGTCGGTTTCTATAATGAGTCTGTTTTTTGGAATAGAAGGTAAAATCTCTACTAGTTTTTTTGCATTTTTAAATGTTAAAACCCCGCCAATACCAAAATAAAATCCTATTTTACTCAAATCCAGAAGATGTTTTGAAGCGTTGTAACAATGCAAAACTCCTCCGACTTTACCAGCATCATTTTGGATTAATATCTGCTTACTATCTTCGTTTGCATCTCTTATGTGAATAATAAGTGGTTTTTTAAATTTTATTGCTAGTTTTATCTGTTTTGCAAAAACTTCCTTTTGCCTAGTTTTTTCTTTTTCTTTTTCTTTTTCATCTTGGGGCAATCTAAAATAATCTAATCCACACTCACCAATTGCGATACACTTTTTATCACTCAAAAATTCGCGTAAAATTGATTCATCATAGCCATTTATATTATAAGGGTGAACACCAACTGCAAAATATATATTTTCATTTTTTTTTGAAATCTCT
>JAADIZ010000079.1 GCA_013151055.1 Campylobacterota bacterium
TTGATAATAAAAAATGGTTAGGTTTAAAAAATATACTGCCTACTCCTGATTTGAAAGAATCTATGATGATAAAATCACTTGCGTTTAAACTAGAAGATAAAAGCCTAAAATATAAAAATTTTTATAATTTTAAGAAGTACGGTTTTGGTGTCGGTATGAAAATCAACAATGATTTGATCATAGATAAAAACAGTATTTTAAAGAAAAAAATCGAACAAGAGTTTCAAAATAAAAAACATTATGTAGACTTGATTATAATTATGTTTTCCTTTATTCTAATATTTTCATCTTTCGGTTTTGCAAATTTTATTAAAAAAATATTTTCTGCATATAACAAAAGGCTTAAAAATAAAAATATGCTTTTAGGCAAGTGGAAAGAGAGATATGAATTAGCAATTATAGCTACAAATGATGGGCTTTGGGATATAAATTTTAAAACTAGAAAAGTATTTTTTTCAAATACTTGGCTTGAAATGTTTGGATATGATAGAGGTGAAATCAGTTCTTATAATAAATGGTTAAATCTAATTCACAAAGATGATAGAGATAATGTTATCAAAAAAATGGATGAACATAGCGTAGGCAAGATAGACCATTTTATAGCAGAATACAGACTAAAAACAAAAGTTGGAAGATATAAATGGACTCTCTCAAGAGGGAAAATATTTTTTGATAAAGATGGCAAGCCTGATAGGCTTTTGATGATGGCGATGAATATAGTAAAGCGAAAAAGGATTGAAAGAACACTTGATGACACTTGGAGACTTGTTAAAGAGGGTGACATCGTGCTTCTTAGATGGCTTAATGATAAAAATTTGACGGTTACATTTGTATCCAATAGCATCTCAAAGTTTGGATATGTGCCAGACGACTTGCTTCAAAAAACCACGATGTATGCTGATATAATTTATAAAGATGATCTAGAAATGGTGCTAGAGTCTTTAAGACAGCATATTGAAAATGCACTTGAGAGTTTTTCTTGTACATATCGAATAAAAAACAAAGATAGTGGAAAGTTAAGGTGGGTTTTTTCACATGCGATTTTTATAAAAGATGATTTCGGACATGTGACAGATTTGTATGGTTATATATATGATATCACAGCTATAAAACAAGGTGAACAAGAGCTAGAACTTCGTGTCAAAGAAGAGGTTAGTAAAAATATAGCAAAAGACAAGATACTAGTACAGCAAAATAAATTAGCCGCCATGGGTGAAATGATAGGAGCAATTGCTCACCAGTGGAGGCAACCACTCAATAATATATCACTAATTTTACATTTTATAAGAGATAATTTTGACAATAAAAAGCTAGCTAAAGAGATGATAAGTGGCTATATTGACAAGGGAAATAGACAAATAGAGTATATGTCTCATACTATAGATGATTTTAGAAATTTTTATAAACCTTCCAAAAAGAAAGCAAAATTTAGTATCAAAGAAGCTTTAATTTCTACAGTTGAAATCATGAATGCTAAATTGGAACAAAAAGAGATACGCGTTCAAATTCTAGTAGAAGATTTTATGTTAAATAGTTTTGAAAATGAATTTAAGCAAGCTATTTTAAATATAATATCAAATGCTAAAGATGCAATTTTTCAAAAAAAAGAGGAAAATAGGGATTTTAAAGGCATCATTTATCTTGTAGGTAAAAAAATTAAAGAAAATTATGAGATAATAGTGTCAAACAATGGCTCACATATAACACAAGAGATAATGGACAGAATGTTTGAGCCTTATTTTACTACCAAATTTGAAAAACAAGGCACGGGAATAGGACTTTACATGACAAAGATGATTATAGAAAATAGTATGCTTGGGAGCATAGAGGCTAAAAATATAACTGATGGTGTAGAGTTTAAAATAATCTTGCCTATACAAGGATAAAATATGGAAATTACAAGAGTTTTACTAGTTGAAGATGAAGTAGACGCTAGGGATATTTTGAGTTTTTATTTAAATACAATTTTTGAAGATGTAGTTGTGGCAGCAGATGGGCAGGAAGCTCTAGAAATATTTGAAAAAAACCTTAAAATTGATAAATATTTTGATTTAGTTTTAACAGATATAAAAATGCCAAGACTTAATGGCATGGATATGATAGAAAAAATGCTTGAAATTAAAAATAATCAAAAATTTATAATAGTTTCTGCTTATAAAGATGAAGAAAAACTCTTAAAATCTATAAACTTTAGAGTGTTAGGGTATTTTTTAAAGCCAATAAATGTTGATAACATGATGGAAATACTCAAAAAAGCTAAGCTAGAAGTTTTAAGAGAAAAGAAGCAAAATAAAAATGAGAAACTATTGAAGATAAATGAAAATTACAGATATTCTTTAGCCCAAAATTTTTTATATTGTGACTCAGTCTTAGTGCAATTATCGAAAAAAGAGGCTCAACTCTTAAATGTATTAGTGAAAAATATCGGAAAAATTGTTACTATCTATGAATGTAAACTAGCTCTTTGGAATGATGGAAACAAATCAGATACAACTTTTAGAACCGTTATGAAGAGGCTTAAAGATAAAATCACTAAAAATGATTTTATAATATCTCTAAAAGGTCAAGGATATACAATCAGTTATTAATTATTTATAAAATAGTGTTATGATTTCATCAATATTGAAAAAGGATACAGTCATGGTAACAGTTTTTACAAAATTTCCAATCAAAAAAGAGTATAGAGAAGAATACGCAAAGCACTTGGTTGAGGCAGTTAAAGAACATAATATTGACAAACAAGAAGGATACAAAGGGATGAAACTTTTAGCTCCTCAGCCAATTCATCAAATGAGTGAAAATAATATGTTTATCATTGAGACACTTTGGCAAGACATGGAAAGTTTTATGGTGTATACAAAAAGTGAAGCATTTAAAAAATCTCATAAAAATTTGCCTCCTCGTGAATGGTTTGAAGGCAAACCAGAAGTAGAAGTTTATGAAAGTATCGGCTAACTTATAACTAAATAAAGATGAATAAATTTGTAAATTTTATCTATTATAATGTGATAGTTTATATAGTTTACTATGTCATAGACCATATCTTTACATTTTTTAATCTTTACAGTTCTACAAAGCTAGGAGAAGACCTTTTCGTGATGCCGACCAACTCAGATATGATATACATTATCATTAATGTAGTTGTATCCACTATTGTCGGCTTTTATATTCTAAAAAAAATCAAACTATAAAGCTCCTCACAAATTAAAATTTTAAAAAATGTGTAGTATGGTTACAGTTTTACAAAAAATTTTCAAAAACAAACAATAATAGAACAATTTTGAAACTTTATATAGTATAATACTCTATTAATTAAACAAAGGAGATTATATGATCAAGAGTAAAGTACTCAGTAGAGTTTTAGTTACAACTGCAGTGGCAGTTTCATTGGTGGGCACACTAAATGCTGCTCCAAAAGAGAAGAAGTACATCATAGCAACTGCTAGTACAGGTGGAACTTATTATCCAGTTGGCGTAGGAATCGCTACAATTGCAAGTCTTAAGCTTGCTAAAAAATATAAAATGACTTTTTCTGCGATGACAAGTGCAGGAAGTAGTGAAAATATTGATATGATTGATAAAGGTGAAGTTAACTTTGCAATTATTCAAGGTTTATTTGGTTCAATGGCTTGGCAAGGCAAGGGTAAGTATGAAGGCAAACCAAAAACAAATCTAAGATCAGTTTCAATGTTGTGGCAAAATGTAGAGCAGTTTACTGTATATAATAAATATGCAAAAACTGGCAATATAATGGATCTTAAAAACCTATATGGTGAGAGATTTTCAATAGGAGGTAGAAATTCAGGTAGTAGAGTTTCAGCTGAGACTATTATGAAAGCTTTAGGAATTGACTACAATAAGATGAACATTCAGTATCTAGGATATAGTCCTAGCTCAACTGCTCTTCAAGATGGAAAAATTGCCGGCATGAATACTCCATCAGGTCCTCCAACAAGTGCAGTTACCAATGCTTTTGCAACAATTGGTGCAAAAAATATTACAGTATTAGGGTTTAATGCTAAAAACTTGAAAAAGATAGATGATAGTTACCCTGTATGGTCCCTTTTTACTATAAAAGCAGGAACATATCCAGGACAAACAAAAGATATACATACAATAGCTCAGCCAAATCTTTTGGTTGTAACAAAAGATACACCAGTACAAACAGTCTATCTTTTGACAAAGACTATTTATGAAAATCTTCCTTTCTTGCATTCAGTTCATAAAGCTACACTTGCTATGAGTTTGCAAAAAGCGATAGATGGTCTTCCTATGCCTTTGCATCCAGGAGCGGCTAAGTACTATAGAGAGATGGGTTTGAAAATACCTGCTAGACTAATAGGAAAATAGACTTATAAATGTGGTGGAGTAATCCACCACAAATTACTTCCAGGAGAAAATTAACATGAATAAAGAAAGTTTAAGTAAGTTTATATTTGTTTATGCAATATTTATTGCAATATTTCATTTTTATATAAACATTTGGGGAGGTATTAGTAATTTGCGGTTTAACGCAGCTCATTTTTCTCTTTTGGCATCCCTCGGTTTTTTAACATTTAAAGCATCTAAACACTCTTCGAAAGATATTATTCCGATATATGACATTGTTTTAGCACTTTTGGCTTCAAGTATCGTTATATATATGATGCTTTTTGAAGATAGTTTTTATGCAGTAGCTAACAGTAATATGCGTCCTTTTGACCTCTTTTATGCAACTTTGACTATATTGTTGGCTATTGAGATACTAAGGAGAACGACAGGGTACATTATACCTATTATGGTTATAATTGCCGTAGGATATCTACTCTTTTTTGGTAAATATTTAACTGGTGTTTTTGCTTTTGGAGGCATGGGTGTAGAGAGATTTTTGTATAGAATGTATTATACAGGTGAGGGACCTTTTGGACCGATTGCTACCATTTCAGCCACATATGTATTTATGTTTATACTATTTTCTTCATTTTTGATGAAGAGTGGGGCTGGTGATTTTATCGTAGAGTTAGCTTCCGTTGCAACTTCAAGATTTAAAGGTGGAACGGGTCATGTTGCACTTTTTAGCTCGGCTTTGATGGGTACTATTTCAGGAAGTGCAGTCGCAAATGTGGTTTCTACAGGTTCAATCACGATTCCCATGATGAAAAAAGCTAAATTTAAACCAATATATGCGGCTTCTATAGAGACAAGTGCAAGTACAGGTGGACAAATAATGCCTCCTATTATGGGTGCAGGAGCATTTATAATGGCACAAATGACACAAATTGCTTACTCCACCATCATTGTTCTTTCAATTTTGCCAGCAATTTTATATTTTATATCTATCTCTTTTTATATACATATACATGCAAAAAAACATAATATTGAGGCTGAAAGAGTTGATAAAAGAGCTTGGCCTATCATAAGAGAGGGTTTTCATTTTTTGATTCCGCTAACTGTATTGATTGTTCTTTTAATTTACGGTTTTACACCAACATATGCAGCGGGCATTTCTATCGTATCTATTATAGGTGCGTCTTATTTGACAAAAACCAAAAGAATGAATATCAAGCTTATCAAGCTTATACTCGAAGCCATGGCTGGAGGGTCACAAAATATGGTTGTTACAGGAACATTGCTAGTGAGTATCGGTATTATTGTGGGAGTGATAAACATCTCTGGTATCGGTATAACACTGTCTCAATTGATAATCCAGTGGTCACATAACAATCTTTTTATAGCTCTTATGTTAGTTTCTGCAGCGGCAATAGTACTAGGAATGGGACT
>JAADIZ010000018.1 GCA_013151055.1 Campylobacterota bacterium
TACTTCTTCATCAGAAGTAGTTTAAGAAATTAGAGTGAAATTTACCCTCAACTTTGTATATTCTTTAATGAAATTGTGTTAAAATATACTAGGTGACTTAGGAATATAAGGTAGGTTACACAGTTTGATTTACAGTCTCTAAAAGTTTAGCTCAGAGCTTTTTTCATCAATAGTGAAATCTACATTGAGCTACAATGACCAAATCATCAACAACTTTATAAACCAACCTGTGCTCAGATGTTATCCGTCTTGAGCAATATTCACTAAAATTTTCTTTTAATCTCTAAGGTTTGCCAAGTTCATCTATGCTATAAGGTTCTCTTTTTCTACCAAAGGTTACTTTGTAATAATCGTAATTTTTGTAGGAGTAAATCCTGTATCTATGACAGCTTTTTTAAGTGCGGCCAAACTTGGAGTGTTTTTCTTTGTCACAAGTCTAACAATTTGTTTTTTCAGGCTCACATTAACTTTTGAAACAGATTTCATTTTTTCAAATGTTCTTTGTAAACTATCTGAACAAAAAGAGCATGTCATTCCATAAACTTTTATCTCTACCACCCTAGCATATGTTGATGGTATCAAAAAAGCACCTAAAAATAGACTTATTAAAAGTAATCGCTTCATAATTTCTCCTTATATATTTAAAAATTCTCTTAAAGGCAATAGTAAATAGCTAGCAAAAAAACTGGTAAACCATATCGCAACACTTAAAAAGAATATTCTTTTATTCCATTTTTTTGATTTTTCACAATATTTAGCCAATTCAGGATCATTTGGACAGGCTTGGTTTGGACGCCATATTATCCAAACTAAAACCAATAGTAAAAAACCAGATATACTAAAAGTCCATACTTTATTTGCTGCTAAAAATACCAAGCCAGGGACATTAAAATTTATACTTGCAACAGTAGCTCCTAGCCCCAATGAAACTAAAAGTATTGGTAATGCACAACACAGAAGAGTACTGCTCGTTATCAATAATGTAATCCATTTTAAATTATTTGATATTTTATTTTTTTTCATAAGGTTCCTAGATATATTATCATATTCTAATACACTAATAGAATTGTATATTAAGTTTATAAACAAAATATTAACCTGAAGCAAGAATAAAAGAAGTAAGTGCCACTCAGACCTATGTTAAACTTTAAAAATTTTAGGATTGAGCAAGTTATTTAAAACATATTGCTATTAGATGCCTTTTACTAATACTAAAAGGTATTTATATGACCAAACCAATAGAACAAAAACCAATAAAAATGCACTTAGTGCTATAAAATATGGGTAGTTTAGTCCATAATTTAAAGAAATTCCTGCAAAAAATCTGATAAATACTATCAGCTGAATAGACCAAAAGATTGCGATTGTCATTTTGTCTGCAGTAGGTATTTTGCCTGAATGTCCTAGTGTAACTCTAGTGCCAAAACCTATAAGAGCTGTAACAAAATAACCTATGGCAATTATGTGAAGTGGTGCTTGTTCAAAAAAGAATCCAATATTAAATAACTCGGAAATAGATTCTGTAAAGGAGATAAAAAATCCAATTGGAATCCATAATAAAGCAAGATAAAGAATCCACATTATAGCAGTTGTTTTAAGTACAGGGAGTTTCCATTTAAGGAGTTCATATGTAAAAAATGAGAAAAGAGCTAAGTTTATAATAGCACTAAAGATAGGGTAATTTATAGTCGAGGAGATGGCTTTGAGCCCCAAAAGAAGAAAGCTAATCTCTAAAATATACTTAGATTTATTAATTTTATAATTTGGCACTTTCCCAGTGGTAAAAAATGGAATCATTCTTTGAGAAATCGTAAAAATAAGAGCAAATATGAAGGAATAAAAACCCAAATTTATACTAAATTTTTGTATGACTTGCGATAAAGAAAAATCAAAAGTAGATAGAAAAAATAGTACATTAGATAAAATACCAAAAGAAAAAGCTACGAGAACCCAAGTCATATCGTATTTGTTTGTGACAACACTTTTTTTATAAATATCAAAAAGAGTTTTGAAGCTGATTATGCTAGCTATCAAAAGTATAATGATTGCAATTTTTGTTATGTTAATATCAAAAAATAGTGAAACTACATATAAAATAGAACCAATAAGATATAAAAAATATCTATTCATGTAAGTTTGTTTTTTTAAATCTGCCTGCATCAAAAATTTTGGAAAAACAACAAATAAAAAACCTAGAAAAAACTGTACAAGAACAATATGTATCATAGGATATGCATGCAAAATAAAAATAGAGTTTTGAAAGTTTGCAATACCTGAGTATTGAAATCCTACAATTAGTAGGAAAATTATAAACAAAACGATGCCATTTGTAAAAAAAGGCTGATGAGGTTGTGAAGAGTATTTTTTATACCAATTTGATAACATATTAATCCTATAGATTCTGTAAAATCTGGCTTTTATACCAAATTTTACAGTAAATTTATTTTTTTATTGACAAGTTCCGCAACAACTTGTAGAGGTAGTCTCTTTTACTGCGGCTAACGCTGCTTCATAATTTGGTTCGCTTGTGATTTCAGGACAAATCTCCTTGTATGAGATTTTACCATTTACATCTACAACAAAAATCGCTCTACATGTAAGACCAGCAAGTGGGCCATCAGCTAAGAGAACACCATATGCATTTGCAAAAGTTTTTTCTCTAAAATCACTACCAACTTTTAGGTTTTCAATGCCTTCAGTTGTACAAAATCTACCCATTGCAAATGGTAAATCCATAGATATCACTGTAACAGAGGCATTTTCTAATTTTGCAGCTTCTTCGTTAAATCTTCTGGTTTCAGCTGCACAAACGGCAGTATCAAGGGATGGAACTACAACAAGAATTTGTGCTTTCCCTTGCTGCCCTCCTATTTCTATATCACTCAAATCATTTGAAACTACACTTATAACAGGGGCTAAATCTCCAACATTTATTTCATTTCCAGTAAGATTGACACTGTTACCTTTTAGGTTTGTTGTCGCCATAATATTTTCCTTTAAATTAAATTTTCATGGCATTATAGTTAAATAGGATAAATATTATCTTAATATAAATAGGTAATTTCAATTATCTTTCATAATTCAGTCGCTTTTAACCAAATATTTGTAAAAATAAGGAAAAATATTAGGATTAATCATGATACCTTTTACTGATGAGGAATTATTGCCAGCAGTTGAAAAGTCTTTGGAAAAAGTAAAGCCCATGCTAGCACTTGATGGTGGTGGCTTAACTCTTTTGGGAATAAAAAATGGTGTTGTTTATGTTCAGCTTCAAGGCGCTTGTCACGGTTGTGCATCTGCATCACAAACCCTAAAATATGGAATAGAAAGACAACTTAGAATTGACATACACCCAGAAATTGGACTAGAAAATATACCATTGGGTACAGAGTTTAATATAGAGGCATTATAGCAGTCATGAATTTACAAGTAACTCTTGGTATCGATAATTTTTACAAAAGAAATTATGACGCTGCACTATTTAACTTTTCATTAGCTTTACAAGAAGAACCTGAGTGCAAAGAAGCAAAATTAGGTGCGATACTAGCTGACATGGCAAAACAGAGGGAAAGTGAAGCTCAAGCTTTGTTTGAATACTATCTTCTTTTGAGTGAAGATGAAAACAATGAGAGTGAAGATATAGTTCAAGATATCATAGAATTGATAGACAATAGCACAGAGTCAATCTATAAGCTAATAGAGTCAAAAGAGTTGGAATTTGCCATAAATGAAGAAAATGGAATCGAATATGAAGATTTTATGCAACTCATAAAACAAAGAGGAAGTTTTAAAAAAGCATTTGAGGACATCATGTTTTCTACAAAAGTCATGATTTCTAATAAAGATGATTTTATTGATTTTTTAGAAAAATTGATAGAAAATGATTTTACAGAAATGTCTCTAAATTATTTAGAAAGTGCAATAACTATATTTCCAAACGACACCAAAATACTTTCACTCGCAAAAAAAGCTAAAAAAATTTGAAAATACAAATAAAAAATGGTTATGATTTTTCATACATAACAGATAATTCACAAGAGTTGGCTATTGATACAGCTTTTTTATCAACAAAGCTCAATGATAGATACTTAGACGAAGTAAGAAAAGTAGATTTTGCAAAAATTTTGAGTGCAAAAGAAGTTTTGCGAATACTCAAAATTAATGACAATATCAAAATCATAGGTATCACTGGAACAAACGGAAAAACAACAACTGCCGCATGCATCTACTCTTTGCTTTTGGATTTAAACAAAAAAGTGGCGATGCAGGGAACTAGAGGATTTTATATAAATGAAAAGCAGGTTAAGAAAAAAAGTTTAACTACACCGACTGCACTAGAAACTATATCAAATATAAAAGATGCCATAAATGAAGAGTGTGAATACTTCATAACGGAAGTTAGCTCTCATGCCATAGCGCAAAATCGTATAGATGGATTGGAGTTTGCACTAAAAATTTTTACAAATGTTACTCAAGATCATTTGGATTTTCATAAGAGTTTGGAAAATTACATCCAAACAAAAAGTAGTTTTTTTGATGATGATTGTTTGAAGCTTATCAATAAAGATGACACAAAGATTAGATATAACAAAAAGCATTGTTTAACTTATGGCGTGGAAAATCCAGCTACTTATAAAGTTTTAGCGTATTCATTAGATGAGGGTATTAGTGCTGCAATTTCAAAGATAGATAAAGTTTTTGAGTTTTCCAGCCCACTTCACGGATTTTTTAATTTATACAATATACTAGCTGCGATTGGTGCAACTGATATGTTAAAAGCGGCTCCATTAGAAGAGATATGTGAAGCCGTGAGTAATTTTGCTGGAGTAGAAGGCAGAATGGAAATCATAAGCCAAAAGCCACTCATCATAGTAGATTTTGCACATACTCCAGATGGTATGGAAAAAGTGATGGATAGTTTAAAAAACAAAGATATTGTAGTGGTATTTGGAGCGGGTGGAGACAGAGATAAAAATAAAAGAGCGAAGATGGGTTTTATCGCTTCAAAATATGCCAAAAAAATCATAGTTACGAGTGACAATCCACGAAGTGAAGAGCCAAAGAAGATAATCAAAGATATACTGCAAGGTATAAAAAATCAAAAAGTGATAAAAGTAGAAGTAGATAGGCAAAAAGCACTCCAAGAAGCGATAAAATGGCAAAAAGAAGATGAAGTATTGCTAGTGCTTGGCAAGGGTGATGAGACATACCAAGAGATAAATGGTAAAAAAATACCATTTGATGATAGAGTAATAATTAGAAATTTAATGATTAATAGGATAAAATAGATGATGGTAGAGATGCTTTATAGCAAAATTCATAGAGCAGTAGTGAGTGATGCCAATCTAAACTATGTCGGTTCCATCACGATTGATAGAGATTTGATGGATGCAGCAAAACTTAGAGTTGGTCAAAAAGTAGAGATAGTAAATATAAATAATGGCGA
>JAADIZ010000134.1 GCA_013151055.1 Campylobacterota bacterium
TGCAAAGAGCAGTAGAAGCAAAGGGACTTTTTTATCCACCAGACCCCGCTAGTCAAGATTACTCAACTCTTGGTGGAAATGTTAGTGAAAATGCAGGTGGCATGAGGGCTGCAAAGTATGGCATCACAAAAGATTTCGTGATGGCTTTAAGAGCAGTTTTGTCTAGTGGCGAAGTCATCAGAGCTGGCAAAAGAACGATAAAAGATGTCGCAGGCTACAATGTAGCGGGTATTTTAATAGCAAGCGAAGGAACGCTAGGGGTTATCACAGAAATCACTCTAAAGCTTTTAGTAAAACCAAAACTATCAAAAAGTGCTATGGGAGTTTTTCCAAGTGTACAAAAAGCTATGGAAGCGGTATTTAAAACTATGAGCTCAGGTGTTACTCCAGTTGCGATGGAATTTCTAGATAACTTAAGTATAAGAGCAGTTGAACAAAAGTTTCATAAGGGCTTACCAGTCGAAGCTGGTGCAATTTTGATAACAACAGTCGATGGCAACTTGGATGAAGAGATAAGAAACCAACTTCAAATTATAGAAAACAGTTTTTTTAACAATGGCTGCAGTGAATTTAAAATAGCAAAAAATGCCCAAGAAGGAGATGATCTTTGGTTTGCAAGAAGAAACGCAAGTCAAAGCATAACAATTTATGGCAGCAAAAAACTAAACGAAGATATAACAGTTCCAAGAAGCAAACTTCCTGCACTCTTAGAAAAAATAGATGAAATAAGTAAAAAATATGATGTAAAAATTCCCTGTTTTGGGCATACTGGTGATGGAAATGTTCACACAAATGTGATGGTTGATGGAAGTGATGAAAAACAACTTAAAATCGGTCATGAAGCTATAGTTGAAGTATTTAAAGCTACCGTAAAACTTGGTGGAACTCTTAGTGGCGAACACGGTATAGGTCTTAGCAAAGCTCCTTTTATGGGTTTGGCATTTAGTGATGCCGAGATGAACCTATTTCGCTCCATCAAAAAAGCGTTTGATCCAAACAATATCTTAAACCCAGGCAAAATGGGATTGTAGTGAACTTTGTTAAGCTTCGGCTAACCGCAAGAAAGATGAAAGACAAAGAGATAGCACATTACGCTTCATCTCTTAGCTTTCACACTATACTCTCTCTCATACCGATACTTCTCATCAGCTTTAGTATTTTTACTAAAATGCCAAGCTTCAAAGAGTATTACGCAAAAATTCAACACTTTATATTCAGTTCAATGATTCCAACTCAACAAGATGTGATTAGTGGATATCTGAGTAAATTTATGGAAAATACAGGTAATATGGGTGCAGTTGGTCTGATTTTTGTACTTTATGTCTCTATTATGTTCTTTTTTGACTACGAAAAGATAGTTAGCTCAATTTTTAAAGTTCCAACCAGAACTCTTTGGGAGTCATTAACAACATACTGGACTATGCTTACTTTGATGCCTTTAGGTCTTGCATTGTCTTTTTATTTTTCTCAAATTGCTCAAAATTTCTTGGAAAAGAGTGAATATACAAGCTCGATAAACATATATGAATTCCTTCCATATTTTACTATCTGGATTTTGTTTTTTATATTGTATGTCATCTCTGCAAATACAAAAATTGATAAGAAACTGGCTCTTGTAGCTTCTTTTATAGCATCTCTTGCTTGGTACACTTCTAAAATGCTGTTTGTTTTTTATGTCTCTTACAATAAAACATATCAAAGTATTTATGGATCATTTAGTATCGCGATGTTTTTCTTTTTGTGGATATATTTTTCTTGGCTCATCTATCTTTATGGCATAAAACTATACTTTGTTTTAAATCAAATATATGGAGAAACTAAGCAAGAAGACAAAAAGAGCAAGCCACTTATTGAAGATACTAGCAACTGATAAGAAAACATATGGCACCAAAAACCAAAGTGGTGTCAAAATCACATAAAAAGTAGTTTGTAAATTCAATAACTTTTCAAGCCATACATCAAAAACACCTCCAAAGCCAAGAACATGTAAGAAAAGCTCAAGCGGATAAAAAACAACAAAAGCCATACTTAAAAAAGGCGAGAGAAGCTGAAGAAATGTAAAAGTCTTAAAGACAAAATGCACTATTGGCATCATCATGACAAATACCCAAAAGTTTAACAATACAAAAATCCAAATCTTACTAAGCCCTAAGAAATGCTTTAAAAATAAAAATATATAAAAAACTCCACTCACAGAAAACCAAAAAGAGACAGAAAAAAGCAGTTTTGGAAAAAGTATCAATATAAAACTAACACTCAAAAAAAGCGTACCAAAAGAGATGATTTTTATATTTTTACTAAAAAGAAAAAAGCCAAAAACTGACAAAACAAAAGAGCGTAAGAATGATGGAGAAAAATCTATGATATACATGTAATAAAAAAGAAAAGAGAAAACAACGATAGCTAAATCAGCCTTTATATTTCTATATGGGAAAAATCTATCTTGAAAAAAACGATAAATCGGAGCGAGTAAAAAATACAAAATTGCACTGATAAGCCCTAAATGAAATCCACTAATAGCGACAAGATGGGCGATACCCAATTTTTGTATCTTACCTCTAGTTGTTTTTTGGATAAAATCAGCAAAAAACAGAGCAGAAAATACCTCTTTTAAATCTTTTAGTTTGTGCTGATTTGCTATATACTCTTTTATCTTTTTTAAGCTACCTGAAGATTTATTTTTAAGAGAAACTATCTTTAAATTTACAGCAAAAAAGTTTTTAAGATAATCCAAAAAAGAGATTTTGTTTGTTTTAAATTTTACTTTAATAAAAGAGCCTATTTGTATATCACTTTTTTTCCAAGTTACAGTATAAAATGTATATCCATCTTCACTTTTAAGTTTAAAAACATCATAAGTTCTACCATTTTTTTTCTGTTTTTCATAGTGATTTAAAACTTTTGCATCTGTTTTTTGGACAGGTTTTGAGATAAGTTTTTGATAGCTATAAAATTCAAGCCCTAAGGATATACAAAATAAAAAAAGCATCACTACCACTGTTAAAATAATCTCTTTTTTATTTACAAAAAGGGGAGCTGGCTCCATATCTTAGATAGTTGGCATTGAGATTTTTGGCTCTTTATTGTGATAAATTATCTCCACAGGAACACCACTAGCATCTACAAATCTAGTGCAATTCTTTTGAAAAATCATGTTTGCCACGCCTATTGGTCCATTTCTATTTTTGCCTATAATTATCTCGGCATTTTCTTCTGGTTTTTCAAAGAAATTACTCTTATACTCTTTGCCCTCAAGCCTTGCTTTTTGCTCTTTTTCTTTCTCTTCTCTCACCCTATAAACATCATCACGATAAACAAAAAGAATGATATCTGCATCTTGTTCAATCGCTCCTGATTCTCTTAAGTCACTAAGCATCGGTCTCTTATCGCCCCTACTCTCCAAACCTCTGTTTAGCTGAGAGAGTGCGACTATTGGCATCTCTAATTCTCTTGCCAAAAGCTTTAAGCCTCTACTCATGTCACTTACTTCAAGGTGTCTGTCTTTATTTCCGCTTCCACTCATGAGCTGTAAATAATCTATTATACAAAGTGAAATTTCAGGATGATTTGTCTTTAATTTTCGCAACTTTGAGCGAATTTTATGAATATCAATATTTCCATTATCATCTACAAAAAATTGTTTTTGTGACATTTCATCAGCCGCACCTGAGAGTCTTCCCCACTCATCGTCACTCAAATCCCCTCGCCTAATCTTCTGTAAAGGTATCGAAGTTTTAGAACTAAACATCCTAAGCATGAGCTGTTCAGCTGGCATTTCAAGAGAAAATATAGCTACGCCTTTGTCGTTATCAAGGGCATTTTGAGCAAGATTTAAACACAATGCAGTTTTTCCCATCGCTGGTCTAGCTGCTACTATTACCAAATCCCCTTTTCCAAAACCCGTTGTTAACTCATTTAATTTAGAAAAACCAGTATCTAGCCCAACTACTATTTGGTTTCCTCTATTTTTAAGTTCAAGTATATGTTCAAGCGTAGCTTTTGTCATCTCGGGAGCTTCTCTAAACTCTTTTGCACCGCTCTCTTGTGTTATTTGATATAGTTTTTGCTGAACCAAATCGACAACTTCGATAGATGGCAAATCCTTCTCAATCGCCACCTCTTTTATCTCGCTTGTCAATTCAATCAATTCTCTTTTTATCGCTTTCTCTCTTATCTCTTCTATGTAGGCTTTAGTTGAAGGCAGAGGATTTGTTGATAAAATTTCTAACATAGAATTTTCATCAAAACGATTTTCTTGATTTAATTTTTTCTTTATAAACTCTTCATCTATTGGTAAATCTTCTCGTTCACACTCAAGCATCGCCTCAAAGATATACTTATGACTTGGCAAATAAAAATCTTTTGGTTTTAAAAGTGAAGCTATATCTTCAAAAGAAGATGGGTCAAATAAAATTGAACTTAAAACTGATCTTTCTATATTTATATTATGCAAATTTTGCATTATCCTAGCTCCTTGGCGGCAAGTTCTACCTCTTCTAAAAATCTCTGTACTAAAAATTCCTCTTTTAATTTAGCTACTATTTCACCTTTTCTCATCACCAAACCCTGTCCTTTTCCAAAAGCTATAGCAACATCTGCGTGTTTTGCTTCACCAATTGCATTTACAACACAACCCATAACGGAGATATTCAAAGGTGCTTTTATATGCCCAGTTTTTGCTTCTACTTGTGCAACAGCCGAAACAAGATTTGCTTCTATCCTGCCACATGTCGGACATGAAATGATATTTACTCCATTTTTAGCAACTCCACTATCTTTTAAAATTGCACGGGCTACATTTATCTCCTCTTCTAATTCACCAGTTATAGAAACTCGCATGGTATCGCCAATTCCCTCTAACAAAAGAGTGCCTAATGCAATAGATGATTTGATGGTAGAGTGAAAAAGTGTTCCTGCCTCTGTTACTCCTAGGTGAAATGGATACTCCACCAAAGGTCTTAACATTCGATAAGCTTCTATGGTTCTTTGCACATCACTAGCTTTAAGTGATATTTTTATATTTGTAAAACCTAAATCTTCAAGATATTTTATATTATACAAGGCAGATTCTACCATACCTTTAGGAGTAGCTCCATATTTTTTATCAAATTTTTCTTCTAAAGAGCCACTATTTACCCCTATTCGTATAGGTATTTCTCTTTGGGTACAAGCTTTAACAACCTCTTTAACTCTTTGTTTATCGCCAATATTTCCAGGATTTATACGGATGCAATCGACTACTTCACTAGCTATCAAAGCCAAACGATAATTAAAATGAATATCCGCCACAAGAGGCAACTTTATCTGCTCTTTTATACTTTTTAAAGCTCTAGCATCTTCATAATCAGGAACAGCGACACGAACGATATCACACCCTGCAAAATGTAATCTATTTATCTGTTTAACGGTAGA
>JAADIZ010000010.1 GCA_013151055.1 Campylobacterota bacterium
ATAGAAAAAGCGGACGAAGGCAAATATGGCTTGCCAAACTTTTCATCAAATATACCAAAAAGTTCATACTTTTCTAGTTTTTTTAAAATTGGTTCTAAATGTAAATTTGCAGATGGTTCAAGTGATGAAACTAAAAGTTTT
This sequence comes from Campylobacterota bacterium, assembly GCA_013151055.1. GTDB lineage: Bacteria > Campylobacterota > Campylobacteria > Campylobacterales > Sulfurospirillaceae > JAADIZ01. The sequence goes on from JAADIZ010000010.1 coordinate 142, forward strand.
AACGATTTTTGCAAAATATCTCCAATTACTGCATAAAATATTATTCTAATTATAGCAATATTTCTTTAATATTATAATTCTATAAAAGATTTAGGTATAATACTTTAATCAATTATTATAAGTTTTTTAAATACCAAACCTAAGGAATATTCAGGCCATTATAGCCAACCATGGTCTGATTTTCTTATTACAGATAAGAAGGGATTGATTTATATCGATGTTTCAAAAAAAGTACCTCTTTTAAAAGCCAAAATAGTGACAAAAAATCAACCGATATTGCTAACTTGCTTTGGTGGAACTGGTGCGGCGATAGATTATTTTATGTTCTATACAAATGGGTATCAAAACTTAAGAGTTCATGACGAGGGTCTCAGGAGGTGGAATTCACAAAATTTTCCTTTGGATATATCCGAATCCGTATATGATTTGATGCAAAAATAGTCCTATTAAGCTTGGTAGTATTCATGTAGTATTTATCTATTGTTAATAATAGATTTAGTATATTGATATACAATTATAAATCGCAATGTGTTCGATACACTCTGAAAAAGCAGGCTGTGTTAGCTTTTTCTGACATTAAGGATAATGGCATGAAACTTGACAGAAGGCACTTTATAGAAAAAGTATTTGGCACAGTTACTGGAGTTGGTGTCGTTGCATCACTGTATGCTATGAAAAGAACTTGGGATCCTTTGCCCGGTATTGCTGCTGCTGGATTTACAACATTAGATATGACAAAATATACTAAATATAACCATCTGTATATGGAAGTTTGGCGAGGAAAGCCCATTTTCATCATAAAAAAATCTACTAGTATGCTTAAAGATATGAATAGTGCCCGTAATAAATATAAAAAGCAGGATGTGTCACGAGATATAGTGATTGATGATTCACATTTTCTTATGTGTATTGGCATATGTACACATCTTGGTTGTATTCCAGCTTATAGATCACAATATGAAAATTTTGCATGTGCTTGTCATGGGGCAATGTATGATTTTTCAGGGATGGTCACTAAGCCACCAGCACCAAGAGGTTTTGATATACCGCCTTTTAAAAGAAATGGTAATAAACTAATACTAGGACTAGATAGCCCAGAATATCAAAAATTAGTTAAAGAACACGCAACACTTAATAAAGCTTAACTTGACAAGGAAAAAAATGTACAACATCTATCCCTTTTATTCCTTGTAGTTCGCTATTAAATTTATTCCATTGGTTCACCAGTTTCTAAAGGCAATAATGTTCTAGAATACTCCACCATAGAGCCATCAAAAACTCTTACATTCTTCATACCAGCTATAAACTTTGCGGCAAACCATAAACCTCTAGCTTTATGACCGGTATTGCAATATATAATCAATGGCTTATCCAATTGGATTCCAAATCCAGCATTATATAGTGTCTTTCTAGCTTCTTTGGAAGATAAAAATTCAAAATGATTGCCTATTTTTTTGACTTGTCTGATCATTGGTGTTAATCTAGCAGTTGGAATTCTGCCATGTCTAGCTAAATCTTTTCTATTATCATCACCCCTATAAAATTTTGAAACTCTTGCGTCTGTGATTTGCAAATCATCACTATACATCGCTTCTAAGATATCACTCAAAGATGCCACTGCACTTTTGTCATACTTGTCAACTTCAAAATCAGAATTTTTAACTTTTGTGATAACTCTTGTGATGATTCTTTTCTCTTCTTTCCATTTTTCAAATCCGCCGTTCAATATAACGCTATTTCTAAATCCATAAACCCAAGCAGTCCAAACCCCACTTGCTGCATCTGCAAAATCTTTATTTTTTAGACCTGCACTATAAAAAACTATTACACTGTCATTTGTTATGCCAGCTTTTGAAAACATCTCTTGAAATTGCAAGGGAGTATTGTAAAGTTTTGGCACATCTCCAATCTTTCCCTTAAACCAAGATTTTTTAGGTAAATTAACAGCATTTTTGATATGTCCTTTTTTATAAACCTCTAGTTTTCTAGTATCTATTATCACTAGGGATTTTTGGTTTTGATTAGCCTGTAGCCACTGTGTAGAAACGATATGGTTTTTTGGAATCTCTAAAGCAAAAGAGCTTATAACTATAGCGATAATTAGTATAATTTTTTTCATTATTTTCCTTGTTGTTTAGCTATTATGCTAAATTGATAGCAAAAATTTTACAGTAATTTAATATAAATGTCAATACTTATTAGCTAATTTGTAAAATACTTTTTTTATGCTATAATATAACTCTATAATTACTTTAGGATACACCATGTTAGATATGCAACAAAAGATAAAAATTTTCAAAGCGTTGGGAAATGAGACGAGATTTAAGATATTTAAAAATGTTTTTACAGGCGGATATGCTTGTTCCATTGACAAAAAGAAACCACAAGATGACATCATAGCCCAAGCGACTTGTGTCACCACCATAGCGGAGCATTTTAGCTTTTCACTTCCTACGATTTCTAGGCACTTAAAAGAACTAAAAGATGCTAATATAATCAAGATGACCAAAAAAAGTAATAAAATATATATAAAACCAAATCCCACTATAATCAAGGATTTAGCCGATTGTTTTGCAGATTTGGTTGATAATTACAATGATACTATGTTTCAATTTGACAATACATGAATACAAAAATATTCACAACCAAATTTAACCAAAAACCAGTAAACAAGGAAAAGATATATGTCTTGTAACATGACAAAAATAGCAAACTTAATTTTATATATGTTAAATGAACAAGTTAAAAATTTAAATGATAAAAAACTCTCAATTATGCTTTTTTTGATTGATTATAACCACTTGGAACATTGCGAAGCAAAAATTTTTGATGAAAAGTACATCAAGAGTGCAAGAAACCCTGAACCAGTTATATTAAGTGAACTTTTTGATATCATTGCCAATGCAGAAGAGTTGGACGAAGAGGACGAAAGACTCTACTTAATTCAAGAACTTTTAGCTTTTTTGGATATAGAAATTATAACCAAGGATAAATTTGTTGAACTTCATTTCATAAAAATGGAGGAAGAGTATGATGATACACTTTTTTCAAAAGATGAGCTAAAAACTATATATAAAATCGTAAGCGAATACACAGATGCAAGCCCTAGAAATATAGCTAATGCCTGCTTTAAGATTGAGAAAGTAAGAAAGTGTGAAAAAGGAAAAGTGATAATTTAAAAGGAGATTTCAATGTCAGAAAAACAAAATGATAAATTAGCCGTATTGATCGACGCAGACAATGCACAAGCATCGATAATAGCGGAACTGCTGGAAGAGATTTCAAAATTTGGGATTGCTAGTATCAAAAGAGCATATGGGGACTGGACTACAACTCGTCTGAAAAATTGGAAAACACACTTGCACAGATATGCGATTCAGCCGATACAACAATTTAGCTACACAACAGGTAAAAACTCTACTGATTCGTCTTTGATTATCGATGCTATGGATATATTGCACGAAAATCATCTTGATGGTTTTTGTATCGTCTCATCTGATAGTGATTTTACCAGACTTGCTACTAGAATCAGAGAGGCTGGCTTGGTTGTATATGGTTTTGGTGAAGAAAAAACACCTGAGTCTTTTACATCGGCTTGTGATAAATTTATTTTCACAGAAAACTTAAGAAAAAGAGAAGATATCAAAAAAACAAAAGGTGATGGTATAAAGTTAAAAGAGATTTTAACAAAAGCAATCAATGCCTTATCGTCAGATGATGGATGGGCAAGTCTCTCTGCTGTAGCATCGTATATCAACAAAAACAACCCATCTTTTGACCCAAGAAGTTACGGCTATGACAAGTACGGAAAACTCATAAAATCCCTAAACTACATAGATATAGATGCTAGAAAGTTTGAAGACGGCTCAACAAATGTACACCTATACATCAGGGTCAAAGGGGATAATTAAGAGGAGTATAATGCTTCATTTAAGTCTTTTTATGATGAGCTTTTATATCTATACCTTTTCTTAAATAAGTCGGTTTGTCAAGATTTTCTTTTTGTCTTACACCCATAGATATTTTCCCAAGAATTGGTACCTTAATTGCCTCTATCTCAGCGATATCCTTTTTACCATAAACTTCTAAAACTTTTTCAAGTACATAGCAAAAACCTTTGAGATATATAGAGTCTCTATTGTCATCAATATTTGCATTTTCAATTGATTCTTTATATGAGTTATATACACTTTTTAGACTCTCTTCTATCTCTTTGTATTTTATCTTTACGCTTGACATAACTGCATGGATAGTTTTCAATCACACTATTGTTGTCTTCATTATCTCTTTCACATCCTCCCTCCCAAATATTTTGTTGGTATTCTATATCATCAACATCATAATCAGGATCACAATCAAGTTTTAACATTATCGCTCCTTTTGTATAAATTTTATAAAATTATACATAATAATATGAACAAAAGTTGTCTAGTTGAAAAGTAATTAAAAAAATTGGTTTTTGCAATGTCTCAATCCCCTTTTAAATCGGGTCTTTTTGTAATAAAATCCTTAATGGAGAAAGGAAAATATCATGTGTCTCAATCCCCTTTAAATCGGGTCTTTTTGTAATCTCCTTTATAAAATTATACATTATGGTCGCCATAGGTCTCAATCCCCTTTAAATCGGGTCTTTTTGTAATTCAAGAGAAAGCTATTCAAATAGCCAAAGACCGCCAAAGTCTCAATCCCCTTTAAATCGGGTCTTTTTGTAATCGGAAACGAAAACATCAAGCAAATGCCAGGAAAGTCTCAATCCCCTTTAAATCGGGTCTTTTTGTAATCAAATGAAAAGAGCTTGAAACTAAAGTTGATAGCCGTCTCAATCCCCTTTAAATCGGGTCTTTTTGTAATCTCTTTCAAAACTATCTAAAACAGATTTATGTGAGTCTCAATCCCCTTTAAATCGGGTCTTTTTGTAATATACAAGATATTCGCCTTATCCTACTTCTTATAGAGTCTCAATCCCCTTTAAATCGGGTCTTTTTGTAATTCTCTGTTTATGAGCAAAAGAGACTTAAAATAGCGTCTCAATCCCCTTTAAATCGGGTCTTTTTGTAATATTTCTCCTTAAATTCACATTTACCGAAAGCAAAGTCTCAATCCCCTTTAAATCGGGTCTTTTTGTAATCAAGATTGGTGACTCTTTGAGAGTTACCGCAAAAGTCTCAATCCCCTTTAAATCGGGTCTTTTTGTAATAAAGGGAGATGTTTTTACACGCTTTCAAAGATAGTCTCAATCCCCTTTAA
>JAADIZ010000046.1 GCA_013151055.1 Campylobacterota bacterium
TTTTGATATCTTCTAGTGTAAGAACAACTTCTTTATCCACCATGCCGTGTATCAAAAGTCTCCATTCAAGTGGGTTTATATCTACAACTCCACCATGACTTCTAGTAAAATGTAGCCCATTTGGAACTATGATTCCTTTTAAGTCTTGCCAAGGCGTAAAACTAATCGAAGCTTTTTGATCAGCTGTAAGCCAAGGAACAAATCTTCTAACAACATTTGCTTCATATTTTGATGGTACACCGTACGGATTTGAATTATTATCTCGTCCCCATTTTAATCCCCACTCTGGGTTATTAGGTGGTAAATTTTTAGGATTTACATGTGATTCACTAGCTTGGAGTTTTGTTGCTCCAACGCCACCCAAAACAGCTGCAGCACTCACGGAAAATAAAAATCCTTTTCGTAAGAAATCACGCCTGCCCTCTTTTGGAGTTTTTTTTATCTCTTTTGCAACTTCTGAAATCAATTCAGAAGTTGAAGGATTAGATGTAGATATATCTAGTTTTGTTTTTTCCAAATCGCTTCTCCTTGACTTGTTAATTCCATATAAAATAATTTATATGTCACTATTTTGTCATTTTAAAACTTAAGATAATATTATAATTAAAAATAATTTTAAATAATATTATTTAATGTAAATTACTTGGGATTCCCCATATATAGAGATAGGCTATAATAATAATAGAACTTATACTCTATTTATTATTATTATTTTTAACATGATTGTTACAAAAAGTAGCAAAATAAAATTGTACTTATTTTGTTTGTATTTAATATATCTTATAGAGGCTTTAATGATTTTAATGTAAAAAGAGTTTAAAACAAGGATAAATATTGAATTAGCAGATAAAATTTAAATAAATATTAAAAACAAACGGGGGATATGGTCATAAGTTATAGCTAAGTTTAGATATGGTGGAGTGTAGCGGGATCGAACCGCTGACCCCGACGCTGCCAGCGTCGTGCTCTCCCAGCTGAGCTAACACCCCTTTGATAACCTTAGGTTATAAAATACTTATATAAATCATCTTTATTTTCATAAGGAGATTCATGTACTATTTTTTTGCCAAGTATTATATCATATTTTTTATTCGTAGGAGACTAGCTCTCCTTTTTTTAATTTGAAAATCTTCTCTTGGATTGATCTTATGTGAAATTGTTTTTCCTTATAGTTTAAAGTTTTATCTCTTTTTATTGACAACAGCTTTTCATTATAAAACCTAATGAGAAATGTAATCATGGCAGAAAGAAGATTTGTCTCATCATATACTTTTATATCATCCCACATGCCAATTCGCACAAGTCTAGGATTTTCTAATTCATTATTTAAAAGCAGTTTTAGTTCTTCTTGATGACTCTTAAACATGCTTATATCGATATTGTTAAGCAAAGTATCTATCAAGGCAGGCTTTTGCAAAATAGTTTTTATAATGGTGAGTTCTAACACATCTATAAATGCCTCTAGTTCTCTTCTTATATTGGCATTTCTTTTAGTTTTTACTAAGTTTTGAGGTAAATTAAGAGCCCCGCTTAAAACTCCTTTAAAACTCTCTTGTATAGATTCTGGTAAGCTTTGTAAGTATAAAGTACCTTCCTGTAAGGCTTTTTGCTTTTCTAAAGGTTCGCTTAAATCATATTTTTTAACTATTCTCTCGATTGCAAATTCAACAAAAGGTTGAGTTTCACTAAAAAGTTTTTCTAGTTTTTCTATTTCACCATTTTTTACCATATCAGCTGGATCTAAGCCGTCACCAAAGAGTATAACACCTCCTTTAAAAGAGTGTCGACTCAAAAGTATAGAAGCTTTCAATGCAGCAGTAATTCCTGCAGCATCGCCATCATAGGCAAGTATCACTTCAGGCTCCATTTTTGTAATGAGTGGTAAATGATCATTAGTCAATGCAGTTCCAAGAGTCGCAACTGCATTCGTAAAGCCAACACTATGAAGCATTATGGTGTCCATATAGCCCTCTGTTATAATTATCTTTTTTTGTTTAAAAATACTCTCTTTTGCAAAAAAGTATCCATATAAAAGTTTTGATTTATTAAAATAATTTGTTTGTGGAGAATTGATATATTTTGCTGGATGATTTGTTATGGTTCTACCGCCATATCCGATAATTTTGCCATTTCGTGAACGGATTGGGAACATAATTCTTTGTGTAAATCTACAATATGCCTTATTGTTATTTTCAGATATATCAGCTACCCCAAACTCTTTAGCTTCACTCATAGAATAACCATGACTTCTTAAAAAATTTAGTGTTTCATCTGAATTTGGAGCAAATCCTAACTCAAACTTTTCCATGAGAGCCTCTCCTACGCCTCTTTGGACAAGATACTCTTTCGCATTTTTTTGCATGTCTAGATTTTTTCTAAAAAATAGTGTTAAATTGTCCATTAATTTTCTATCGACTTGCTTTTTATTGTCAGTATAAGTGAGAGAGAAATTGTACATTGATGCCAATTTTTCGATAGTTTCAGGATAGTTAAGTTTTTCATACTCCATGACGAATTTTATAGCGTCCCCGCCAACTCCACAACTAAAACAGTGATAAATTTGCTTTGATGGGCTGATAACTAGACTAGGGTTTGAATCCACATGAAAAGGACAAAGGGCTTTAAAATTTGCACCATTTTTTTTAAGCTCAAGATAATTGCCTACGACATCCACGATATCTAATCTTGTTTTTAAATTTTCTATTGAGCTATTATCTATCATTTAATTATCCTTATAAACTTATTATACTAAATTTGATATAATGTATCGCTTTTATAAGAGGAGTAATGAATTGAATAATTTTTTCATTGAGTACAGAGATCCAATGTTTGGTATTATCATACTGTTTGCTGTGATATTTGTTATCTCTTTTGCAAATTACTGGTGGGGCGTTTTTAAGAGTAAAGAAGAGAAAGACAACATAGAAAAATTTATCAAAAAATTTGAAATTTTAAATGATGAAAAAGAGTATAAAAAGCTCTTGCAAGACTCTCTTATACCTATAGAATCTCTTGTTCTTTTGGCGGATGCTTATGCTAAAAGTGGGGATTATGAAAAATCTATAAATATATACTTAGTTTCACTTAAAAGAGTCAAAGGAAAAGAAAGAAAAAAATTCATCCTATCATCTCTTGGTAAAACATATTTTATGGCAGGATTTTTAAGTAGGAGCAGTGAAATATTTCTAGAATCCTTACGACTTCATCCTAGAAATGAAGAGTCCCTAAAATACCTAACCGTCGTTTATGAAAGATTAAAAGAGTATAAAAAAGCGATAGATGTTCTTGATGCACTTGAAGAGTTAGGTGCTAAAACAAAAGAGCAAAAAAGCTATATCGAAGCACTACAATTATATGAAAATAAAGAACTTGACAATTCTCAAAAAATAAAAAAATTGAGAAAACTATCAGCAAAGGATACTTTTCTGCAAAGAAAGTATTTTGAATTTTTACAACAAAATAGACTAGAAATTCCTGATGATGATTTCTTAAAATTTAATTATAAAAATCTGATAGATTTACTTTGGTTTAGTGATGAAAAATGGCTTGATTTAACAAGATACAACGACCCTCTTTTAGAACAAATTGCTATGGCAAAAGGAGATAAAGAGTATAAAAAACTTTCCAATTCTGTATTTGAATTGGATGTTTTAGGAACTCTGCAAAAGGAGAAAAATATAGTAGCAGATCTTAGTTTTCATTATATGTGCCGTGAGTGTAAAAATGTTTTTCCTATATATTTTTATAGATGTCCAAAATGTTTAGCAATTGCAAGTGTAAAAATACAAAGTTCGATAATAAAGAAGAGTAGTGAAGAAAATATATCTTTTCTCTGATGGCTCATCTTTAGGTAATCCTGGATTTGGAGGATACTGTGCGATACTTAAATACAATGGGAAAGAAAAAATCATCAAAGGCAGCCAAAGAGAAGCTACTAATAATCAAATGGAATTAAAAGCAGTCATAGAGGGGCTAAAAGCCTTAAAAGAGCCTTGTGAAGTAGATATTACAAGTGATTCTAGCTATGTTGTTAAAGGCATAAACGAGTGGCTTACAAATTGGAAAAAGAGAAATTTTGCAAAAGTTAAAAATCCACAACTTTGGAAAGAGTATGTAAAAATTGCCAAAAATCACAAGGTATTTGCAAATTGGGTTAGAGGGCACGCGGGGCATGAAGAAAATGAAAGATGTGATGAAGTTGCAAGGCAAGAGGCACAAAATTTAAAAGATGGAGGGTGAATTATATGAAAAATAGTATTGATATACTGCAAAAGCGCTTGGATTATCAGTTTAAAGATAAGAATCTGATAATCGAAGCACTTACACATAAAAGCTATAAGAAACCATACAACAATGAAAGATTGGAATTTTTAGGTGATGCTGTTATGGATTTGATAGTAGGGGAGTACCTTTACCACAAGTTTCCAAATGTAGCCGAAGGAGAACTCTCGAAGCTAAGAGCTTCACTTGTGAATGAAAAAGGTTTTAAAAAATTGGCTGATATCTTAAATTTAGGAGACCATATCTTTATCTCTCTAGCAGAAGAAAACAATAAAGGGCGAGAAAAATCATCTCTTCTTTCAAATGCTTTTGAATCTATAATGGGAGCTCTATACCTAGAAGCGGGGCTCAAAAAAGTCCAACAAGTATCAATTCATCTTTTAGAATCCGCCTATCCTATCATAGATATGAATGCTATTTTTAGGGACTACAAAACAACTCTTCAAGAACTCACTCAAGCAAACTTTGGTGAAACACCAGAGTATAAACTCCTTCGCACCTTTGGACCAGACCACATGAAAGAGTTTGAGATAGCAGTTGTCATACAAGGTAAAGAAATCTCAAAAGCCAGAGGAAAAAGCAAAAAAGAAGCACAACAGGAATCAGCAAAACTAGCCCTAGAAATTCTAAATAAGGAGACAGTATGAAAGATTCCAAACAAAAAATAATCATAAATAGCGATAATTTAGTAGAATCATCTCGCCATAGGCGTAGCATAGGGGAGAGGAATTTAATAGTATCTTCTCGCCATAGGCGTAGCATAAGGGAGAGGAATTTAATAGTATCTTCTCGCCATAGGCGTAGCTTTAGTGAGAGGAATTTAACTTGGGCTTTGCCCAAGTTAAAGGAGACAATAATATGAACAAGTTTGGAAAACGATTTTCATTTAGTACCTTTGGAGAATCGCACGGAAAAGCGATAGGATGTTTGATAGATGGAATGCCTGCTGGAGTTAAGATTGACTTAGATTTCATACAATCTCAATTAGACAAAAGAAAGCCTGGACTCAATAAATATTCCACAAGCAGAAAAGAGAGCGATACTGTGCAAATTTTAAGTGGTGTATTTGATGGCTATAGCACAGGCACGCCAATAGAGCTTATCATTTACAATGAAGACCAAAAAAGCAGAGACTACGACAACATCAAAGAGATTTTTCGCCCCGGCCACGCTGATTTTACTTACTATAAAAAATACGGCATTCGTGATTATCGAGGTGGAGGAAGAAGTAGTGCTAGAGAAACTGCTTCAAGAGTAGCTGCTGGTGGGGTTGCCAAACTACTATTAAAAGAGTTAAATATCGAAATTTTTAGTGGGATTTGTCAAGTTGGTAAAATCAAAAATAAAAATTGTGATTTTAGCTATGTAGCAAAAAGTGAAATTTACTCTGTTGATAGTGAATTAGACGAAATTTGGAAAAAACTTATAACAGATGCAAAAAAATCACGAGATTCCATAGGTGGAGTTGCAATTGTTAAAATCAAAAATGCTCCAATAGGATTGGGGGAACCGATTTACCATAAGCT
>JAADIZ010000112.1 GCA_013151055.1 Campylobacterota bacterium
TTTTTCTGCCACGCTAAAGAGTAAATCTCGACTCTCTATAGAACATGGACCTGCAATTAAAATCATTTTATCCCTTTGAAACCAGTATTCCGCCTATCACAACTAATATTATACCAAAAGCTCCTATAAAACCAGGTAAAGCGTCACCAAGCATAACTCCTACAAATATAGAAAATAGTATGACAGCATAACTGCTAGCTCCTACGATACCCGCTTTTGTGGTGCCATATGCCTTTGTCATAAATATTTGAGCGAGTGCTGCAAAGCCTCCAAGGACAATGATGTAAAACCACAAAATTCCACTTGGAAGTACAAATTTTGCACTGATAAAATCCAAACTTGGTACTTGATAGTAATTCGAAATCCACATAAAAAGAGCGGGGAATATCGAGCCCATACCCATAAAAGACATCACAATAACTCTTGCATCATAATACTTTCTAAGTTCTCTAACGCTCGTATAGGCCATAGCTGCCGAGACTCCACTAAAGATACCGATGATATCTGTTTTAGAAAAAGTCAAACCATTTGGTTTCATGATAAAAACAACACCTAAAAAGCCGATAAATATAGCAATCCACCCTTTTTTATCTATCTTTTCACTCAAAAATATATATGCAAATATAGCCGTCCAAATAGGAGAAGTCCTAGAAAAAGTCATGGCATCTGCTAGAGAGATGTGAGCGATATTGTAAAAAAATGCCAAAACACCTAAAAGCCCCATAACTCCTCTGAATATCAAAAGCCAAAGTTTTCCACCACTTTGTTTTATGGGGTATTTATATATAGTGACTACTACGAAAATCAAACTGATAATGTTTCTAAAAAATACAACTTCAACTGAGGGCATATGGCGAGATAAGATCTTTGCAAATGCCCCAACTATCGCAAAAAATAGTGAGGCTAAAAGCATATACAAAACACCTTTATCGATATTATTAATAATTTTTTTCAATCAACTCTCCTCTGATATCCCCAAACAGCATAACATCTTTAAGTACTGCTTTTTCACAAAATCCCTTGTTATCAAGCCCAAGGTAAAGCTCGCCTTTTTTACTAGCAAATATCTTGTCACTAAGTATCACTTTCATAAATTTTAAACCATTTAAATTTCCACTCATCAAGCTTGAAAACTCTTTTTTTTTCAAAGGATACAAATTAATTTTTCCTGTATCTTTATTTGCTCCAACAGCATATAATACCTTCTGCTTTTTTATATCTAATTGTGGAAAAAGCTTTTTAAAATTAAAAAACAGACTCAATAAATCATTATCTGTATAAAATTTTAATTTTTCACTATGCTCACTTCTTTGTTTACCTTGTGTCTTTATCTTTGTTGCTATTATGGTTTTTATTTTATGGTTGAACTTATAAGTGAGAATGTATTTTTTAACAACTGTTTTATTTTCATTATTAAATGCGTCGCCGACATTTACAACTCTTTGCACAATTTTTTTATACATATCGGGCACTAATTTGCCATTTACTATCTCTCCATCACTTTCATACCACTCTTGTCTGTTTCCACTGATAAAAGATGCAAAACCTGTGGATTTTGCGTGTACTAAAATCTTATATTTTTTACCATTTATCTGCAAGGATGTTCTCGTAGTTCCGATTTGCCCAAATATCCCAAAACTAACCTTATATAAGGCACTTATGTCTTTTGCAAATAAAATACAAGAAAAGATGAAAATAGACAAAATTATACGCATTTTAACCTCATAAATACGGAGACAAAATAGACACTAAAGAAGTAATGACTAAAAGAAATATGATGATTTTTTTTAGCTTTTCTCTGTCTAAAAACTCACCTAATTTTACGCCCCAAAGTGTACCTACAACAACGAGTGGTGCAAATGCCAGACCAATCAAGAAATAATTTAACAAGCTATCGCCAAAGCTATAATACAAAAGCACAATTTGCAAAGGGGAAGCAAAAAAGAAAAGAGCAGAAAGAAAAGCCCTTGTGGTGATAGCTTTCCACTTATGAGCCATAACCCACAAAACTGCGGGAGGACCGCCCATAGAAACCAAGCCCAAAGTTAGACCACTTGTGAAAAAAGCTATAAATGTCCAAAATGAACTCACTTTTTCTTTTGGTTCAATTTTTAAATAAACTTGCGAAAAAACTACAAAAAGTATCGCAATTCCAACTATTTGTTTTATACTACTTTTATCATACATACTTATCAATGTTAGAAAATATATGCCAATGGGAATGCCCATATATCGAAAAATTGTTGCTACTGTTACTTCTTTCCAAAGTACATGAGAGCGAAATTTATAAGTTGATGTTGCTGATTGAAAAAATATAGGAATTGCTGTGATAGATATGGACTCACTAAGCCCAAGACCACTCCAAATAAGCAAAGGAATAGCAAATATATTAAATGCAAACCCAACAATTCCTTGAATAGTACTGCATAAAAAAAGAATGACTCCGATAATAACTATAAGAGAAATACTCAATTTTTTCCCTTTTTTATGAAAGTATATCTCATGATATGTTAAAATCTGATAATCACAACTCTAAAGGCTGAAAATATGGACTTTCAAAAGATACTAGCTTATAAAATTTTAGACATCAGTTTGCAAAATTTATTTATCGCAATTGCAATATTTATCGTTGCATTAATCTTTAGCAATATTTTGAGTAAAATATTTGTTGGAATCTTACAGAAAATAACTTCAAAAACAAAAACAAAAATTGATGACCAGTTTTTGGCAATACTTGAAGTTCCATTAAAATTTTCTATCATTCTTTTAGGTTTTGTCTTCTCAAAAGAGTGGCTTAATCTCTCAAAAATAGATTCAATGTTAGATAAATTTATTCACTCATTTGCGACATTTATAATATTTTGGATTTTATATAGATTAGTAGAAAAATTTGCTTATATCTTTGAAAAATTTTCATCAAGATTTGGTAAAAAATTAAGTGCTGACATAGAAAATTTTATTGTAAAAACACTGAAAATTTTAGTAGTTATTATAGCCTTCATGAGCATTTTGCAAGGCTTGGGAATAAATGTTAGTGCATTCTTGGCTTCTTTGGGCTTAGTAGGTATGGCATTTGCACTAGCTGCCAAAGACACTGCGGCAAATCTTTTTGGCTCACTTGTTGTTTTTACAGATCGTCCTTTTAAGCTTGGTGATTGGGTATTAACTCCAGATGTCGAAGGAACTGTGGAAAATATAGGTATCCGCTCAACCAGAATTAGAGCCTTTTCTCAAGCTCTAATCAGCGTTCCAAATGCAACAATTGCAAATTCTCCAATCACAAACTGGTCGCAAATGGGTAAAAGAAGGATAAAAACAAAGGTAGGTTTAACATATAAAACAACAAAAAAACAAATGCAAAATATATTGGAAGATTTGAGAGATATGCTAAAAAATCATGATGATGTTCATAATGACACAATAATGATTCGTTTTGATGAATTTGGTAGTAGCTCTCTTAACATTTTTTGTTATTTTTTTACAAATACAACAAATTGGGCAAAATTTTTAGAAGTAAAAGAAGATATAAATTTTAAAATCATGGATATAGTAGAAAAAAATGGAACAAGTTTCGCATTTCCTAGCCAATCAGTGTATATAGAAAGTTTGCCAAAACAGACGATGGGATAATTAAATCAAGCCCTACTTTGTACCTTAACTTCTTGCTTGAGACTTCCTCTTACTGTAGCATCTCTCCATAAACCACCAATTTTTTTTAGGATATGCTAATTCGGACGGTTTGGAACTAATGTTCCACAAACAAAAAGATTTTCTTTCATAAAGTTAAAAGTTTAACTCCGACTTTTTTGACTATATCTGTTTCTTCTAATAAAGTCTCCAATATTTTAACCTTTAAAAGCCCTGAATAACTGCCAACTCTAACTAAAGCTAATTTTTTAACTTTCTTCTCTTTACAGTTTATTTCTAGACTTTGTTATATATCTACTATTTCTTTAGTAATAGCAATTTTACAAAAAACACTACCCAATGCACTAATAAAACCATAATGAACATCTTTAGATTTTATAGTATAGTTTTGAAATTCTAAATCTTTTGAAGCACAAGCATCTTCTATCAAAGTAATATTATAGCCTAAATCAAATCCAGCTCTTACTGTTGTATCTATGCACATATGAGTCATTGCACCACAAATTATCAAATCTTCTATTTGTTCTTTTTGTAGCTCTGCTTGCAAAATTGTATCTCTAAAACTATTAGGATAATTTTTCTTAATTATTAAATCATCTTTTGTATCTAAATCTTTATGTAATTTTATGCCATCTGTATTTGGCACAAAAAAAGTTGCACCTTTTTTTGTAGAAAAATGCTGAATAAAATATATTTTATAATTTTTATTTCTAGCAAATTTGATTAATATATTTGCATTATCTAATGCTAATTTGGTATTTACCAACTCCATATTTCCACCACAAAAATAATCATTTTGCAAATCAATTACTATTAATGCTTTTTTCATTTTATCTCCTTATGTTTCATTTTAAAAAAGTCAATATTACTATTATCCACAATTTTCTGTTCATTTCCTACAATCTTAAATTAAAATTCTAAATACAAACTTTATCATCAAATTCTAATCTTGAAATCTTCACTATATTTCCTTTTTTTTGTAATTATAAAGGATTTTGTATTATTAGTATTGTAAAAAATTGATATTTTAATTACAAAGACTATTTTGATACTCTTTTGGAGTTATTGAGAATATTTGCTGAAAATATTTATAAAGATGACTTTGGTCAGAAAAACTACACATTAAAGATGCTTCAGCTATTGAAATATTTTGAGATATTAACTTTTTTGCTAAATTTACTCTTTTGTTTAAAATATATTGATATGGTGTCAATCCTAGCTCTTTTTTAAAAAGTCGTATTAAGTGGGAAGTTGTTATTAAAAATTCATTTGAAATATTATCTATAAGTATTTCATTTTGATAATTTTTATCGATATAGTTCTGAATATCTTTGACTAAAACATTATTATGCTTTGTTGTATTTTTGGTCTTATATTTTTTGTATATTTTAGATATGAACTCTATTACTAACTTTTCTTTTTCTAAAATAGATTTTTTAGAGAAAATATCATTGCATAGTTGTAAAAATTTATTATACAAATTAATATCATCTATAATATTTTTAGTAAAACCGATATGCCCATCTTCAAATCTTTCTATCCACAATTTATCTAAATATAAAGCAAAAATATCTTGACTATCTTTATCAATTTTAATTGCAGAATGTATTTCAAACGGTTTAATTATAGCTAATTGATTTGATTTTAAGATACTTGTTTGTTTTTTTAAGTTTAATTTTAAATTTCCATTCTTTAGAGCCACTATTGTAAATTTATCATGAATATGGCTTTTTGGGCAACCATTAATATTTTTATTAAATGTTAATTCTAAAAAAGGTAATTTACTATTATTGTATGCTTTGTTTATCTTTTATCCTTGATATATAACGTTTATCTTAGGGAACAAGGCTTAGCTCTGTAACTTTGATATGTCAATAATATCACTTTTTTAGTTAAACTTTAAATAACTCGCCGTATAGCCTTGTTCTTCTCCAAGGAGACTGTGAAAGAACCCAGTTCCCCCAATTTCAATAAACCAATTCTAGCAAAACATATCTAAAACTAACCATGTTCAAACCCAATAAGCTGTATAATAAGTCTATATAAAAGGTTA
>JAADIZ010000063.1:0-489 GCA_013151055.1 Campylobacterota bacterium
TATTTTGCCATTTTGCCCTCTTTTTGCTGTAAATTATATCTAAAAGTTTATTGATTCCTCTATCTTTGGCATCGCTGTAGTAGCCTTTTCGTAGTAAACTTCATCGTATAGTTTATCATTTATATATGATGATTTTTCAAGATTGTTTAGTATCTTTTTGCAACTTGTTCCTTCTATCAGACTATCGATAGGAACAACATTGCCCATAGTTCCTACTACTATCAAGAGACTTTCACTGTTTTCACATCTCTCAAAAGCTCTGTACATGCTTATATATTGAGGAGACTGTCCGCCAAAGAATACTATAAAAGGTTTTGCTCCTTTAAGTGAGCCACACTTTGGACATCTGTCTTTTGTTGTATCAAACTTTTTATAGCCTATATCCCAAAAATTTCCACAAGCTCTACATTCCATCTTTGTCAGTTCTCCGTGTACATGTATGACATCTTTGCAACCTGCCCTTTCAAACAAATCATCTACATTTTGAGT
>JAADIZ010000063.1:556-5894 GCA_013151055.1 Campylobacterota bacterium
TGCAAGCTTTACTCTTCTTTGGTTGTAAAAATCATGTACCAATTCAAAGTTCTTTTTCCAACTATCCTCATGACATACATCTTCTATCTTGTGATTTTCCCATAAGCCATTTGTATCTCTAAAAGTGCTAATTCCAGACTCCGCACTAATCCCTGCTCCACTGAAGATAAGTATCTTCTTTTTACCATCAAATCTCTCTATCATCATTAAATCCTTTAACTATTTTTTCCTTTTGCTGCGTCATCACAGAGCAAGAAAACTCTCAAATCATGCCTCATTGCTTGGCTCAAACCATCCCATATCTCACTTTTTTCTTTACTTCTTTTCGGGTCTTTTATTTCGTGTTTTTTTATATCTCTTATGAGATAGTGGTATCTTACTAACTTTTTTGTATAGTTCGAGACAAACTTCCAATCTTTGATTATAAGGTAGCTCATCTCTTCATGGTCTGTAAAACTGTACTCACCCAAAGCTATATCTTCCTCTTTTTGATATGCTACAAAAGGCTTACCTATGTCGTGTAAAAGTCCAGCCAGTACCATCTTAAATCTTCTTCTTTTTAGTATATAATAAACAACCCTAAGAGTATGAACCAAAACTCCATGCCTATGGTGAGAGTTCTGCTTCCAAAAAAGTGTCTTTAAAAATGGTTTTGAAAATATGCTGTTTTTTACATGTAGCATTAGACAATCCTTTTGTCTCTTATGGGGGTATTATACACTATATACTTGACAGCTTTATGTCTGGTTTAAATACCTTTTTAAATCTTTATCAATCATATCTCGTATCCATTCAGGCTCGATAACTCTCAAGTGAGGAATCCAATACTTAATGATAGGTATTATCTCCATTTCATGAGTTATCTTGATTGTAAATTCCATTGTTCCATCATTTGATAGTGTCTCTATGGATTGTGAGGGGAGTGGTCTTCTTTTGAAGTATTTTGTTGCTATTTTATCAGCATATAGTTTTACTTCAAAAGGCTTTTTATCTTTTTGAAACCAGATAGACAGTGAGTTATCTAGTAAGTTTTCTATTTTTGCATCACTTTTAAAAATTATGTCGGTAAGGGTAGGATTTGAGATATTTTTTAGATAGTATTTTTTAAGAGTCTCATTCTGAAATGCTATGAGATACCAAAAGCCTTCATAATTTGCAATTTTTAAGGGTTTTACAATAGTTTTATAGGTGGTATGTTTTTCATCATTATAATAACACTCTATTTGAAGTCTATTTTTTATAGCTTTTTCTAAGAGTTGGATCTCTTTGAACTTATCGCTTATATCTTCTATATTTAGTTTTGTGTAGATTGGATTGAAGTCTTCATTTTTGATTTTAGAGAGCAAGTTTTTTGCTTTTATGGAAAAATGACCTCCTATGCTCTGTGTAATCTTCTCTATGATATCAAGCACTATTTCATCTTCAAGAGATTTGGTTTTTTCTACTCTAAATCCATCTTGCATTTTCCATCTCTTGTTTTCTTGATATATTGGAAAAGTTATCAATCTTTCATTGAAGTCTCTTTGGATTGTTCTATCACTTGTGTTAAATTCTTGTGCTAACTCTTTGACTGAGAGTGCTTCTCCATCATTTAACCTTGATAGTATCTTGGTTAGTCTTGTTAATATCTTATCATAATCATGTTTGTATGCCATTTTTTCGCCTTGATTGTTTATAGTATTATATGGTTTTAGATATTAGAGTCTCTTTATGGCTAGAGATTTCTCTGTTTCTATAAAGAGAATAATCTTTTTGTTTGACATCTTTATGTCTGGTTTTATGGAAGTTGGGTTAAAATTACACTTGGTGTTTTTTATTTTTCTTATTCTGTTAGTTCAAACAAAGTATCGTTTTTTTAGTAATTTTCTATCAAACTCTTTGTCACGAGGTCTAGTATTTCAAAAGAGTATTTACCTGAAATATTTTGTTTGTCTAGTATAGGATTTATCTCTGCACTCTCCCAACAACATACTTTTGAATTTTTTATGAGCTCTATATTTAGTAGTAGTGCCTGTTCAAAACTTAAGCCTCCATTAGATGGGGTGCCAGTTCCTGGTATATAAAGAGGGTCGATACTATCAACATCGAAAGAGATATAAATATGGTCACAATGACTCAAATCTTCAAATATCTTTTTCGCAACATTTTTAATACCTAGATATGTGATTATTTTGGTCGTATAATTTTTTATTTTATACTTTTTAAGTAGATAATCTTCTGCCTCTTCATAATCTCTTAGTGAGCAAAAAACTATATCTTTTGGGTCTATCATCCTCTTATCATTTGCTAAATTTTTTAATTTATCCCAATATGCAAGCTCTTGATTGCTTGGATTATTTATCTTTTTTTCTTGATTGTCTATATTGCAAGCAATGGCTAGAGGCATTCCATGCATATTACCAGATGGTGAAGTAAAAGGTGTATGAAAATCAGCATGTGCATCTATATATACAACGCCTATCCTATCATTTGGATATGCCATCTTAAGTCCAGCCATAGTACCAGCACATGTAGAGTGGTCTCCGGCCATTATGATGGGAAATAGCTCACTTTCTTTTATCTTTTTCACCTCATTTGCAACTCTTTGAATCACTAGGCTTACTTTATCTATATACTTAGCACTTTTGTATTTGGTTCCATCATATATGGCTCTGTTTTCATCTTCTATGACAATTGATGGAAACTCTTCGAAATATTTAGAACCATCATGCATACTTGAAAGTTTTAGAGCATTGATACCCATACTTGCTCCACTTTGTGCACCTGCTATATCGGAGGGAACTTCTATGAGTCTAATTTTTGTATTTGACATAGTAATTAATCTTCAAAAGAGACAAAAAGGTCTTTTGGGTCATCCATTACTGGTATCAAGTCCAACTCTTTTCCTATGTTGTATTTTTTTGCCAATTCGTAGATAAGTTTCAAAACTGAAAAATCCTCTATGGCAAACCCTACAGAATCAAAAAGAGTAATCTCTTTACTATTTTTTCTGCCTATTTTTTCGCCCTTTATCACTTCATGCAGCCCAGTTGTAGGAAAATCATCACTAACTTGTTGTATTTCACCTTCTATTTTTGTTTGTGGAAGATACTCGACAAAAACCTTACAAGTTTCAACTACTTCTTTGCTCAACTCTGTTTTACCTGGACAATCTCCACCAACACCATTTATAAACATACCCTCTTCAAGCATATCTTTTGTCAAAATCGTCTGATTTGCTTTGTCTGCGGTTATGGTTGTTACTATATCTGAATTAAGTACTGCTTCTTTTGCACTATCACATCTTGTGAGCTTAAAACCATATTTTTTTATATTTTTCTCAAATTTATTCATAGTTTTTGAATCAATATCAAAATATCTAATCTCTTTTATATCAAAAATCGTATCAAAGGCTAATGTTTGAAATTCACTTTGTGCACCCGTACCTATCAAACAAAGTACACTTGAATTTTTTTTAGCCAGATATTTCCCTGCCATCGCAGAAGTTGCACCAGTTCTAAGAGCCGTCAATAGTGTCATCTCTGAAATCAAAAGAGGCTCACCTGTTTTGATGAGAGATAATTGTCCTGTAGCCATAACTGTAGTTTTATCAAATTTTGGATTTCTTGGATGACCATTTACATACTTGAAAGTATAAAATTCTTCATCACTTGTTGGCATTAGTTCTATCACGCCATAAGGAAAATGAGTAGCAACTCTAGGAATTTTATCAAAATTATCCCAATTTTTATAATCGCTCTCTAATATATCTATTAATTTTAAAAAGAAATCCTTAAAACCTATTTTTTGTACTATTTTTTTTATATCATATACATCTAAGATGAGCATATGTTCTTTCCTTAAATATGGGAGAGATAAGCTCTCTCCCACTTTTTTATTTGTCGTTGTCCATTTGAAAATCCCAGAAAAATTCAATCCATTCTGTTGCTTCACGAGCAGTAAAATCAGGTCGCAAAAGTGCCTTTTCTTTATAAAAAACTGACGCTACTTTTAACTCTACATCAGGATATTTTTGAGTTATCACTTTTTTGACTTCAATCATGGTTTCACCACTATCAATGATATCATCTACCATAATAACTTTTTTTGCCTTAGAAAGGTCTGGCATATTAAAGATATCTATAGTATCAAGTTTTCTAGTTTCTTCATAATGTATAGAGTTTATAGAATATAAATTTCTCATCTCCAGAGCTTCAGCCAAAAAATGCCCCAAAGTCATGCCTCCTCTTGCAATTGCAAGTATGACATCTGGTTTGTATGGCTTTATCTCATGAGCTAGTAAATTTACATCAACTCTAAACTCTTCATAACTATAAAATTTCAAATTTTTTCCTTAATGTACTAGAAAAACTATAAGACTTATTAATCCTAGTGATACTACACCTATGTTTATGTCTTCAAACTCTCGTCTGAGTAGTTTTATCAAAAGGTATGCCAAGAAACCAAATGCCAAACCATTTGTTATTGAGTATGTAAGAGGCATCATAATTACTATCAAAAATGTTGAAATTGCGATAGCTGGGTCTTTGAAATTGATATTTGATAACTCTGTAAACATCATGACACCGACCATAACCAAAACAGGATATATCGCATTTTCAGGAATTGCTGAAAAAAGTGGCATCATAAATAGTGTTAAGATAAAAAATAGTCCAGTAAAAACTGCTGTTAGACCTGTTCTTCCACCCTCTTCAACACCAGCCGCACTCTCTATAAAACTTGTTGTTGTTGAAACTCCTAAAAGTGCACCACCGACTGTTGCTGCTGCATCAACTTCAAGTGTTTTTTGAAGCTCTGTGCTGTCGTCTTTAAATAGTCCCGCACGAAAACCAACACCTGCTAAAGTGCCAAGTGAATCAAACATATCTGTTATCAAGAAAGTTATTATAACAGGCAAGAGCGAAAGTTTTAAAGCAGACATCACATCTAAATGCATAACAATTGGGGATATAGAAGAAGGGAGCGAGAAAAACTCTGTTGGATATGGAGCAATTCCAGAAACCCAAGCTACTAAAGAAGTAGCACCGATTGCCAATATAAAAGCTCCTTTAACTCTCCACGCATAAAATGCAAAGACAAAAACTAATCCCAATACACCCAAAAGAAGATTGATATCTTTAAAATTTCCAAGTCCCACCAAGACTGCATCATTTTTTACAACTATACCCATTTGTTTTAAACCAATAAAAGCGATAAAAGCACCAATACCAGCACTAATAGCTCGACGAAGATCATAAGGAACGCTTTGCATCACCCAAACTCTAAATTTCGTAAGTGACAAAACTAAAAACAAAATACCAGAAATAAATACAATTCCTAGCGAAGTTTGCCAAGGAAT
>JAADIZ010000075.1 GCA_013151055.1 Campylobacterota bacterium
TTTTCTGCTTTTTTAGTGCCTGCTGTTAGTGCTGTATCAAGAAGAGGCATTGAGATGAACATCACTTATGATATACTAGAATATCTCTTTACGAACTACAGACAAAAGATAAAATTAGTGGATTTTGCAGAATTCAATCCCAAATACGACATCTTTGATATCGGCAAAAAAACAGTCTCAAGGCTCATATACGATATTGTGGGATTTGTGGATAAGGCATAATTGGGTTGACGAATTTATAAAAACGGTGTACTATGTCTTTAAAACAAAAAGGAAATATTATGCAGTATGAAGCAGCTAGTATCGTAAGCTTTGCTATTATCGTAGCTATAGGAATTATAATTGCAAAAGGCGTGGTTATTGTCCCACAAACTCACGCTTTTGTTGTGGAGAGACTTGGTAAATTTAATCGTACACTTGAGGGTGGGTTTCATATCATCATCCCGATATTGGATTCTATTGCTTCTAAGCTCACAAAACAGGAGCAAATCATTGACATTCCTCATCAAAATGTTATCACAAAAGACAATGTAAATATCAGTGTTGATGGTATAGTTTTTATTCAAGTTGAAGATGCCAAAAGAGCGACTTATGGAATCGTTAATTTCAAGAGTGCCTTATCAAATCTTTCTACAACTACACTTAGAGCCGAGATTGGACAGTTGGCACTCGATGAAACCTTATCTTCAAGAGATACACTAAATCGTAAAATTCTCCAAGCCATAGACGAAGCCTCTTCTAAATGGGGTGTAAAAACTATGAGGGTTGAATTAAGAGATATATCTGTTCCTATAGAAATAGAAGAAGCTATGAATCTGCAAATGAAAGCTGAGCGAGAAAAAAGAGCGATAGAATTAAATGCTCAGGCAAATAAGGAAGCTGTAATCCAAGAAGCTGAAGGTGCTAAAGAAAAAGCATTTTTACAAGCTGATGCTATCGAAAGAATGGCAGATGCCAAAAAATATGAACAAGAAAAGGTAGCAGAAGGTCAGCAAAATGCAATGCTTATGATAAATACTGCTATGGCGGATAATATAAAAGCTGCAGAATTTATGCTTGCGAAAGACAGAGTTAAAGCCTTTAATGAATTGGCAAAAAGTCCATCTAAAGACAAAATAGTAGTTCCTTACGAAACTGCCCAGCTTATCGGTTCTCTTTCGATTTTAAAGGACTTTATGTCTTCTAAAAAGGCTTGATAATGCTAGAGACTATCGCAGCATCTTGGCTTTTAGCTTTTGGTATATTGCTCATAGGCTTAGAAGCATTGACTTTTACATTTGTACTATTTTTTCTAGGAATTGGCTTTGTTCTTGTCTCTTTTATATCTTATGTATATACATTTGACAATGCCGAGATGCAGATAGCCCTAGCTTTTATTTTGGCTCTTATACTTACTTTTGCCTTACGAAAAACTCTCTTAAGTAAACTCTTAAAATCAAGTAAAAAACAAGAGGAAAGAGCGCACATAAAAGGTATCGGAAAGGTACAAGATGGTGCTATAAAGTTTGATGGAACTTTTTGGAAAACGCTAGATGATTTAAGTAACTATAAAAATGGTGATAAAGTCAAAATAATAGATGTGAAAGACAATATGGTGATTTTAGAAAAATAAGATTAAAAATACTATAAGTACAGCGATATTTTAAAATCTGCATGAAAGAAACAATCTCATCAAAAATTATCTCAAAATTGTTCGTATTTTTGAGCATCTCTGCATCATATATTCTATAACGCAGAGATGCTCAAAAAAGTAATATTTTACTTTTTAAAGTGTACCTGTTGTATATGCATGCTCGCCAAGCATATTGTCATCCAAACCAAACTCTTCATCCTCTTTTGTTGTTCTAACTCTAGTAAATTTGTTGATTATCACTAGACTAGCATAAGTAAAGACAAAAGCATAAGTACTTGCAAAAATTATAGCAACTACTTCTTTAAAGAAGAATGTTGTTCCGCCATATAGCAATCCATTAGCACCGTGTGCATTTATCTGTGTAGTTGCGAAAACACCAAGCAAGATAGTACCAAGACTTCCTCCTACTCCATGAACTCCCCAAACATCAAGGGCATCATCCCATCCAAATTTATTTTTTAATTCTACAGCATAGTAGCAAACAAGTCCAGCAATTATACCAATTATTGCAGCGCTAGAAACACTTACATAACCAGCTGCTGGCGTTATGGTGGCGAGACCTGCTACCATTCCAGTTAATAGTCCTACAAATTTTGGTTTCTTTTCTAATATCCATGACACAAATAACCAAGTTGCTCCTGCAAAGGAGGCTGCAATATCTGTATTTAAAAAAGCTAAAGCTGTGATGTGATCTACTCTAAATTCACTTCCAGCATTAAATCCGTACCATCCAAACCACAAGATACCAGTTCCCAAAGCAACTAGTGGAATACTATGAGGAATTGATTCTTTAATTCTCCTTTTACCCAAGTAAAGAACGGAAGCCAAAGCAGCCATTCCCGCGGTTGCATGGACAACTATACCGCCGGCAAAATCAAGAACACCCCAATCAGCCAAAATTCCTCCACCCCATACCATATGAACAAAAGGAAAATATACAAACAACTGCCAAGCTACCAAAAATATCAAATAAGCTTTAAATGTTATTCTATTGGTAAAAGCTCCAGTGATTAATGCGGGAGTTATAATGGCAAACATCATTTGATATGCAACAAAAACGATTATAGGAATTGAGTGATTTAACGGTGATGGATCAGTCGAACTTATCCCATTTAAAAAAACATTATGAAAGTTGCCTATGATACCAAAAAAGTCTGTGCCACTTGCTATATTCCCACTAAAGCACATCGAGTATCCTATGGCAAACCATAAAATTGTCGTGATGCACATAGATACAAAACTTTGTATCATAATTCCCAAAACATTTTTTCTGCCAACAAGTCCACCATAAAAAAAGGCCAAACCAGGCGTCATAAACATAACCAAACTTGTCGCCAAAAGCATAAATCCAGTATTTCCCGTGTCAATTACCATAATATCCATCCTTTATTGAAAAATTACAAAGAATTATAATATGTTATATGAATATTAAGCTTAAATTTATGAATTAATAACTAACCTTATGCACTTTTTTCTCGAAAAGTCCTGCTTTTCATAGCTTTAGAGGACATAGGAACATAAGTGCCTGCCACTATAACAAGCCTTGTTCATTATAGTGCATAAGGTCAGTTAATAATCACAGTTTCATCACAGTTTACTAAAAAAGTAGTTTAAAATCTTTTTAGTGTATAATTGCATAAAAAATTGGAAATAAAATATGAAAAGAATTTTAATAACGAATGACGATGGTTTTGAAAGTGAAGGCTTAAAAGCTTTAAGCGAAGCACTAAAACCTCTTGGACATATTACTATTGTAGCTCCTAGTAGTGAAAAATCGGCTTGCGGACACTCATTGACATTGACTCGCCCATTAAGATTTATAACTATTGATGACGATTTTTTTAAACTTGATGATGGTACACCTAGCGATTGCATCTATCTTTCCATGAACGCACTTTTTAAACAAGATTCTCTGCCTGATTTGGTAGTGAGTGGTATCAATAAAGGCTCAAATATGGGCGAAGATATAACTTATAGCGGAACAGCAAGTGCAGCTATGGAAGCTGTATTGCAAGGAGTTCCTGCTATCGCCATATCTCAAGTTTATGATAAATCACCTAGTAGTTTGACAAAGCAAAGTTACGGTTTGGCAAAAAAAGTTATATATGATATCGTGAAAAAAATCTTTGAAGGCAACTTTCCATTAGGTGAAAGAAAGTTTTTAAATATAAATGTGCCTTTTACTCAAGAATTTAAAGGTTATCAAATAACTAAAGCGGGGTATAGAGTTTATGGCAACGATGCACATCTTCACAGAAATCCACGAGGGGAAGAGTATTATTGGCTTGGTACTCATGCTCTCAGACACAAGGAAAATCCTACAAAAGATTGTGATTTAAGTGCTATCGCAGATGGATTTGTTTCTATCACTCCAATAAAGCTTGATATGAGCTCTTATGAAGATATGGAAAAACTATCAAAGTGGGTAAAAAATGATGGATAGATTTGCAAGATGTAAGATTTTATTTGAAAATGATTTTATAAAGATACAAAATGCAAATATTTTGCTCTTAGGCGTTGGTGGCGTTGGTGGATTTTGTCTTGAGGCATTATATCGTACTGGAATTGGAAGCATCACGATAGTTGATTTTGATGTATTTGATATCACAAATCAAAATAGACAATTAGGCAGTGAAAATATAGATGAAATAAAAGTTGATGTACTTAGTAAAAACAGAGTAAATATAAAAACAATAAATATAAAAATAACTCCAAAGTGGATTGAAGATTTTGATTTTGATAGATTTGACTTAGTCATTGATGCTATTGATGATATGAGTGCAAAAGTCGCACTTGCTCATAAGTGTTCAAATAAACTCTTAAGCTCTATGGGAGGAGCAAAAAAATTAGATCCAACTTTGATACAAATAGCCTCTATCTGGAAAACTAATGGCGATGGTTTGGCTAAAAAATTCAGATATGAGCTTAGAAAAAGCGGGTTTAAGGGAGATTTTGATGTAGTTTTTTCACCTGAAAATCCAAAATGTCAAGGACTTGGAAGTTTTGTAGGCGTGACTGGAAGCTTTGGTCTAACACTTGCAAGTTTGGCTATAAAAAAGATTTTAGCTCAAACTTAAGTAGCTCCGATATAAGCTTTTACATGATTTGGTATGCAACCAGGTGGCACAAGTGCTACTCTATCACCATCTTGCAGAATTGTTTGTAATGGCAAAATTTTGTGATTTATAAATGCACTTTCAACCTCATCTTTATCAAGACCTATCATTTTTATAAGATTTAGAACAGATATATTTTGTTCTATCTCTATCTCTCTACTTTTATTTGTTATTTTTTTATCGTCTAACTTCTTTTTTAGAAAAGAAAAAGCATTTAGTTTAATTTTTATCATAACATTTTAACCTCATCTTTTTTTATTTTTACTGTTTTAGAGATATCATTTCTATACATATACATGTATTTTCTTCCCTTATAAAGTAGATTTGCTTTAAAAATAATATTTCCCACCTTAAAGCTTTTATTTGTTTGCATAAAATTAATTTCTCCAAAATACCTACCGATTGGCTCATATATACTAAACGCTGCGAAAAGTACAAATATCAAATATATACGAATAAATAATCTTGAAAATTTACAATACAACAATAAATATCCAACGATGAAAAAACTTGGGATTAATATATAAAAATTTTGATTATCTACAAATATTACATTAAAATACTCATT
>JAADIZ010000164.1 GCA_013151055.1 Campylobacterota bacterium
AGCTGATAAGCCCAAAGTTGTAAATGACATTTATATGTACCTTTTGTTGTAAGTGCCTTTTGCAAAAGTCGGAACTTAAGAATTGATCAAGACAAAATAAAAATAAATTGTTGAGTTATGAAACAAAAACGAAGTCAGTAGTAGATCAAAATACGCTGAAATTGTATTTATTATACCATAATTTATATTTTTAGCAACCATACAGAGCCCAAAGGGGTCAGGGTTTGACTTTTGACTTTTTCTTCAAAATCCTTGATATTCCTGAAGCCGATAGTCCTAAAAATCTGGCGATTTCACTCTGTGTATATCCGTCTTTGACTGCTTTAGTTATCTGTATATTTCTTTGGGCTTTTGACAACTCTTTTGAAAAATACTCTTTTAGTTCTATCTTTTGCATAAATTTTTCTGGTTCTCTCTTGTAAGCAGTTGAATCTTTTTGAAATTTCTCTATTTTATCAAATTCCTCTTCTGTCATCTCTATATCTAATGATTTTAAAAGTTCGTTTATACTATCAAACCATTTTAGTACAAAACTCTCTTTCATACAATTCCTAAGCTTGTTTTGTAGAATATCGTATATAAGTGTGTATCTGAATTCTCCAATTTTTTTGTTATTCTTGCTTCTATCGGATTTTGCTCAAGATATTTAAAAAGTGCAAAAAGGTATTTTTCATCAAATATATACCAGGATTTAAAGCGATCTTGCCAAAGATGACCGATTCTTTTTTCTTTTTTGTTAAAATACTGTGCATAAGTAGAATTTATTTGTCTCATTCCTGCTGATAAGTTTTCTCTTTTGTTTTCAAGAAGCAGATGGTAATGATTGTCCATGATAACATACCCATGTATAACAAAGTCATAATACAATGATACTTCACAAACTATATCTAAAAACTTCTCTTTATCTTTTTGTTCTGAAAATACAATCCGTCTTTCAACACCACGATTATAGATGTGATGAAAACCTGCACTCTCTACTCTTGGTCGTCTTGCCATAACCACTCCTGTTTTAATAATTATAGCAAAATATAGTCAAAAGTTTAACCCTGACCCCTTGGTTCATGCATGACCCCTTGGTTCATGCAATAGACCTGAATGGTATTTATATAAATTTATTTTGTAAATCTATGTTTATTTGTTCTTAGAAATGCTTCAAATGAATTTAAACATAAGGAAGTAGCTCCATAAATTGCTTCTTTTTTTTTGTTTTCTATAGCCCATCGTTGTGTTCCATACTCATAATGCCACCACTCACATGGAAAATTTACAAATCCTGCTATCTTCATTATGTTGTATAATAGTCTTCGATTTCGCATTGCTTCTCTTTCTTTTTTAGAAATGATATCTCCTCGCTCAAATTTTTTTTCAAAAAATCTTGTATAAGAAATTTCGCTAGGATAATCAAAAGGTGACCCAAAAAACAAAACAACCCCATCCTTTGTTGAAATTGTTAAATCTACTGCTCCGCCAGTTGAGTGTGGCGATGGTGCAGATATTTTTGTGCTAGGAACTGCAACATATTGCTGTGCTAAAATATTTAATTTTTCATCATTTATGTTGGGGTTTACAGCGGACAGTGCAAGTTTACACTGTTGAAATAAGCTTGTTTGCACTTGTTGATTTCGCCATGCATCTAAAATCACAAACCTTAGATTTTTTGGCAACAATTTTGAAGCTTTTATTAATTTTTTTAAAAGTTTACTTCTAGCGTAGCATTCAGGGATTGAGCCGGCTATCCCAGCCTCAAAATATGTTGAGCGTACAAGTATTTTTTCTGGTGCAAGCGAAAGAGGGACTAATTTTTCTT
This sequence comes from Campylobacterota bacterium, assembly GCA_013151055.1. Taxonomy (GTDB): domain Bacteria; phylum Campylobacterota; class Campylobacteria; order Campylobacterales; family Sulfurospirillaceae; genus JAADIZ01. The sequence goes on from JAADIZ010000164.1 coordinate 1,808, forward strand.
CGCAATCGACAAGAGGAGTAGAATATACAGTTTCCCAAGAAATTTCTTTTTCATATGGGATTGGTTCACTTATTAGATGTTCTAGCATAAATTCCTCCAGTTAGTATAAAATACATTGTTATCAATAGCCAAACATATGTGGCAACCACAACGATATGCTTGGAATAAAAATAATCAGTAATTGGCAGATTAAGGCTACCATTATAAAAGGCCAAATATTTTTAAACATTTTTTCTAGTGATACACCACCAATTGAAGACACAATATATATACATGCACCCATTGGTGGTGTTATAAGAGCGATAGTTATGTTAAGCGTCATTACAATACCAAAATGTAAAGGACTAATTCCTACAGACATGGCTAGTGGAGCAAATATTGGAGTAAGGAGTACCAATACTGCAATCTCCTCCATAAACATACCGACTATGAATGTTATTGCACTTATAAGTAGCAATACTTGAGTGGGAGTAGAAGCATAGTGCATTATAAACGGGGACATAGTTTGCGTTATTTGTTCAAATGCAAGTATCCATCCTATTACAGTTGCTCCTCCAATTATTAAGAAGATAACACTAGTAAGCCGTATTGTATTGGATAGTGCTGTCAACATGCCATGTATTGTAAGTTGGCGAGTCCATATAAACCCAACTATGATAACATACAGACTAGCAATAGCACCTGACTCTGTCGGAGTCATAAACCCAAATATTATCCCACCTATAATTATTCCTGGTGCAACGAGCACTGGTATAGCACCAATAGTAGCAAAAAAGAGTTTGGTAAATGAGAATTTAGTATTAACTATTGGTAAATTTAGTTTTATTGAGCTGATTCTGTGCATTATCATAAAAGCAATACCTAAAATTAATCCTGGTATTATGCCTGCCATAAACAATCCGCCGACATCTGTAGCGGTCATTGAACCCAATAAAATCATAAAGATACTAGGTGGTATAATAGGTCCGATTAGAGAACTTCCTGCCACTAGTCCAGCGGCATACGAGTCAGGATAACCACCTTTTTTCATGGCTGGTAGCATAATAGAACCGACTGCGGAAGCATCAGCTGCAGCCGAACCGTTTATTCCAGAAAAAATAATACTAGTAACTATTGTAATATATCCTAATCCACCTTTCGTGTGTCCTACAAGTGCTTCTGCAAAACGCAACAAACGGATACTCATGCCAGAAAAATTCATAAGTTCTCCAACTAGTATAAAGTATGGTATTGCCAGAAGTGCAAACGGAGACATACCGCCATAAAACTGCTGAATAATCAAACGAAATTGGCTCATATTTCCTATAAACAAAAAACCAGATAGAGTAGTACCAAGCATAGTGACAAATAGTGGAAAACCGACGATGAGCATTATGAAAAATACTCCTAAAATTAACAACATCATCATTGTTTTACTTTATCAATCATTGCTAATGCCTAAGTCACTGCTTTTGTGTGAGTGTAGTGGAATAAATTGTTGTAAGGCATACTCTATTAACATCAGTATCATTCCTGTTGGTATAGCCATCAATGGAATTGTCTGTTTTATGTTTAAAGACATTATCGTGAACAGATGCATGCTCAAAGCATACTTAATACCTAAAAAAATCATTATCAAAAGTATGCCAAAAAATACTACAGTACGTATTACAATTATAAACCTATGGAAACCTTGTGGCAAACTATCAACAATAATAGTTATAGCCATGTGTTCTCCTCTTTTGAGTGCTGGAGCGGCACCTAGCATCACGACCCACACAAGCGTAATTTTTGCAAGATCTGTTGTCCATATGGGAGGCTGATAAAATCTACCAAAAACCCCAAGCATAACAGTCAGCAGGTTTATAATTAAAATTATTCCTGCTGTAAATAGACAAAAACGCTCTAAGTAATCAGAGAGTTTTTTACATGAATCAGCTAAGCTACCCATTATTTCGCTTCTTTATTTGCCTTTTTTGCGTCTTTCAGTGCTAAGTCAATCCACTTTTGATTAACTTTATCGCGTAGCCAATTAGTATAAGCAGGTATGGCAAGCTTTCTAAAAGCTGCTATTTCTTGTGCGTTTGGAGTATAGACAATCATACCTTTGCTCTCAAGAAATTTAATACGCTTTGTTACCTGAGATTCCACAAATTCACGAGTATCCATATTTGCTTGATTTACAGCACTATGCAATATCTTCTGATCTTTTTTGCTTAATGAATCTAAAAGTGAACCATTTATTAATAAAAATTGGTCCGAATATTGGACATTTGCCACAGTGAGGTATTTTTGTACGCCATATAAGCTGCCAATGATAATATAAGTCGGTGGATTCATCTGTCCATCGGCTACACCTGTTTTTAATGCAAGATACACTTCTGTCCAAGGAATTGGAACGCCAGAAGCACCAAATGCTTCATACATTGCAACCTGTGATGCATCCATTGCCCTGAATTTCAAACCTTTAAAATCATTTGGAGATTTTATGAGTTTATTGCTAGTAAAATCTAAAAAGCCCCCATCTTCAATTACTGCTAACATTTGTATGCCTGTAAGGGAGTGCAATTCTTTTTTGGCCTTACTCATAAAAGAGCTATTATCAAAAAATAAGTGAGCAGCTTTATAGCTATTAAACATAAATGGTGTGTTAGTGGCAAACATTTGAGGAAATACTGTTTGCATACCGGCAAATGATGCTACATTAATCATGGGGCCATGCATAACTTGTTCCATGCGTTGTGCTTCTGTGCCAAGTTGGCTATTTGGAAAAAGTTTTATTGAAATTTCACCTGCTGTTTCTTTTTCCACAATTTTCTTTAATGTAGTAGCAAACACATGAACGGCATTATCCTTTAAGCTGGGGGGACCATTATAACTCATTTTTATTACAGTTCCAGAAAATGCAGTAGTTGGAACAATGACCAACGCAATAAGACATATCAAACTAATATGCAACAAAAATCTTCTTTTTATTTCTAAGTAGTTCATTTCAAACCTCCAAATTAAGATATTATAACATTTGATGCTATCAGGGATAACCTTAAAAAATGATAAAGGAACTAATATTTAATCAATTATCTTTTTAAGTTTATGCAAGCCTCTCCTTAAACCAACTCAACTCAACCAGAATAACTCATCTCTAAATTGTACTTATTTAAATATTCAATAGGACTTAATTTTCCTAAAACAGCATGTAATCTATGGTTGTTATAATCATCGATCCACTCTTTTACCATAATTTTTACTTTGTAACTTCATCAAGTGTATAAAACAGGTAAGCGTTAAAAAACTCTCTTCTTATGCCATTGTCATTGGGGTCAAGGTTGCATAAGTTCAGAAACATATGGCACTCTTTAGAGGATAAATAAAGAGTGAAAAATGCAAGCAGATTATATGTTCAATGGGATAAGAGGATATGCACAATTAAAAAGATTTAGCTATATTTTTAATATGTGTACAAATGAAGCAAATCAAAGATATAAAATACTTAAGTTTTATG
>JAADIZ010000151.1 GCA_013151055.1 Campylobacterota bacterium
GCTATTTGAACCCTTTCACTAATAATTAAATATTAAATAAATTATAAGAAATTTTAAAGGATTATTGGTATATTATGCTCTAATTAGCGAATAAAATGTTAAAAAATAATTGAAAAAAGAGTGAAGATGTTATGTTAGTTAATAAGTTTTTTATAGGTACTTTGGTGTTATTTAGTGCCATTGGTTTGGTGGCAGCAGATGCAAACTCACCAAATTGCATATGGGATAAAAAGTAGAGGAATGGGTGGTGTAGGCATTGCTGTAAACAGTGGAGCTCAAAGTGGATTTGAAAATCCTGCACTATTATCTTTGTCTAATAAAAACGGATAGAAAGTTTTCATTAGATGATGGAGCTAATTATTATAATTATAATGATAATAAATTGTATCTTCCAAATTTAGCTTTTAATTATAAAATAAAAGACAATATTAATTTTGGTTTTACGGCATCAGTTTTTAAGTTAAGCGATGGTATAGGAAACAATTATACAGGAAGTTTAGCTGGAGATTTCGCTTTTATGAAAAAAGAGAGAGTTGGATTCCAATAAGTTATAAATATAAAAATTTATCTTTTGGAGTCTCATTGATAGGTGAAAAAGAGAAGCTTGTTATACTAGGAAATGGTATAAGTGATATGCAAGATAAAAGTGGAACAAATATGGCCAAAACTGATTATGGCTATATTATTGGAGTTGCATATAGTTTTCCGCAAACAGATGTAATTCTTGCGGCAAATTATAAGTCAAAAATTAAGCATAAATTTGAAAATAATAATATAGATTTTTATATAAATTCACCAAGTGAGATAGGTATCGGTTTGAGTTGGAAAATTTTTGGTTCCCCAAATAGTATAGGCATTGATTATAAAAAGATATACTCTTCTAAGGTATTTGTTAGTTCTGGCAGTGCACTATTTACTAAAGATCAAAATTCATTTGCTATTGGATATTCTTATGATACAAAAAAGTGGAGTTTAAGAGCTGGATATAAATATATAAGCGAGCTATATGGCGAAAATGAAATGTTTCTATTGTTTCCGTTTGAATCAAAATCGCAATTGGAAACTTAAATCTGATGCTACATCTATGTCCTTAGGCATAAATTACCGTTTTTAATTTTTTAGTAAATTGATTAGAAAAAGTGTAAGCAAGAAATCACAAGAACAAAAGAAGAAAAAGAGATCAAAGTTAAAATAACCCTAACTCCGCCTCTGTTTTTTTAAAATGATTTTGGCATATAATAATAAATCTACCTAGCATTGTAATAAAGCATAAATTTTTTATCCATTATAAGCTCATGCTTTAAAAACCACTCTTTTAACATCATGAAGAGTTTATAACTATTTTTTTTACTCGAAAGCGATAAATTTTTACTAAATTTATCCAAGAGTTTCTTAAACTCTTGGTGGGCTTTTATATGAGAATCTGTCCCTGGGTAGTCCATATCTCTCATAAACTTCTCTTCCGCTTCAAAGTGTATATCAACATATCTGTCTAATAGGGAAAAATAGGCATCTACCTCTGTTTTTTGAAGCATCTCTTGGTTTTTTAACTCTTCATATAGCTTATTTAGGATGCCTGCTATTATCATATGATGTGTATCAAATGCATAGTTATTGATTGAGTATTTTTGGTTCCATACAATATATGAATTTTTACTATCTAGTCTATTTACTGCTTTTACGAATTTTACGAATTTATCTATTGGCAGTGGTTCTGAGTAGTAGTACCCTTGTATCTCATCACACTCATTTTCATATAGCCAAGTAACCTGTTCAACAGTTTCTACCCCTTCCGCAACTACCTTTAAATCCAATTTTTTGCAAAGGTAGATGATAGACTCTATAATTTTTACCGTTTTTGCATTGTTCTGTATATCATCTATAAAAGCTTTGTCAATTTTGATGGTATCTATAGGAAAATCTTTCAAAGACAGAAGGGATGAGTATCCTATACCAAAATCATCTATAGAGATTTTAAAACCATGTTTCTTTAATCTATCCATTTTTGATATTGCATCTTTTATATTGTGTATCAACGCATATTCTGTCAATTCTATCTCAAATTTAGATGAAAAATCTATAGTAAAATTAAAAATATTTTCTAAATCTTCTATAAACAGGGGTTGAGTAAAATGTGTAGACGAAACATTGAAAGAGATGGTCAAATCTTCGCTTGACATCATAGATATATATCTTGAGTCCTCAACCAAACGGTTAAATACCCATCTATCAATTTCTATTATATCACCACTCTCTTCTGCCGATTTTATAAATTCGGATGGCATAATCAATCCATTTTTATCTTCTATCCTAATAAGCGCTTCAGCTGACTCAATCTTATTTGTATGAAGATTTATTCTGGGTTGATAATATAGTGTAAAGAGATTATTTTCTATGGCTTTTTGGATAATTTTACTATGCATCTTATACTCCACTGCACTACTTTGCGAAACTTATAGATTATACCAACTGCTATATAAAAAGCTTATTAACCAATTTTTACTATTTAAAATTTTTTATCGGATTATAAAAATCTATAGCATTTTCATAAAATACTTTTCTTGCCATATCTTCACCAATAGCATCGATAACAGCAAAGAAGTCTTCATCTGTGTATATTTTTTCTGCTCTTGTGGAGGGAAGATCTGTACCAAAGATAAGAGAATTTGAGTTTATTGATATAATCTCTTGTATTGCTTTTTTAGCATTGAAATCAATTCTACCAAAACCTGTTGCTTTGATAATTACTCCGTGTTCGACAAGTTTAAATAAATATTTCAGACCAGTTTTAGATAAGCCCAAATGGTCAATACTTACAGAAGGTAGCTTTATAAGTATTTTATATAAGGAAGGAATTTCTTTTGAATCAATGTATAGTTCACAATGCCACCCAACAACATCATAAACATGCATAGAAAACCTTTCTAAGTTATCTATATTTTCAGAACCTCCACGCTTTAAATTAAAGCGAATAGCTCTCACTCCTGCTTCATTTAATGCTATTAGCTTATCATCAGATACTGTTGCTGGTAATTGAGTAACTCCAACAAAAGTAGGACCCAGCTTTTTAAGCGCATCTAGTAGATAATCTTGATTGAATGCTTGAAATGATCCTGAAACAACAGCACCACCTACGATATTGTATTTTTTTGTTCTTTCTTGATAGTCGTGTACTGAAAAGCTATCTGGTATGTAGCCGTTATTAGAGATGAGAGGGTAGTTGCTATCAATAATATGAAAATGGCTATCAAATAATTTAAATCTTTTTAAGTCATTCATTGATTATCGCTTTTGATTTGGGATAAAAAACAGGTACGGTTTTAGATTGTAGTACTAGGGTTTTATGTTCATATTGGATTCCTGTCTCCAATGTATTTTTCATATATATCCTTGTTGCCTAGCACATAGCTGTCGAGATTACAAAATGCAAATGAAAAAACTGCTTAGACAAGTTCTTGTTTTTATGGGGTATTTATTCCCATCTTATAACTAAAATCAGTTTCTGAAATGACACTAAATCCATGTTTTTCATAAAAACATTTTGCTTTAATATTAATTTTAAAGACATCTAAGCATAAACTTTTAGATTGCTTTTTACCGATAGATACAAATGATTTGACTAGCTTAGCTCCTATGCCCTTTCCTTGATAACTTGGATGAACAGCCAACATTCGCAAATGTATTTTATCATTTTCATTTTCGATATGAGAATAGGCGACTAAAATATTATTTTTGTGTACAACGATTATTTTTTTTGGGTTAAAATTTATAGTAAAATCATTTATTTGCCACTGTTCATTCCATCCCCATATTTCAGAGATATAATCACCCATTACCATACGGTAAAGCTCAAAAATACTTTCTTTTTCTATTTTTTTAGCTCTATCGTAGGAATAACTCATAATATTTTTGTTTTTTCCTTTGTATTCTTCAAGTTTGTTAACGCTACTTTTTTGAAAGATTTTTATTTAACAATTATAGCTTAAAATCTTAATATTTCTCCCTCTTTTGGGATTAGAAGTTGAGTTGGTTTAATATTTTGCAAATTGGCAAATTCTCTAAGGTTTGCCCGTCTCTTTTAAAACATCGCCAGTTCCGTGTTGAGAAGGGGTTTTAATGATAGTAATTTCCTCCCAAATAGATGAATTTTTTATAGGTTTTACACTACTAAACCCCATATTTTCTATCTCTATTTTATCTTCACCTTGACAAAAAAGAGGTATATCTTTTGGCAACTGTTTTTGTCCACTCAAATCAAAATGGTCAGAATGGATATGTGAAACCAACACCATATCTATATCTTTTACAACATCTTCCTTGCTACAAGGTAAATCAACCAACGGATTGGCTGATTTACCTCTATATGAGGGCATTGAGTATCTATCTGCAAGATAAGGGTCAGTAAGTATGGTTTCCCCCTCATACTCTATTCTCATCATGGCATTTCTTATTAATTGCAGTTGCATTAGCTTATATACTCCACCACTTCATCAAAATCCAGTCTTAATCTTTCGGGTTGTGGTTTTGCTCTATAGCCAAATGGTAGTATGAGCGAAGTTTGAAACTCTTTTGTGTCTAATTTCAAGATTTCATCAACTCTACCTTTTTCAAATCCCTCTATCGGGCAGGAGTCTATACCTATGGCAGCGGCCGCGTTCATCATATTTGCAGCTGCTATGTATGTCTGCCTTGCACCCCATGCAAATATGTTTTTATCATCACCGATAGCTTCTATGTAGTTTTTATATACATCTACATATCTCTCTATCATCTCTTGTGGCATGTCTCGTCTTTGAAATCTCTTTTGAGGTATGCCACTTTGTGGTTTGAGAGGATTTATAGCAGCTAAAACAACTACTAAATGCGAACAAGTTGTGATTTGTGGCTGATTCCAACAAAACTCTTTTAGCTCTTCTTTTAGCGGCTGATTGGTTATGACTAAAAACTTCCATCCCTCCATACCAAACGATGAGGGCGAGAGTCTACCAGTTTCGAGTATATACTTAATATCCTCATCGGTTATCTTTTTATCCTCGTCAAAAAGCTTGCAAGCATGTCTAAAATTTATAGCTTCCATAAACATTTCTTTCTTATTCATATCATCTCCTTAAAATTCACGCTCTATTAAAGCTTTGGCTTTGTCAAGAACTTAGTTATTTTGAAATAGTATCTTTTATATGCTATAATGTCAAGAACTATCTAAAAAGTTATATACATACTAAAAGGATACTAATGAATACAAAATACAAGGGCAAAGAGTATAGTTGC
>JAADIZ010000156.1 GCA_013151055.1 Campylobacterota bacterium
AATTAATACTTAAAATTAATTATAGTTTTTTAGCATTATGTAATAATGTTAAAAATATTTATTGGGGATCTTACCCCATCTTGTAAGGTGTATTAATATGATGAGAAATCATTATGAAGTGTTGGTTATTGGTGGCGGTATTTCTGGAGCAGCTCTTTTTTATGAATTAGCTAAATATACAGATATAAAAAAAATTGCACTTTTTGAAAAATACGATTGTTTAGCAAAATTAAATTCAAAAGGAACGAGCAATTCTCAAACCATACATTGTGGTGATATTGAAACAAACTATACTGTAGATAAAGCGAAACATGTAAAAAGAACTGCAAAAATGATTGAAAAGTACTGTTTGCAGCATGGTTATCAAGATAAGTTTATGTTTGCAAATCAGAAAATGGCGATTGGTGTTGGAGACGAAGAAGTCTCTTATATGAGAAAAAGATATGAAGATTTTAAAGAACTATTTCCATATTTAGAAGTTTTTGAAAAAGATAAATTAGCCGAGATTGAACCTAGTTTAATTTTTGATAGACACGGAAAACAGAGAAAAGACAATATTGTTGGAGTTGGAGTTGAAGGAGGTCAATATAGTACAGTAGATTTTGGTGCTATGACTGAAAGTTTGGTTGAAAATGCTATTAAAGTCGAAGATAAGCAAACAGATGTATTTTTAAATTCAAAAATTGTACATATAAAACAGTTAGGCGAAGTACATATTGTTCAAACTAAAACACATACCTACACTGCTGATTTTGTTGTTGTGGATGCAGGAGCACACTCACTTTTCTTAGCTCATGAGATGGGACATGGCACTGATTATAGCTGTCTTCCTATGGCAGGAAGTTTTTACCTTAGTACAAAGAAAATTTTAAAAGGAAAAGTTTATATGGTTCAAAACCCTAAACTTCCTTTTGCAGCACTTCATGGTGACCCAGATATTTTAGCTCATGGATATACAAGGTTTGGTCCTACCGCACTCGTTCTTCCAAAACTGGAAAGATATACAGGCGGTACTTATATGGATTTTTTCAAAACTCTTAGATTTGACCATAATGTTGGAAAAATTTTCTTTGATTTATTGAAAGATTCCACTATAAGAAATTATGTTTTTAGAAATTTTTTGTTCGAAGTTCCATATTTTAATAAAAAGTTTTTCTTGAAAGATGTAAGAAAAATTGTACCTTCGTTGAAACTTGAAGATATAGAGTACGCAAAAGGATTTGGAGGTATTAGACCTCAAGTTCTTGACAAGAAGAACCAAAAACTTCTACTTGGTGAAGCAAGTATCAACCCTGGAACTGGTATATTGTTTAATATGACCCCAAGTCCAGGAGCTACAAGTTGCCTTGGAAATGCTGAGCGGGATATAAAGATTGTCTGTGAGCATTTGGGAAAGACTTTTAATGAAGAAAAATTTAATGAAGATTTAGTTGAAAGCACTTGATTTATATGCAAAAATAGAGCCTCTTATCGGCTTTTATGATGAGTACGAAGAATTGTACTCATCATACTTAAAACTCATCTCAAATTTAGATATAGATAATTTGTTAGACATTGGGTGCGGAAACGGAAAACTGCTAAAACTCCTCAAAAAAGAAAATATCAAAGCTTTTGGCATAGATAGAAGTGCAAGCATGATACAAAGAGCAAAAAAACTTGGAGTTGATGCAAGTACACAAGAATTATTGGATTTGAAAAATAGTTCTTTTGATTGTGCTTTGGCAGTTGCAGATGTTTTGAATTATATGGAGTCTGATGCTTTAAAAGTTTTTTTCGATGAAGTATCAAGTGTCTTAAAGAAAGATGGGTATTTTTTAGCAGATGTAAATACACTCGAGGGTTTTGAGTTGGCAGATGGTGTTTTGGTTAGAGATGAAAAAGATAAATTTCTATCTGTTGAGTCTTTTTTTGAAGAACACTTACTTACTACAAATATAACACTCTTCGAAAAAAAAGATGAATTATACAAAAAGATAAATGGAACAATTTTTCAATATTACCATTCCAAGATATTTTTTCAAAAATTAAAAAATTTTAAACTAATAAATACTTATCCTGTCTCTATATTTGGCGAAAATACAGAAAAACTCCTCATGGTCTTCCAAAAAGTCAAATAAAATAATAACTTATAAGTCTCATAATATTATCTTTTAATAAGTATAGATTTTTTTTAAGCAAATCTTTGATATAATATTATATATTTTTAGTAATTAAAAATATTAAGAAAAATTAAAGGATTTGCTATGGCTCAAAGAGCGATTCGTGAATATGATGGGAAAGCACTTTTCTCTAAACATTGGGTAAAATACTTTGGAGGTTTTCATTATAGTTTTAAATCAGTGCTTGTTAGTAGCGGCGATGAGTTAAGACAAATAGCACACAAGCATGGCTTTGAGTGGTTAAACCAAGAATCACTTGTCGCTAAACCTGATATGCTTTTCGGTAAAAGAGGGAAGAATAGCTTGGTTTTATTTAAAGATAATAAGCCTGGCGATGTTTCATTGGAAGTAGCAGCAGACTGGATAGATGAAAAAATAGCTGCTCCAACTGTGCTACTTTCTGGTCAAAATGGAACACTTACACACTTTATAGTTGAGCCTTTCACTTCTCATGGTGAAGAACAAGAATACTACATATCTGCCACAACTGTTGGTGAGGATGATGTCCTTTATATGTCAACTGAAGGTGGTATGGAGATAGAAGATGGTTGGGAAGAAAAAGTAACTGAAGTTGTGATTCCAATCAATATGCAAGATGCAAATATAGATCATTTAGTTCGTGCAAATGCACCCGCGGATTTACCAATTGATAAAAAAGAGGCATTTATATCTTTTGCTATAGATTTTTTTAGATTTTATAGAGACTTAAATTTTGCATATTTGGAAATTAATCCACTGGTCATGCTTGAAAATAATGAAATGGCCATACTTGATTTGGTAGCGAGACTTGATGATACTGCAGGGTATTTGATGGAAGATGCATGGGGAGATATAGAGTATCCAACTGCGTTTGGCATGGAAGACCAATCAGATGAAGAAAAAGCCATCAGCGAAGCAGATGCAAGAAGTGGAGCTTCATTAAAACTTACTATACTAAATCCAATGGGAAGAATTTGGACTATGGTAGCGGGTGGAGGAGCAAGTGTTGTTTATGCTGATACCATAGCAGATCTTAGCCAAAGCATTAGTGATCTTGCAAATTATGGTGAGTACAGTGGCGGACCTACTACTGGTGAGACAAAATTTTATGCAGATACTATATTTGATTTGATGACTAGATTTAAAGATCCAAAAGGAAGAGGCAAGATTTTGATTATTGGTGGTGCGATTGCAAACTTTACTGATGTAGCAAAAACTTTTACAGGCATCATCCAATCTTTAGAAGAGTACGCCGATAAGCTAAAAGAAGTTGGTGTGAAGATTTATGTTCGCAGGGGGGGACCAAATTATAAAAAAGGATTAAAGGATATAAAAGCAGCAGCTGATAGACTTGGTCTTTATATGGAAGCTTATGGACCACAAACACATGTAACTGATATAGTAAGAATGTCTTTAGAGAATGGAGAATAATTATGAGTAGATTATTTACAAAAGATACACAGGCGATATTTTGGAATAACAACAGAAGTGCGATTCAAAGAATGCTAGATTATGATTATACGATAAATAGAGTCACCCCATCTATCGCGGCTATTGTTGCACCAACAAGTAGTGCAAAATTTGAAAAGTTTTTTTATGGTAATGATGAAATCATGATACCACTTTATAAGAGTACACCTGAAGCTGCACAAGAGCATCCAAATGCAGACGTGCTTTTAAATTTTGGCTCATTTAGAACAGCGTATGATGTTGTTATGGAGGCAATAGAGCTAGAAGGACAGTTTAAAACCATTATGGTGACAGCCGAGGGTATTCCTGAGAGACGCGCAAGAACTATGAATCAAACTGCCAGAGATAAAGGTGTTACAGTTATAGGACCAGCTACGGTTGGTGGCATTGCACCAGGAGCTTTTAAGATAGCAAATATCGGTGGAACTATAGAAAATATCATAAATTCAAAATTGACACGATGCGGGAGTTGCGGATTAGTTACTAGAAGTGGCGGATTATTTAATGAAATGTCAAATATCATTTCTATAAATGCAGATGGAATTGCTGAAGGTGTTGCTATCGGAGGAGATAGATTTGTAGGATCTGTTTTTATTGATAATTTACTAAGAATGCAAAGCAATCCAGATGTCAAATATATGATTTTACTAGGTGAAGTTGGTGGGACTGAAGAGTACAAAGTCATCGAAGCCGTAAAAAGTGGAAAGATTACAAAACCTATCATAGCTTGGTGTATAGGAACTATCGCCAAACATTTTGAAAGTGGCGTACAGTTTGGGCACGCGGGAGCTAGTGCAAATGCTCATAGAGAAACAGCTGAAGCTAAAAACAAAGCCATGAGTGAAGCTGGTTTTTATGTTCCTGATTCATTTAATGATATACCTTCCATCATCAAAAAAGTTTATGATGATTTGCTTAGCAAAGGAGTTATAAGACAGATAGTAGAGCCTGAAATAAAAGAAATTTCAAAAACAAGAAAAGCAAGGAATTTTATCTGTACTATAAGCGATGATAGAGGGGAAGAAGCTACATATTGTGGCATACCGATATCTAAAGTCGCTACTCCTGAGACTGGGTATTCACTAGGCGATGTAATGAGCCTTTTGTGGTTTAAAAGAAGATATCCAAAGTGGGCAGTTGAGTTTATAGAAACAGTGCTTAAAACTGTGGCTGATCACGGTCCCGCAGTTAGTGGTGCTCTCAATGCAAAAGTAACCGCAAGAGCTGGAAAAGATGTTGTTAGCTCTTTGATAGCCGGGCTTTTGACAATAGGACCAAGATTTGGTGGTGCGATTGATGGAGCTGCAAAATATTTTAAATATGGTCATGATAACAATCTAACTCCTAAAGAATTTTTAGCTTACATGAAAAAGCAAGGTATCCCAATTCCTGGAATTGGTCATAGGATAAAATCTGTAAGAAACCCTGATTTAAGAATTGTTGGATTGAAAAAATATGTGTCTGAGAAGTTTCCATCAAGTCCAATTTTGAATTATGCACTAGAAGTGGAAAAATTAACAACTAGTAAAAAAGATAATTTGATACTAAATGTTGATGGCACTATAGGTGTTTTGATGGTTGACATGTGGAAAGAATTAGAATATGATGATGATGAAATCGCAACTTTTATAGATGCAGGAGCACTGGAGCACTGAATGCTTTCTTTATTTTAGGAAGATGTATAGGATTTATCGGACATATTTTGGACGAAAAAAGATTGAATATGCCTATGTATAGACATCCTTGGGATGATATACTTTATGATATTGAGACACTTCAAGAGTAAAAAATTAAAGATAGGCTAGCATTTTTCTAGCCTATCACTAAAATCATTACCATTTTGTTACTTCTTAATGTTATAATTCATTTTTGAAAGGAGTTAAACAAAATGGATAAAAAAACGAAAATCTTAGCGACTGTTGGACCTGCGAGTGATAGTGTAGAAGTTTTAGAGGATTTGATAAAAGCTGGCGTAAATGTATTTAGACTAAATTTTAGTCATGGAACTCACGAATATCATACAAAAGTCCTAAAAAATATAAGAATTG
>JAADIZ010000177.1 GCA_013151055.1 Campylobacterota bacterium
TAACCTTTTATATAGACTTATTATACAGCTTATTGGGTTTGAACATGGTTAGTTTTAGATATGTTTTGCTAGAATTGGTTTATTGAAATTGAGTTGGGGTTCTTTCACAGTCTCTTTGGAGCCAATAAGTTACCTATCGGTCACTTATTGGTTCTATGCAACCGTTATGTGTAAAAAGGAGAAAAGAATATGACGAAGAAAAAAGTATTTATCAGCTTTGACTTTGACAATGATTTAAAGTTAAAGAATTTATTGGCAGGTCAGGCAAAATTACCAGATTCTCCTTTTGAAATATCTGACTGGTCATTAAAAGAGGCCGCACCTGAAAAACATTGGGAAGATAAAGCTGAAGCAAAGATTAAACGATCTAATATCGTGGTTGTAATCGTTGGTGATAAAACATCAAAAGCAAGTGGCGTAAAGAAAGAAGTTAAACTAGCTCGTAAAAACAACATCACTATAGTGCAAATCAAAGTTCAAAATACAAACCCTTTAAAAGTTGCCGATGCTGGCGTCTTATATAACTGGACTTGGGATAACCTTAAGTTGATTTTGAAATAGAGGGAGGGGAATCTTGAAAAGAGAGTTAGAAATTTTTGTTGGTAAATATATTAAAGCTATCAATAGTGATACGGCTGCAATATTTGCTGGGGCAGGATTGTCCGTTGCGAGTGGGCTAGTTAACTGGAAAGAATTATTAAGAGATATTGCGAGCGAGCTCAAACTTGATATTGACAAAGAAGAAGATTTAATTGCTATTGCTCAATATTATAAAAATGAGAAAGGTGGTCGTGGCAGTATCAATTCGCAATTGGTTGATGAGTTTACAAAGGACGTAGCAATAAATGACAACCATAAGATTTTATCAACACTCCCTATTAAGACTTTTTGGACTACAAATTATGATGTTCTTGTCGAAAAGTCACTTGAAGCAGAAGGTAAAACTATAGATACAAAGATTTGTTCAGCAAATTTGGCAACTAATAAACCACGTAGAGATGCTGTTGTTTATAAAATGCATGGGGATATTAATTTAGCACACGAAGCAGTTTTAACTAAAGATGATTATGAAAATTATAATGAGAATCGACAATTATTTACCACTGCATTACAGGGAGATTTAGTTTCTAATACCTTCCTTTTTATAGGATTCAGTTTTGAAGATC
Organism: Campylobacterota bacterium; assembly: GCA_013151055.1. Taxonomy (GTDB): domain Bacteria; phylum Campylobacterota; class Campylobacteria; order Campylobacterales; family Sulfurospirillaceae; genus JAADIZ01. The sequence continues at coordinate 1,167 of JAADIZ010000177.1, forward strand.
CTAACTTAGACTACATTTTAAGTCGCATAAAGATTTTGTTAGGAACAAATAAAAGAGATCATTATTGTTTTTTCAAAACAGTTAGTAAGGATGATTATAAAACTGATGAAGATTTTCAGTATTCAAAAATCAAGCAAGAATTAAAAATAAAAGATTTAAAGAGATTTGGAATACAGGCACTTTTAATTGATGAATATTCTGAAATTACAGAAGTGTTACGTCTTATCAAAACAAAATTAAAAAGACAAAATATTTTTATTTCGGGTGCTGCACATGATTATGGTGATTTTGAGAAATATAGAGCAGAACAGTTGGTTTTTGATTTATCAAAAAAACTTGCTGAAAAGAATTATAAAATCATATCAGGGTTTGGACTTGGTATCGGTAGTTCTGTTATAAATGGTGTCTTGTCAAGTGTGTACTCTTCTCAAAAAAAACATTTAGATGATTATCTAATTTTAAGACCTTTTCCCCAGAATATATCTGATCCAAGTAAAAGAAAGGAATTATGGAAAAAGTATCGTGAGGATATGATTTCTGAATCAGGAATAGCACTATTCTTTTTCGGCAATAAATTAGTAGATGGAAAAGTAGAAGATTCTGATGGTTTATTGCAAGAGTTTGAAATAGCACACAGACAAGGTGTAAAAGTTATTCCAATAGGACTTACGGGGTTTGTCTCTAAAAAAATATGGGATAAAGTAATGGCTGATACAAAAGAATTTTACCCAGATAATCAAGATTTAATTACAGCTATTGAAAGTTTGGGAAATGCAACAATTAGTGACGAGGAGTTGATAAAAAATATAATGACAGCAATCAATTTATTACAAAGGCAGGTTTAATATGGCAAAAAGAGTATTTTTTAGTTTTCATTATCAAGATGTTATTGATTTCAGAGCAAATGTTGTTAGGAATCATAAATTAACGAAGGATGATAATGCAGGTTATTTTGATGCATCCATTTGGGAAGATGCTAAGAAGACAAGCGATTTAGCGTTAAAACGACTCATAAATAGTGAGCTGAAAAATACTTCAGTTACCTGTGTTTTAGTTGGAACAGATACATTTAATCGCAGGTGGGTTGACTATGAAATAATGAAAAGTCTCAATAACGGGAACAATCTTATTGCAATACATATTAATGGAATTAATGGGAAAGACGGAAAAACAAAAACTAAAGGAAATAATCCGTTTTACTATTTAGGTTATTCTTTCGATAAAACGGGTAAAAACCTTAATCTTCATAACTACATAAAAGGGAAATGGAAGAAATACTCAGATTTAGACGGATGGTCAGTAAAAGAAGTTGCAGAATCAAAAAGAAATAAAATATTTAGATTATCAACGATTTATTCTATCTACGATTGGATTGAAGATAATGGATATGATAATTTTGAAGCTTGGATAGGATAAGAGCACATAACAAATCGTTTCACCTGACATTTTTCCGCTGCGCTCCAAAATGCAGGTGAACTCAAGCGTTATTTATATGGACAAATGCTTGGTGAAAAGCTTGGTTGGTAGCTTTCTCTTCTATTCTTTTTATTATTCCTATTGTGAAAAAGCTAATGATAAAGATTGTTAAAAACCAGTCTTTACTTTATATGAAAAATTTGAGACCATCGGTTATCATGAGCACATTTCGTGTGTCACCTGCCCTTTGCTGGTCTCCGCTTCGCTATGCTCTATCAAAACTAGCGAATAGCAGTTTTGCGATAGCAAAAAGTTTCTGTGAAATGTCAGGAGTCACACAGAAAAACAAACTTTAGCAAATAATTCCAACTAAATTATGTAAGCTTTGTCTCTTTTTAAAAAAAGACACAAAGCTTACAGAGCCAATAAATTGACACTGTACATACCTTATGGTATAATGAATCATTATTAAATTTTAGGATAAACATTGAAACTTGAATGGAATAAAGAAAAAAACAAACTAAATCAAAAAAAACATTTTGTTTCATTTGAAGAGGCTAAAGAGGTTTTTGATGATCCATTGCAAATCTCAAAGTTAGATTGTAGATTTAACTATTTTGAAGAAAGATGGATTACTATCGGTTCAGCAAAAAAACAAAAGATTTTAGTTGTTGCCAATCTCTTTTTTGATGAAAATGGTGAAGAAATAATAAGAATAATAAGTGCTAGAAAAGCAAATCAAAAAGAAAGGAAGTTTTATGAGCAACATTAAAGACAGAGAAAAATATGATGATTTTGAAATGAAAGACAATTATAACTTTAGTGATGGCGTAAGAGGTAGATTTTATAAGCCAAAAAAAATACCAACAACTCTGAGACTTGATAATGATATAATCCTTTTCTTCAAGAAAAAAGCTAGTGAAGAAAAGGTACCTTATCAGACTCTTATCAATGCACTACTCAGAAAAGAGCTTCAGAAAGTATAATAAAACATAGCAACGAATAAGTATTCCTAGCGGGAACTTATTCGCTATATTCGACCGATGTGACAATTAAGAAAGGAACTGTGAGATATGACTGTTATCGGTATTAATGGGAGTCCAAGAAAAAATTGCAATACTGCGACATTGTTAATGAATGCACTCGAAGGTGCTGCTTCACAAGGAGCAAATACCGAGTTGATTCATTTGTATGACCTTGACTTCAAAGGATGTAAGAGTTGCTTCGCATGCAAAATTATTGATGGAAAATACAACGGAAGATGTGCGTTGAAAGATGATTTGCATCCGATACTGAAAAAAATTGAGAACGAAGCTGATGCAATTATATTAGGTACACCAATATATTTTGGATCAATGTCTGGTGAGATGCGCTCATTTATAGAACGACTTCTATTCGCCCCTCTCGTATATACTCAACCACCCAGTTCTGCATTTCCGCGTAGAATAAATACTGGAGTTATCTACACCATGAATGTGACGGAGGAGATGAGTGTCGAACGCGATTATGAGGTGTTATTTAACGCCACCGAGGCATCACTTCGAATGGTTTTTGGTAATGTTGAAACATTTTGTTGCTACGACACCTATCAGTTCCCAGACTATTCAAAAGTCGTAATGGAATATATGGATCCAGCTAAGAAGACATTACGACATAAGGAGGTGTTTCCAGATGATTGCAAGAAAGCGTTCGAACTTGGTCGCCGACTCTCTACAAAAGCATAATTTCTGCCATATACTACTCCGTGTCGAACAAGGCACTGCAGTGGACTGGCAACTCGTCGGTGAATTACATAATAAATTTAAAGTGGTAAATAGTAGGCGCTTTTAGTTTTATTTTGGTAGAATTTTTATATTGTTTTAGAATTGGGTTTCTTCATAGTCTCATATGTAGCCAATAAATTATCTAACTAAAATTATAAATATGAATTTCTATGAGCATTCTACTAACGAGTTTTGCTCATTATAGTGTGTAAAGTCAGGAACTTATCACTTCACTAACTAAATATATAAACTTTTGAAAGGCAAAGATGAGGTGAGATATAACAAAAATTGGGAACTTGCACCATAGTTGCTATCGTACAGCGACCTCCATATTTGATATTTTAAGGGTATTTTATATAAAATGTATATTCAATAAATAGTTAGCTTGATGGAATTTAAATATGAAAGAAGAAAATAGCATTGTGCCATTTGTAGAAATTCAAGATTCTAAAATTGTATAATACCACTTACAAAAGTCTAACAGATAAAAAGGTTTAATAATAATGAATAAGAGCAAAGATTTTTTACGCAGAATTGTTGAAGAGGATTTAAATTCAGGTAAATACCAAGAGATTGTTACAAGATTTCCTCCTGAACCTAATGGCTTCCCTCATATCGGACATGCCAAATCTATCTCTATCAATTTTGGTATCGCTCGTGACTACAAGGGTCACTGTAACCTAAGAATGGATGATACCAATCCCACCAAAGAAGATACAAAATATGTTGAAGCACTCAAAAACGCTGTGCAATGGCTTGGGTTTGAGTGGAACAAACGAGTACACTTTACCTCTGATTATTTTCCTAAACTATATGATTATGCAGTAGAGCTTATTAAAATGGATAAGGCTTATGTTGATAGCTTAAGTGAAGATGAGATACGCCAATATCGCGGTACTGTGACAACAGCAGGGGAAAGGAGTAAATATGCTAAAAGAAGTGTTGAAGAAAATTTAAATCTTTTTGAGCAAATGAAAAACGGTAAGTTTAAAGATGGAGAACATGTATTGCGAGCCAAAATTGATATGTCAGCTTCCAATATGAAGATGAGAGACCCTTTACTATATCGTATCCGACATGCTCACCATTTTAGAGCAGGAGACGCATGGTCTATCTACCCGATGTATGACTTTGCTCATTGTCTCTCTGACTACATTGAGGGAGTGACACACTCTATTTGTACCTTAGAGTTTGAAAACAACCGTGATATCTATGATTGGGTGCTCGATACGCTTAAACTCAATCCTCCAAGACCTTATCAATACGAATTTGCACGGTTAAATATCAACTACACAGTGATGAGTAAAAGAAAACTTTTAGAGTTGGTAGAAGGTGGGGTGGTGAGTGGTTGGGATGACCCTCGTATGCCCACTATTGCAGGATATAAAAGAAGAGGGTACACACCTGAGTCTATCTTAAATTTCTGTGAGCAGATAGGTATCGCCAAAGCAAACTCAATGGTGGATGTCTCACAACTTGAATTTTCTATTAGAGATGATTTAAATCAAAAAGTACCACGAGTGATGTGTGTGATTAATCCACTAAAAATAACTATCGTAAACTATGAGGGCTCCGAAGAAATTGATGCTTCCTACTACCCACACGATGTACCTAAAGAGGGGGAGCGAAAATTACCTTTCTCTAAGGAGATTTATATTGACCGCGATGACTTTATGGAGAATCCAGTAAAAGGTTACTTCCGTCTTACGCCTATGCAATCCGTAAGATTGAAGTATGCGTATATCATCACATGTAAAGAAGTGATTAAGGATACTAATGACACTATAATAGAGATAAAAGCAGAGTATCACCCTAATTCCAAAAGCGGAGCAGATACTAGTGGCATCAAAGTTAAAAGTGCAATTCAATGGGTTGAGGCAAAAACGGCGAAAAAGGTTGAAGTGAGACTCTACGATAGACTCTTCAAAGATGAAATACCGCAAGGTGTAGAAAATATAAATCCTGAGTCTTTAAAAATTATAAAAAATGCTCTTATTGAACCCGCTGTCATAACTGATAAACCTGATGTTAGATTTCAGTTTGAAAGAGAGGGCTATTTTTATGCCGACCCTATCCTATACAAAGATACAGCACCTGTCTTTAATAAAATAGTTGGTCTTAAAGACTCTTGGACTAAAAAGAAAAAAACAGACAAAAAACCAGCTAATACTCAAACCAAAAAAGTACAAATAGATGGCGAAGCAACTCCCATGAATGCAGATGAGCAAGCACTGTTTGATAAGTATAGTAGTGAGCTTAAGTTAAACAATGAAGTCGCCAATACACTTGCTCGCGATAAGACGCTATCTAACTTTTACGAAGATGCACTATCCACACTGAACAGTCCCGTGAATATCGCCAATTTGGTAGTCAATGAAGTCGCTAGAGAGTTAAAGCAAAAAGAGATAAGTGAACTGAAATTTAGTGCAAAACAGATATCCGAGCTTGTTAAAATGGTCGATGATGAGATTATCTCAACCAAAATTGCCAAACAAGTTTTTGTTGAGATGAGCAAAAATGGAGAAAACCCAAAACAAATAGTCCAAACCAAAGGATTGGTTCAGATAAGTGACCCTGCTAAAATTTTGCCTATTATTGATAAAATAATTGCAAACAATCCAGACAATGTGCAAAAGTTCAAAGCAGGAAATAGCAAACTCTTAGGCTTTTTTGTGGGGCAAGTGCTAAAAAATACAGGAGGCAAAGCAAATCCGAAAGTTGTTAATGAACTTATAATAAAACAGCTACAATAATACGCTCTTTTTTCTCGAAAAGTCCTACTTTTCGTAGCTTTAGAGGGTTGCAGGGACATAAGTGCGTAAGGTCAGTTGCTATTACAAAAATTGATAAAAGATTAAACACTAAAAATCTTGTGTATCCTCTTAAAATTCTATATTTTATGCCTTAAACTATTTTATATCTCATTTTAGATAAAATAATTCAATTTATTATGTATTTAAAAGGAAAAAGTATGGCTTTAAAAATTGCTATAAATGGATTTGGAAGAATCGGACGATGTGTTGCTAGAATCATTGATTCTCGTGATGATGTTGAATTGGTTTGCATAAATGATACCGCTCAAAGAGAAATGACAAAACAACTATTTAAGTATGATAGTGTACATGGAGTTTTTAGTGGAATTGTGGAGATTTTAGAAGATGATTATATGCAAATGGGAACATCTAAGGTAAAAATATTTTCAACAAGAGATCCAAAAGAGCTAAATTTTTCTGATTATGGTGTTGATGTTGTATTAGAGTGCACAGGGGCTTTTTTGACTACACAGAAATCACAAGTTTTTATAGACAATGGCGTTAAAAGAGTTGTGATGTCAGCTCCAGCGAAAGATGATACTCCTACATTTGTAATCGGTGTAAATGAAGATAAATATGCAGGACAAGCTATAATTTCAAATGCAAGTTGCACAACAAATTGTTTAGGACCAGTAGCAAAAATACTAGATGATGCTTTTGGTATAGATAAAGGCTTGATGACAACTGTTCATGCATACACAAATGGACAAAGCTTGATAGATGCAAAAGCGAAAGACCCTCGTCGAGCACGAGCGGCAGCCGTAAATATCATACCTACTACAACAGGAGCTGCTAAAGCTATAGGCTTAGTTTTACCACAATTGCAGGGCAGACTTCATGGGCAAAGTGTAAGAGTTCCAGTACCAAATGTTTCTATGGTTGATTTGAATGTTTTAGTTAAAAAAGAGACAAGTATAGAAGAGATAAATGCACTATTTAAAGAAAAATCAGAAACAGAGTTAAAAGGAATACTGGGATATGATACCGAACAAAGAGTATCTGGTGATTTTATGACTTCAACTTACAGCTCTTTTGTTGCATCTGATTTGACTCAAGTGATTTGTGGCGATATGGTCAAAGTTATGTCTTGGTATGATAATGAATGGGGCTACTCTTCAAGATTGATAGATATGGCTCTTTTCGTAAGTAAATAAGGATGAATATATGATAAGATCAGTCCGTGATATGGACATAGAAGGCAAAAGAGTTTTTATCAGATGTGATTTTAATGTTCCTTTAGATGATTTTCTAAATATCACAGATGATAGAAGGATAAAATCAGCAATTCCAACTATAAAATACTGCTTAGATCGTAATTGTTCAGTTATATTGGCTAGTCATCTTGGCAGACCAGGTGGAGTTTATGATTCAAAACTCTCCTTATCGCCAGTGCACAAAAGACTCTCAAGACTGCTTGTTCCTGTTGTTCAGTTTTCCGAAGATGTAATCGGAAATGATACCATGGAAAAAGCAAATAACCTTCAACAAGGTGAAATTTTACTCTTGGAAAATCTTAGATTTGAAAAAGGTGAAACTAAAAATGATTTTAAATTTGCCGAAATTTTAGCAAATCTAGCAGACTTTTATATAAATGATGCTTTTGGTGTTTGTCACAGAGCTCATGCGTCTGTCGAAGCTATTACGAATTTTTTTAATGAAGAGCATAGTGCAGCCGGTTTTTTATTGCAAAAAGAGATAAATTTTTCAAAAAACTTATTAAAAAACCCTTCTCGCCCATTTGTAGCAGTAGTTGGGGGTAGCAAAGTAAGTGGGAAACTACAAGCACTAAGAAGCCTTTTGACAAAAGTTGACAAACTTTTGATTGGCGGCGGTATGGCATTTACATTTTTAAAAGCACAAGGCATTGATATTGGCAATTCTTTAGTCGAAGATGATTTGATTGATGAAGCGATAGCTGTTATGGCAAAAGCAAGAAAGTTGGGCGTCAAGCTTTATTTGCCTGTTGATGTCGTAGCGGCTCAGACTTGTTCGCAAGATTCAGCCATGAAATTTGTCACTTCTCAAGAGATACCAAAAGGCTGGATGGGTTTAGACATAGGACCAGCCACTACAAGGCTTTTTAGAGAAGCCCTAAACGATGCTCAAACAATCCTATGGAATGGACCTATGGGAGTATTTGAAATACAAAAATTCTCAAGAGGAAGCACACAAATATCGCATACTATAGCTGAGGCTCATGCTACCACAGTAGTTGGTGGAGGAGATACCGCAGATGTAGTTGCAAGGTCAGGTGACGCAGACGATATGGCTTTTATATCAACAGGCGGTGGAGCTAGTTTAGAGCTTATAGAAGGAAAAGAATTGCCTGGTGTTAAACCTTTATATAATAAGGACATAGATTGATAATTGCATCTAATTTTAAAACTAACCACAACAGAGCTACTACAAAAAAGTTTGTGAATTTTATAAATACTCAACATTTTTTTAGTGAAGTAAGAATTTTTCCACCATTTAGTGCATTTGATAATTTTGATTTGACACCAAATATAAAAGTCGGCGCACAAAATTTTTATCCTACACAAAATGGTTCATTTACAGGAGAAATCGGATTTGATCAACTAGAAGAATTTGATATAGATTCAGTTTTAATTGGGCATTCGGAGAGAAGACATGTTTTAGGTGAAAGCCAAGAAGAAATATGCAAAAAATTTGATTTTGCTAAGTCAAAAGAGTGCGAGATAGTCTACTGTGTTGGTGAACCAAAGGAGATACGTGAACTTGGAAGCGATGCTGTCATGTCATACATTTGGGAACAATTTGATGGCATTGATATAGATTATGATGAATTGATAGTTGCTTATGAGCCAGTTTGGGCGATAGGCACAGGACTTAGTGCAACTTTAGAAGATATCAAAGAAGTGCTAGATAATTTAAGAGCTAATATAAAAGCTCCGTTGCTATATGGAGGCAGTGTAAAAGTAGAAACTACAAAAGATATACTGGAAATTGAAAATTGTGACGGGGTGCTAGTGGGAACAGCTAGTTGGGATATGAAAGATTTTGCAAAAATGATAGAGATATCAGATAATTTATAAGGGGAAAATATGGTAATGAAGGGTAAAAAAGGTTTGATAGTTGGAATTGCTAACAATAAGTCTATAGCATATGGTATAGCGAAAGCTTGCAGGGAGCAAGGAGCAGAACTTGCATTTACATTTTTGAATGAACAATTGAAAAAAAGAGTTGACCCAATTGCAACGGAGCTTGGAAGTGACAAAGTATATGAACTAGATGTAAATAATGATGAGCATCTATCAAATTTAACTGAGTCTCTAAAAGAAGATTTTGGCGAAATTGATTTTGTTGTACATTCAGTAGCATTTGCACCTCGAGAAGCATTATCTAAACCTTTTTTAGAAACTACAAGAGAGGCTTTTGATGTAGCCATGGGAACTTCTGTTTACTCTTTGATAGCACTAACAAGAGCCGTGATGCCAGTCATGAGTGAAGGTGGTTCAGTTTTGACTTTGACATATCTTGGAGGACCTAAGTATATACCTCATTATAATGTGATGGGCGTTGCCAAGGCAGCATTAGAATCAAGTGTTAGATATCTTGCAGTTGATTGTGCAAGACAAAAAAATGTTCGAGTAAATGCTATCAGTGCGGGACCTATTAAAACCTTGGCTGCAAGCGGAATTGGTGATTTTAGAATGATTTTAAAGTGGAATGAATTTAATTCTCCTCTAAAAAGAAATGTAACAACAAGTGAAGTTGGAAATAGTGGTATGTATTTACTTAGTGATCTTTCATCTAGCGTTACGGGTGAAATTCATTATGTAGATGCTGGATACAATATAATGGGCATGGGCATGGACGCAACAGATGAAGATGGACATACAGTTTTAAACTGGGATAAACAAAAGTAAAATGATAAAAACAGCACTGCGAAAGCTTTTTTATGTGGTGCTTATGCTTTTTATTATTTCTATTATTTCATTTGGGGCTATTCATTTAGCTCCGAACTCTTTTTTTGCAAGCGGTGAATTAAATCCAAATATAACACCAGAGTCACTAGAACAATTAAAAAAAGTATATGGTTTAGATAAATCACTCTTTATGCAGTTTATCTCATGGCTGAATGCTTTGATTCATCTTGACTTTGGCATCTCTTTTGCAAGTGGGAAGATGGTAAAAGATGAAATTCTCTCAAGGCTACCTATAACACTTATCATAAATATCTCAAGCATGATTTTAGTTTTTATTATATCTATATATTTTGGTATAAAATCAGCTTTCAAACAAGAGAGTAAATATGATGATACCGTAAAGAACTTTTCTCTAGTCAGTTATGCTATGCCATCGTTTTATCTAGCACTCATACTTGTAATGATATTTGCAGTTAAATGGAAGATATTTCCGATTTCTGGGCTTCATTCGCCCATGAAGTTAGATGGTTTTGCTTATATAAAAGATGAGGCTTGGCATCTAGTTTTGCCAATTTTTGTGATGGTTTTTGGTGGAGTTGGGAGCTTGGTTATGTATGTTAGGAGTCTTAGCTTAAATATACTTAAGAGTGATTATATGTTTTTTGCAAAAGCTAGGGGAATAAGCAAGAAAAATCTTTTTTGGAGGTATTTGTTACCAAATCTTTCACCACCAATTGTTACGATTTTAGGCTTATCTCTGCCAGGACTTATAGGCGGAAGTGTGATATTAGAGTCGATTTTTTCGATAAATGGTATGGGTTTGCTTTTTTACCAAAGTGCACTAAGCAGAGATTATCCAGTCATAATGGGTATTTTGATAATTTCTGCTTTTTTGACACTTTTAGGAAATATAATTGCAGATTTAGTATTGCTAAAGCTAAATCCATTTTCTAAAAAATTAGGATAAAAGGATAGACATGAAGTATTTAATTATGATGTTTTTACTCATAGGATTGATGGGTTGCGCCACATGGAACGGCGTCAAGCAAGACACAAAAGCTGGAGCAAACTGGACTAAACAAAAAGTTCATAAAGGTGCAGCTTATATAGAAAAGAAAACCGAATAAAGATGGATTACTTATTATTTGGAAGCTTTTTAGCTTCCAAATAAATTTTTAAGTGCATTAGGGTCTTTAGACTCATTAGTGGATTCAGTTGTTGTTTCTAGCTCCACTAGTTCGATTTCATAGCCAGTAAGCATGGATGTCAATCTGATGTTTATGCCACTTTTGCCTATGGCTTTTGATTTTTGATCTGGCAAAAGAGTTACTACTGCTTTGTCTTCACTTACAATTTTTACATTTGAGATGATAGCTGGACTAAGAGCACGAGAGATAAAAATTTCTGGTATAGTTGAATACTCTATACAGTCGATATTTTCGCCATGAAGCTCTTTGCTTACAGAGTTTATTCTTATGCCTCTAGTACCAACAGTAGCACCTACCGCATCGATATTTGGATGAAGTGAAGTCAAGGCTATCTTAGCTCTCTCTCCAGGAATTCTTGCTGAGGCATTGATTTCTATCATTTCATCTTTTATTTCTGGCACCTCTAATTGTAAAAGTGCCTCTAGAAATTTTGGACTAGTTCTTGAGAGCTCTACAACAATTCCTTGAGTTTTATCTATAAAAACTTTTCGAATGACGGATTTTACAACATCACCAACTTTAAATTTTTCACCTTTGATTCTGCTTTTTCTAGGCATTATGGCTCTTACTTCATTTACTTCTATATATGTATTTTCTTCGTGGTCAACTCTTACGACTGAGCCGAAAACACGACGACCCACCATACTTTTGTATTTATCAAATATCTTAGTTTCAAGTAGTCTTTGTATATGAAATTCTAATTCTCTTTGAAGTGTGGCCGCTGCAGTCCTCCCTAAATTATCAAGTGGCAATTCATAAGTTAATTCATCTCCAACTTCGATGTCAGGATCCACTTCTTTTGCAGCTTGCAATGAGATAAAATTTTCATTTTCTTCACTTAATTCTTTGGCATCATTTCTTAGGACGATAACTTTTTGATAAAGTTTTAAGCTTTTAGTTTCTTGGTTTATTTCGGCACCATATTCATATTCTCTCCCATATACTCTTTTTGCTGTGTTTACTAACGCTAGGATGACAGTATCTTTTACTTCGTTTATTGCCAAGCCTTTTTCATTTGCTATCGACTCAATTATATCTAGTATTTTACTCAATTTTAACCTCTTTTTTAAGCATAATAATATGCAGTAATTTTTCGCAACATCTGGTTCATAAAATTTGTAGGACTTAATTGCGAGATAGAAGAAGATAATTATATCTAAAAAGTTTTTTTTATTCAAGTCTGAGTACTTAATATCCTCTTAAAGAGTAATTTATACAAAAAAAGGTAAAATACTATGATATCTATGCCACACATTGAGGCATAATTTTGTTTAATAAAGAAGGTAAAAAATGGAACTTAAATTAGCTAGAAAAGAGCTTGATAGCAAGCCAAAAAGTATAAAATTAGAAAAAATTATAGAGATAGTCCAAAAGGAAGGACAAAAGATATTTTATTTTGACAAAGAAAATTCTCACAAGGATTTGGTTGCTTTAGTGGAGCATTTTGAAAAAAATGACCAAAGTGTATATCTAAGAGAAGTAAAATACGGCTTAGGAGATGATGATTATATGTATGAGATTCATATCCTATAAGGTATAAATTTGTCTAAAAAATTATATATTGAAACGCTAGGATGTGCCATGAATGTTCGAGATAGTGAGCATATCATAGCCGAATTGGGAAACAAAGAAGATTATGTTTTGACTAATGAAGCTTGTGAGGCTGATCTTATCTTGATAAATACATGTAGCGTCAGAGAAAAACCAGTAAGTAAACTTTTCTCTGAAATAGGTGTTTTTAATAAACACAAAAAAGATGGTGCAAAGATAGGTGTATGTGGATGTAGTGCTAGTCATTTGGGTAAAGATATATTTAAAAGAGCTCCTGAAGTAAACTTTGTTTTGGGTGCAAGAAATGTCTCAAAAATTACTCAAGCAATCAATACAGATAAATTTATAAGTGTTGATATTGATTATGATGAGAGTAGTTACGCTTTTAGTGAATTTAGAAATAATGCCTATAAAGCTTTTGTAAATATTTCTATTGGTTGTGATAAAAAATGTACCTACTGTATAGTGCCTCACACTAGAGGTGACGAGATTTCTATACCTGCACAATTGATAGTAAATGAAGCTAGAAAAGCAGCCAAAAATGGTGCTAAAGAGATATTTTTGCTTGGTCAAAATGTCAATAATTATGGCAGAAGATTTAGCGATAAGAGCCATAAAAAGATGGACTTTAGTGATTTGCTTGATGAGGTAAGTCAAATTGATGAGGTTGAGAGAATCAGATTTACTTCACCCCATCCTTTGCATATGGATGATAAATTTCTAAAAGTTTTTGCCCAAAATCCAAAAGTTTGTAAGTCGATGCATATGCCACTTCAAAGCGGTTCTAGTCGTGTGTTGGAGCACATGAAAAGAGGATACACGAAAGAGTGGTTTTTAAATAGAGCTTTGAAATTAAGAAGTATGGTTCCAGATGCCTCAATAAGCACAGATATAATAGTAGGTTTTCCAGGGGAGAGTGACGAGGATTTTGAAGATACGCTTGATGTCATGAGACAAGTAAGATTTGAGCAAATTTTTTCTTTTAAATACTCTCCAAGGCCTTTAACAAAAGCAGCCGAGTTTAAAGAGCAAGTACCTCCTGATGTGGCTTCAAATCGTCTTAAAAAATTACAAGTTTTGCAAGAGGAAATTTTGGATGAAATTTCCAAAGAAAAATTAAATCTTGAGTATAAAGTATATTTTGAAGAAAAAAGAAACAATAAAATGTTAGCTGGTAAAAGTGACAATAACGCCCTAGTTCAGGTTGAAGGCAAAGATGAATGGCTTGGCACTATACAGAAAGTAAGGATTACAAACCCTAAGCGTTTGTCCATGTATGGCGAAGTTGTCATTTAAAGATTTTAAAAAAGCATTGGTGCTAAAAATTGTGCCTAGGCTTGCTTTCATTTTTTTAAATATTTTATATTTTTCTTGTAAGAAAAAATTTCATAGTAAGTGCAACAAAGATGAAATTCAAACTCCTGCTATATTTGCTTTTTGGCATGGAGAACTTTTGCCATTATTGAAAGGTTATATTGATTTTAGGGGTAGCAAAAAGATTGATACCATCATAAGTTCTCATTTTGATGGAGAGCTTATAGCTAAAATTGTAGCGATATATGGTGGAGGTTCTATTCGAGGGAGTTCGACTAGAGGAGGGCTCAAAGCTTTAAAAAAGTCGTTTCGCTCTTTGAGTTTAAAAAGAGATTTAGCTATAACACCAGATGGTCCCAAAGGTCCAAGTCACAGCGTAGCTGATGGAATTATTTTAATTTCTAAGAAAAAAAATGTTCCTATTGTTACGCTAAATTGCAAGCCGTCGTCGTATTGGCAACTAAATAGTTGGGACAAGTTTGTAATTCCAAAACCATTTAGTACGCTAAATATTTTTATAGGAGAGCCGTTTTACCTAAATGATTTGTCTATGGAAGAGTCAAAAAAACTTATAAAAGAGAGGTTGATGGAAAATGCTATCTAAAATTGTATTAGTTATTGTAACTGTTTTATTCTTGGCTATTAGTTTGTTTTATTTTATGGGTAATTCTTCATACCAAAACTCTTTTGAAGCTAGGTTTTACTATCTAGTAGGAAATTATGATAAAGCTTATGAGTTTGCACAAAAAGCATATAAAGAAGATAGTTACAATAAAATGGCATTTACTGTTTTAACTCAAAGTAAAATAGCAAAAAAATATGTAGATTATATAAAAGAAGGCAATAAGTATTTTGATAGAATAGACAAGATAAGCTCTGAAAAAAACTATAAAGAAGCAGATAAAATTCGGATAAAATTGATGTGTCAAATCATGATAGGCGAGTATCAAAAACTAGTACCAACAGAATTGACAGATAAAGAATTAGTAGAAGATGCTAAAAAAACTTATACTAAATTTAAACAATTATATGAACAATTATTTTAATCGGCACACCTTTTGCTTACAATTAAGCAAAAATTGCCTAAAATATAAAAAATAAAATAAAGAATAAGGTTATATGAGCTTTTCTAATACAATACAAAGATATTTTTCAAATCTTTTTATATCAATAGTTACAGAAGATAGCTCATATAGAGTGCTTTGCAAAGTTATAAAAAATTCAAAGCAAAAAGTAAAATTTGAAAAAATTTTCCCAGCAAAACCAAATGCAGAATTTTTAAGTGAAGAAGTCGGGACATACATAAATACACTGCAAGACAAATATAACTTTACATACATTGCTTTTTTACTTGATTCTATGGGGCAGGGAGCTGTAAAAGGTACACAAGTAGAGGATTTTTCTAAATTTAGTGTTGATGTTAAAAATGTTAAAACTATAAAATTTGATACTTGGTCCGCATATGCTAGTTTTATAGATATAAATTGGACAAATAAGATATATGATAAAATCGGACTTGATTTTATATACTCTCCTTTTGCTCTTTTATATCATTTTTTGAGTGAGCATAAACTAAATACAAACTCTACACTCTATATTTTAAATCAAGAAAAATCTGTAACACTTACTGTTTTTAAAGAAAAGACACTGAATTTCGGAGTATTTTATACGATTGTTAAAGAAGATGGACTTGAAGATTCGGATGAGATTGAAAATTGGGAAGATGAAGAGGAAGTAGAAGATGTTGAAAATTTAGCTAATCTTGATACAGAATCTAGCGAAGAGGAGATGAATGAACTTGAAGATTTGAGTGAACTAGATACTCTAAACGAAGATCCCAAAAACGATACATTTATTGATACTGATAGTTTTACCAAAAATGATGATTTACAACAAGATATGGATTCAGGCGTAAACATTGAAGACATAGAATTGTACGGTAGAGATTTACATATATACAAGTTTATAAGTCTAGCGTTGAAAGAATATTATAACAATTCTATATATGAGAGTGATTTCATAGAAAAAATTGTTGTTTTTGATGGATATGACATGAGCAAAGAGATGATTCAAAGCCTTGAAGATGACCTTTTGCTCGATTTGGAGATGTACAAAGTGAATGTCAGCGAAGCTGTATGCGATTTATCGATAGGAACAATTTATGATTAAATACAGTTTCATTCAGCCGAGAAAAAAATATTTCTTTTCTATATTTTCTAAGATATGGATACTGTTTATCTCTTTTATTTCACTGTTGTTGATTGCATTTGGAGTATTTTTATTAATCAAAATCGCATTGTATAAAAAAGATACTATCAAAACGAATAACCAAAGAGTTGTTTTAGAAAATAAAATAGACCAAAAAGATAATTATATGGAGTATTTACTTCGTCAAAAATCTTTGGGTGAAGATATATACTCTAGAAATACTTTGCTAAAAGATAGCATAAAAAATCTTTTTGATTTAGTTCCAGATCAGATAACGCTAAATCAAGTTATTATCAAAAAAGATTCTTTGATAATATATGGTAAAACACCAACCAAAGATACTTTCAATTTTTTATTATCAGCTCCATTAAAATCAATTTTTTCTACGAGTAATACAATGTTTTACCTAACAAAAAAAGGCTGGTATAATTTTGTAAGTACAAATAAAATAACTACAACGGATGGCTTTAGTGAATAATATAGACAGAAGCTTAGAAAAGATAAACATTATAAAACTATTGATATTTTTATCTATATTTATCATCACTACACTAGTTTTAATTTTAACTTTGATTTTGCCAAATGTAAAACAGTACAGATCTTATAAAAACCAATACAACAGTGCAGTGGTGCATAAAACAAAAGTACAAAATGTTTTAAATGGCAGAATAAATGAGATAAAAAAGTTGAGATTAGATAATGCTAAAGTTTTTAACTCTTTTAAGCACAAATTTACCAAACCAGAATTTGTACTATTTGCAAATAATTTTTTTGATAAAGTAACATTAAAAGAAGTAAAGAAAAGCATACATAAAAAAGAGTTTAAAGTATATGAATTAAATGTTACATCTGCTCTTAAAACCCCAGTAAATTTCTATAAATTTTTAGATGGTCTAAATCATTATCAAAATATGATACAAGCAGATTTTCCGATAGATTTAAAATCAAATGGAAAAGTGATAAATGCAACTTTCAAGATAAAAGTGTTTGGACTTGTGAGTTTAGAAAAATAAAATCTATATCTTCTTTGTAAATATAAGGTCGAATTTTAGAGGGAATTTTTTTTACTCTGCATAACTCTTTAAATTTTTTAGGCATACTTACTGCTTTGTAAAACGGAGATATATATATCAAATCTTTTACAAAAACAACGGATATTTTCCTACCCACAACGCAATCTTGTGTTTTTATAATTTCCTCTCTTTGAGCTTTGCTCATGAGTATTCCTAACCTTTTTGCAACCTTGTCTATTTGTCTTATATTTTTTAAATCTACCTTATTTCTCTTTAGTATAAATAATTTTTTTATGTTGATTTTGTCATTTGGTAAAAGTATATCTTTGTCGTTTTGAAGATATTCGAAGCTATTTTTCACGCCATCTCTAAATTCATTTACAAAAGAAGTTGCGTATTCACTTCTGATTCTGTTTCTAAGATATTTTTTAGAATTATTGCTTTTGTCAAAAAAATATTCTATATCGTTTTTGTCTAAAAAATTTTGCAATTCAAGCTTACTTACATGCAGAAGGGGTTTTATTTTGTTGAATTTTTCGTCAATTTCGACCTCTTGCATTCCTAAAAGCTCAACCAGTCCACTACCTTTTCCAAGTTGCATCAAAAACCATTCTAGCTTATCGTTTAGTTGGTGAGCTGTGATGAGATTATCATATCCTTGTTCGTCAATTATACTTGTGAAAAAAGTATATCGCATTAATCTTGCATTGTGTTCAAAATTTGAGTTATCTAACTTACAAGAATGTAGATACAAAGTTTTATCATATTTTAAAGCTAATTTTTGTGCATACTTTACTTCTTCTTTGCTTTGGGCTCGTATATTGTAATCCACCATAGCCAAATCAAACTCAATCGCGTTAGTTTTGAGTATAAAAAACAGGGCACTAGAATCAACACCAGCCGAAAAAGCCAACAGATTTTTTCCTTTTTGCAATAAATCTATGAGAGGTTTATGCAGTTGCACTAACTGTTGCAAGCAGATTTTCTCCAGCTAATTGTGTGATTTTTGCTTTGTAGCATTTGCCTGTTTCTAACTTACCAATTTGCGAATCATTTATAAGAATTTCACCGTCTATTCCCCTATCCCAGAGAAGTTTTTTTGCACCGATAAAAAGCTCATGTTCGCTACTTTTGCCCTCAGTTACGATTTCAATTTCTCGTCCAACTTCTTTTTCCAGACTTTTTTTAATTTTTTGTTTTACTATCTCATTTAATTTTTTTATTCTCTGATCTATGGTTTTTTTGTCGATTTTATCGCTCATGTCAAAAGCAGCCGTATCTTCTTCGTCAGAATATGCAAATATACTAATTCTATCAAAATCAAATTCTTCAACAAAGTTGCATAATTCTTCAAATTCTCTTTCACTCTCTTTTGGATGCCCAACTATAAAGCCAGTCCGTAAAAAGCTGTTTTGTGCTTTTCTCATCATAGTTAAAAGCTCTATTATTCTTGTCTTGCCAGCACCTCTTTTCATTCTTTTTAACATATCTTCATTTATATGTTGAATTGGCATATCAAAATAATTATGAAAAATTGGTGAGTCTATAATCCTCTGAACAAGCAAATTTGAAGTTGTAGTGGGATAAAGATATAATATCCTAGTACTTTTTACGCCATCAATTTTTTCAACCATATCGATAAGTTTGATAAGTCCCTCTTTTTCGTCAAAATCCCTCAAATAAGAACTGCTATCTTGAGATATAAAACTAAAGTCAAAAAAGCCCTGTTTAGTAAGTCTTTTAAGCTCTTTTTCTATGGATTCCAAGCTTCTCGAATGAAGTTTTCCTTTAAACCCAGGAATTGCACAAAAACTACATTGTTGATTGCATCCTTCGCTTAGTTTGATGTAAGTGTGATGATTTGAGCCTGTTATCACTCTTTGCTCATCATTTATGAGATAAGTAGAATCTGAAAAACTGTTTGTTTTTTTTCTTATAATTTCATCGATTTTGTCATAATCTCCAACACCAGTAAATAGATCTACTTCTTTTAGTTCTTTTTGAAGTTCTTCTTTGTATCTTTGGGTTAAACATCCGCTGACCACCAAGAGAGAATCTTTTTTCCTTTGCTCATGAAGTGAAAATATCGTATCCAAACTCTCTTCTTTTGCAGCTCCTATAAAGCCACAAGTATTTACTATCAAGACATCAGCGTCACTTGCATCGTCGCTTAATTCATAATCTCTAAGTCGTCCAAGCATTACTTCAGAATCAACTAGATTTTTATTGCAACCAAGACTTACTAAGTGTAATTTTTTTTTCATTTTCATATCCATAAATTATCTATTAACCTCGTAGCCCCAACTTTTGCAGCTATCAAGATAATACTGTTTTTTAAAACTATTTTATCTATTTTATCAAAGTTTCTATTTACTATTTCGATGTACTCTACATCTATACTTTGCATAGTTTCGCTCATGATTTGTTTTAAAGAAGTGCAATCAAATTCGCCTTTCATCATGGCTTTAGAAGCAAGCTTAAGTGATTTGGAGATGCTTAATGCTTTTTTTCTCTCTTCAAGATCGAGATAAATATTTCTACTAGAGAGTGCTAATCCATCTTCTTCTCTGACAATTTCGCAAGGAATTATGTTTGTTTTTAAAAAGAAAGATTGAGCCATATTTTTTATAAGATAAAGTTGTTGTGAATCTTTTTTGCCAAAGTAAGCATTTGTTGGGCTAATTATATTTAAAAGTTTTAGAACGATAGTCAAAACTCCATCAAAATGAGTTGGTCTTTCAAATCCTTCGAGTATATAAGCTTTTTGTGCAGGAGCTATGATTGTGGGTTCTTCATCACTATATATATCAGATTTTTTTGGCATAAATACAGCATCAACACCACTAAATTCACAAATTTTTAAATCTGCTGTTTCTCTTTTTGGGTATTTATCCAAATCTTCGCCAGGTAAAAATTGAGTAGGATTTACAAAAATAGAAACTATAGTAAAGTCATTGTTTTTTACAGAATTTTGTATCAATGAGAGGTGCCCATTGTGCAATGCTCCCATTGTTGGAACAAAGCCGATAGAACCATTTAGGCTTTTTCTATACTCTATAATTTTAAATATATCATTAAATATTTTCATTTTAGCCACTTTATTGTAAAATATAAACCAAGAGTGGCATTATATCAAAAAAAGGACATACATTTGGATAGTTATGAATATACAGAGCTTTTAAAGAAACTCTCAACCAAGATAGAAAATATCTCTCAAATTATAAACCCCTCAAAAATAGAACAAAGATTACAAGAGATAGAAGAGATAGAACAAAATCCATCTTTTTGGGAAGATGCAAAAAAAGCTGGAATTATTCAAAAAGAGAAGACAAAAATAAATTCTACTTTGCAAAAGTATATAGAAGCTAAAAAAACAGTTGATGATAGTGTTGATTTGTATGAAATGGCAAAAGAGGAAAATGATGAAGAGAGTATCAATGACCTTTTTAACGAAGCAAATAAGCTAGAAGAGCTAATAACAAAGCTAGAAGTTTCTATGATGTTAAGTGGTGAGCATGACCCTAATAATGCTATCATAAGCATACACCCAGGAGCTGGAGGAACTGAATCGCAAGACTGGGCAAATATGTTGTATCGCATGTACCTTAGATGGTGTGAGCGAAATGACTATAAGGTTGAAGTTTTAGATTATCAAGAAGGCGATGAAGCTGGTATCAAAGATGTAAGTTTTATGGTAAAAGGTGAAAATGCTTATGGGTATCTAAAAGTAGAAAATGGTGTCCATAGACTTGTGCGAATTTCTCCATTTGACTCAAATGCAAAAAGGCACACTTCGTTTAGTTCAGTCATGGTAAGCCCTGAAGTAGATGATGATATAGATATAGTCATAGAAGATAAAGATATCAGAATAGACACATATCGCTCAAGTGGAGCGGGCGGACAGCATGTAAATAAGACTGACTCTGCTATAAGAATAACTCATATAGAAACAGGGGTTGTTGTGCAGTGTCAAAATGATAGAAGTCAGCATAAAAATAAAGCAAATGCTTTGAAAATGTTAAAATCAAGATTGTATGAAGTAGAGCAGGCAAAACAACAAGCCCTAAAAGATGGTGTAGAAAAAAGTGATATTGGATGGGGGCATCAGATACGAAGCTATGTTTTAGCCCCATATCAACAGGTAAAAGACAATAGAAGTGGCGAAGCGTATTCACAAGTGAGCAATATCTTGGATGGCGATATAACAAAAGTCATAGAAGATGTTTTGATAAGTATGAATACAAGCGATACAGAGTGATAACTCGTGCTTCAGTCGCGAGGAATTTTTACGGAATTCACTTCCGTAAAAAGGGGACAATAAAATAATAAAGGATAAAAATGAGAAGAGATGCTATTTTGAGACAGTTAGGTTACAGTGTTACTCCAAATGCTAAGGAGCAGGTCGGAAAAGTTATCGCAAATACAAAGGATTTTGATTATGTTGAAAAGCATTTGATATCTTTGCACGATAACTTGAAACCTCGTCTCTCTTTTGTGGCGATTTCTAGCACACATGATTATTTTAAGATAAAAAATGAAGCTATTGGAAAAGAGATGATTGAAAGCACAAATGAAATAATCAAAAAATGGTCTAAAAAATACAAAATAGCATTAGAAAAAGTACCAAATAAACAAACATACTATATTTTAGGCAAAATTGCTTGAGGTTTAGTTGGTAAAAAGTCTTAAGAAAGATTAAGAGTGAGCAAAAAAATAAAAGATACTTTTATCATAGGAGATGTTCATGGCTGCTATCATACTTTGATGGATTTAGTGAAAAAGTTACCAAAAAAAGCAAATTTGATTTTTGTTGGCGATTTGTGTGATAGGGGTAATTTTTCAAAAGATGTTATAGAGTTTGTGATAGAGAATGATTACTTATGTGTAAAAGGAAATCATGAATATTTTATGCAAACTTATATACAAAATGCAATTAGCAAAAAAGATATGAGTAGCAAATGGGCAACTATGAGTGGCTGGGGTGGAAAACAGACAATTTTGAGCTACATGAATGAGACAAAACTTTTAAAAAAACACCTCAAATGGATAGAAAATCTACCTCTTTATTTAGAAGTTAAGAATTATTTCATAACACATGGCTTTGGTTTGCCATACTATAAAAGGAGAGATGAAAAGTACCTGCATTCACTTTTTCTAAATCGAATTGATGACACACTTAATATGAAAGATTGGGAGAATTTTAAAGAGTATAAAGCTGTAAATATATTTGGACATTGCAATTTTAATGAAGTTTTAAGAGGTAAAAATTACATTTGTATAGACACGGGTTGTTGCTATGGAAATAAGCTGAGTGCGATTAGCCTAAAAACCCTAAACACAGTTGAGCAAAAAACAGATAAAAGAGATATTTAATTATTTAGCGGGTTCAGGGTTTGACTTTGAAAAGAAATCAATTTCACCGATAATTAGAGAAAGTTTAAGTGAAGTCAAAAGTCAAACCCTGACCCCACTAATGCAC
>JAADIZ010000008.1 GCA_013151055.1 Campylobacterota bacterium
TAACCTCTACAAAGGCAATCACAGGACATACACTAGGGGCTGCTGGAGCAGTTGAGGCGATAATTTCGTGTGAAGCTATAAAACAATCCTTAGTGCCTCCTCAAGCAAATTTGATGGAGCTGGATAATTACAATATAAATGTTCCGATAGAGCCTGTAAAGATGAAGATAAGAAATGTCATAAGCAACTCATTTGCATTTGGCGGAAACAATGCCTCTTTGGTTTTTGGAGCATGCAGATGAAATCAGTCGCTATAAATATAATCAGTTCAGCAAAAATCTATGCAAAAGAAAAAATAGAGGATTTAGAAGATAAAAGATTAGTTCCAAAAATGATGATGCGACGACGACTCACTAGAAATGCAAAAGTGATGTTGTATCTAAGCGATAAGTGTGGTTTTAAGAACGGAAAGATAGTTTATGGCACCTGTTTTAGTGAACTAGAAGAGACAGCCAAGATAGCAAATGCAGTACTTGAAAATAGGCTTTTATCTCCAACCTCATTTCAAAATAGTGTCTATAATACTGCTCCATCATACTTCTCGATTATCAATAAAGACAAAGATGAAATCATCACTATCTCTTCGGGCATGAAAACTTCAAAAGAGGCTCTAAAAACCGCGGCTCTTCAAGCTCTAGTTTTTAAATGCAAAGTTTTATGTGTTTGTGTAGAGTGCATAAATATACGAAATATACAAGAGATAAATCATTGCACTAGTTATCTCGAAGCTGGAGTCGCAGTTGTCTTGGAAGTAAGCGAAAATATTGATGACGCACTTGAGGTGGAAACAAAAAAAACAAGAGGTTTGATAGATTTGATAGATTCGCTACAAGATTTGATGAGCGTAGTAAAGATGTATGAAGAGGGAAAAAATAAAATTTTAGTGGAGCTTTAGAGATGACAATAGACGACAAAATAGTAAATTTTGAAGATTTTAAATATACACAAGATATAAAATTTAGTAACAAACAAGAATTTGTAGACTTTATAAATGCTGGGCACGATTTTTTGATACAGCAAATAAAAACAGGACAACCAATATACGGTATCACAACTGGCTACGGAGAGTCTGGGTGCAATGCTATCGTCATGCAAGAAGCCGAAGAGTTACAAGAAAATTTATATAGATTTTGCGGTGTTGGAGTTGGCGAGTATTTAAGTGCTGAAGTATCAAGAATTATGCTTTTAGTTAGATTGATTAGCTTGTCAAAAGGCAAGAGCGGAGTTAGTTATGATTTGCTTAAAAGATTTGAGATTTTACTTCAAAATGAGATTTATCCGCTGATTCCATCTCAAGGCTCAGTCGGGGCTAGTGGGGATTTAGCACCTTTGTCATACATCGCCGCAGTCATCGCAGGTGAGCGAGAAGTGATATATAAAAATGAAATAACAAAGACAAGTGAAGTCTACAAAAAATTAGGAATTAAGCCATATAAATTTAAAGCAAAAGAGGCACTTGGTGTCATAAATGGAACAGCAACCATGAGTGCTATCGCAATCAAAGCTATAGAAGAGTTTGAAGTTTTATTGCAAAGCACGGAGAGTTTTGTAGCGGCGATATATGAAGTTTTGATTTGTGATACAACTGCATTGGAGCCATTTGTACATGAAAGCAAACCATTTGCTGGACAGGTAAAAACTGCGGCAAATATACTTGAAAAATGCAAAGACTCTAAACTTACACAAGCTGCATTTAGCAGATGTGAAAACTTTCAACAAAAAAAAGAACAAAATATTCAAGATAGATACTCAATCAGGTGTGCCCCACAAGTTTTAGGCGTAGTAAGAGATAATTTAAAAATTGCTAAAGATTGGATACAAACAGAGATAAATGGTGTAAATGACAATCCTTTGATAGACCCAGTTGGTAAGAGAATTTATACTTCAGGCAATTTTTATGGTGGATATATTGCACATGCGATGGATACCATGAGGATATGTACTGGAAATATGGCAGATTTATTAGATAAACAATTTGCACTCCTAATAGATCATAAGTTTAACAAAGGCTTAGGCGAAAATCTAAAACTAAACAAAAAACCAACTCACCATGCTTTTAAACTTGCTCAAATCACACTTAGCTCACTTAGTGCGGACATACTTATGAATACAAATGCAGCGTCACTTTATTCTCGTTCAACCGAATCATTTAATCAAGACAAAGTAAGTATGGGAACAACTTCTGCTAGAAATTTTGCAAAACAGTTGCCAGATTTGGCAAATATGCTCAGTATTGGATTTTTAGGAATTGCACAAGCTGTTGATATTAGAGGTTACGATAAGTGTTCAAATCATCTAAAAAACTGTTATGATGAAGTGCGAAAAAAGGTAGCAAAGCTAGAAAATGATAGAAGAATGGATCTAGATATAAAAACAGTAAACAAGATGCTAAAAAAAGGAAAATTTATATGAAAAAAGTTTTAGTTACTGGTTCAACTGGTGCCATAGGTGAAGCGACTGCAAGGTATTTTCATGAAAATAATTATTTTATTTATCTGCACTACCGAGGCAATGAAAAAAAGGTAAATGAGTTAAAAAATGAGTTAAAAAATTCACAAATTATAAATTTTGACATTTTGGACAAAGAAGAGGTTTTTTCAAAACTTGAAAATTTAGAAATTGATGTTTTGGTAAATAATGCTGGAATTACAAAAGATAAACTCTTTTTTTGGATGGAAGAAGATGAATGGACTGATGTGATAAACACTTCAGTAAATGGAACATACAATGTCACTAAAGCAGTGATTAAAAACATGATAAGCCGTAAAAATTGCTCTATCATAAATGTAGCATCGGTTTCAGGAATGGTCGGAAATATGGGGCAGACAAACTACTCTGCTGCAAAAGGAGCGATGATAGCTTTTACCAAGGCTTTAGCCATAGAGGTAGCAAGATATAAAATCCGAGTAAATGCTGTGGCACCTGGATTGATAGAGTCTGAAATGACGAAAGATTTGGATATAAAAAGTATCAAAAAAGATATCCCGCTTAAAAGAATAGGAAAGCCGCAAGAAGTGGCAGAATGTGTTTTTTTTCTAGCAGATAAGGCATCTTATGTGACAGGTGAAGTTTTAAATATAAGTGGTGGAATGGTTAGATAGATGAAATTTGCAAATATCATTTTAGCCCCGATGTTTGTATTTCTTATCCACTATTTTGAGTTTAGGATGGTTGTTTTAGCCTATCTTCTGATGGCTTTACTATACTTTGTATATCAATTTTTTAAGAAGAAAAGTTATAAAGATATGGTAATTCCTGGCATTTATGTGATTGCTTTGTGTGTTGCTTACTATTTTTCATCATTTCAAACCATCAAGTATATACCAGTTACCCTTTCGAGCATATTTTTATTTTTATTTATAGATTCACATTATAATAAAAGATACATGATTTTGAGTTTTACCAAAAAGTTTTACAAAAGAGAATTAAAAGATGAGGAGATTGAGTTCTTAAAAAAAGGTGATGGGTATTGGGTGGTTGTTATGCTTGTAAATACTCTTATTCATCTATATGTTGTAAATTTCACAAATGATATCATTTGGGCTTTTTACTCCTCGATTGGCTGGTATATTCTGTTTTTTACAGCTCTTTTTGCTCAAATTATTTATGGAAAGGTTTATGGTGTTAAAGTGCATACTAGGTAGTATCGGACATTTTATCTTTTTTGGGTTGCTTATTGTTTTTATGCTTATGGGGTATTTGATATATTTTATTTTTAAACCATTTATCAAAGATTCTCAACACTTTTTTCAAGAAGGCTCAGCTCTTTCATATAGACTTTTTTTTCTGCTCACTCCTCGTATCGTCTTAGAAGCAGATATTTTGGATAATATGCCTAGTGGTGCAATCTATGTATCTACCCATCAATCTATACTTGATTTTCCTGCATTTGCTATCTATATAAAAAATTATCTTATATTTGCTAATGTAAATCTAGGAAAATTTTCGATAGTAGAGAAAATTACACACTCAGTCGGTGTTAGGTATATAAAAGGAAAATCTTTGAGTGAAGTAGGCGATATACAAAAAGAGCTTGAAAGCCACCTTGATAGTGGTAAAAATGTTATCTATTTTCCAGAGGGAACAAGACATAGTGGAGATAAACTTTTGCCCTTTAAAAGAGGTGCTTTTAAATTAGCTATGAAAAAAAACAGACCCCTCGTTCCTGTAGTAATAGAGGGAGCCTATAAGTTTTTGCCAAGAAAAAGCTGGTGTTTTAAGACTTCAAAAAAAGAAAAAATATACCTTAAAATGCTGCCACCTTTATACCCAAAAGATTTTAAAAATGAGATAGAGATGATGAAATACACACAAAATATCATGCAAAAGAAGAAGGATGAGTTATGCGATTTATTTTGATTTTACTTTTGCAAGTTATGCTTTTTGCTAACTCTTATAATTTTAATGAATTTAAGTATGTTTCTGCAATTAAAACTTATTTTAAAAAAAGTGGACATATCAAGATAGATAAAGATAAAATAATAATAACCTATACCAAACCAAAATACAAAAAAGTGATAAAAAAAGATAACAATATTTCCATGGAAGATTCATCAGGAAAGATATATCACTTAAAAGGTAAAGCGAGCTATTATGCAGGAATATTTATCTCTATTATGGCAAAATTAGGTAATTTTAATCAAATAAAATCAAACAAAGATTTCACTGTTTCTAAAGATAGCAATATTTACACTATTAGTTTTAGAGGTGATTTGTCAGACGCTATAACCAAAGCAAAAGTAGAGACTAAAAACTCTAAAGTTTTGAGTTTCAAAATATTCATGCCAAACAAAGATACTCTAAAAATTGTAAAAAAGTAGAGTCAATAACTCTACTTTTTTACCAAAAAAACTGCAATAATGCAGATAAAAATATTACTACAAGTAGTGCAAAAATCCCAGCCTCTTGTTCAAAATTATTGTTATCAGCTTGAAGAGTTGTTATATCATATGCTATTAGAATTTTTGCTACTACTTTCTTGTTTTGATTGAGTAAATTTAAGTTATTTTCGACAAGATAATCTTTTTTATTTTCATCATAGGTAAAAAAGAATGATTTTTTGCCTTTATACTTAGTGTTCGATAGTTCAAATATTTTTTTGAACATAGGGTCACTGCCGACCAAAGAGAAACCATCTTCTTGTAGATACTGTTTCTTTGCCAATGATACACTTGTGCCAGCAGTATTTACCACAAGGGCATTGCGAATGTGAAATATATCAGAGATGCTACTCGTAAACTCTTTTGGTAAGATACCAACTTCGACTAAACCAACATATTTGTTTTTATAAAAGATAGGTGTTACCACCCTATAGCTCATCTGTAATTTACCAATTTCAAAACCATATAATCTTTTTTGTAGTCTGTTTGTGTCTATTATGATAGTTCTTCGTTTGTTTAGTTTATCACCATACATTTGCGGCTTGTGAACTCTTAGAAAGGTTGAGCCGTCAGTAAGCCTAAAAGACATAATTTTCAAGAAAGGGTCACTATTTTTATATTTCTTGTATCTCGCTTTTACAAGCTCATAGAGTTTTTGCCTATCTCTTGAGGCAAATGCTTTTTTGACACCATCAATAGACAGAAGACTATCCACTTTTCTAGAATACTCTCTTTTTACATCCTCTATATTTGAATTAAAATCCTTGTGTATAATATCTTCAGAATAAGATACTTTAGAATTGATATCATTTTGAAGCACCATATATCTATATGTTAAAAATGCTGCTGCTCCTAGTATAATAACAACAAAAAGAATAACTATCATAACTTTTCTTCGTTTATTGTCTTTTCTTCGTGTCATCTAGCTTCTCCGTTTATATTTTATCATCATATCATCTAAAGGTAAAAGGAAATTTTAGAAGTGTATAATAATTATAAACATTATAAGCACATTAAGATTAATAAGCAATAAGAATAATATTAATTTTTTTTAATATTACTAAATATA
>JAADIZ010000088.1 GCA_013151055.1 Campylobacterota bacterium
CCTTCTATCTCACTTTCGTGCCTAAATTTATGAGCAGGAAAAAATACATTTCCCTGAGAGTGATAATCAAGTGCTATAGTTATGTTCTCATGAGTATCAACAAACTTTTTTATAGCTCTAGTTTCTGGCTCACTAAAGGCCTCACTTCCGCTGTAAACATTTGAATCCATTAACGATGAGTTTTTCCATCCGATAGAAAAGTTTCGGTTTAAGTCAACTCCATAAGAGCCATCTGGATTTTTTCTCCTATTTTTTCTCCAAAAAGAGAAATGTTTCCGTGAATACTCAAAACCATCAGGATTTAAACAAGGCACCATATAAAGAGTCGAACGCTTTAAATACTCTTTGATTTTTGGATTTGTATCATAACTTTGCAGTAAATACTCTATAAATTTTAAAGAGAGCTCATGTCCTATCCACTCTCTTGCATGTATCGTTCCTGTAAAAAGAAGTGCAGGTTTTTCATCTGCTTTTCTAATATCCAAAGACATAGTTACCAAGACTATTTCCCTGTCTTCATGTGTTTTCCCAATTGTCTGTATATTTATAATGTCTGCAAACTCATCTGAATATTTTTTTAAAAGCTCAATTCCTTCGCTATGTGATGTATATTGGTTTTTCATGATTTGAGTTTATCTAACTCTATTCTCCTTGAATTGTATCCATTTGACTACTATTTTTTCTATAGTTTTTTCTTTGATGCCTTTTATCTTCGTAAGTGCACTTGGGCTTTGTTCTAAAATTTCTATCAATTCATCTTCACCAAAGTTTTCAAAAATTTTATCTATCTTTTTAGCTCCAAGTCCTTTTACGCTAAGAAACAAATCTTCTAAATCCTTTTTTTGTACTACAACTATGCTTGAGGCTTCATCTCCGCTAGTTGGTGCATCTATATTTTGGGCATTTTTTACTTGCATTGATTTTATACTTTTAAATGAAAATCTATCCTGGAAATTCCATTTTTCACTTGGCCATTCTTCGTAGTTTTTAGGTATAATATCAAGCATTGGGTATTGTTCGTCTAGCTCGTGTATATAATACTCCCCATCCCCATAAGCTTTTTTCTTATCATCAAAATATGCCCCGTCATAACTCGGAGTAAACTTTCCAAAAGCTATGTGTCTCATGGTTCTTAAAAGCGAACTATTTATCTTGCCTAATTCTTCCCAGTTAAGCATAGGAGTATGAGGTTTATTCATCTTCCCTTTGCTAAGACTCCACATGATGTACTGTCCTATCCAATCTCTTATATATGGAAATGCTGCAAAAGCAGTTGCACACTCTAAAATCCTAATTTCTCCATCTTTTCCATAAGCTATATCACATGCCCAATACTCTGCATTTGCAACTTTGCTTGCTTTAACAGCTAAGTCAAGAACATTTTTTGGTACATCTTGATAGTCCATACTTCCGCCTTGGCTTGTATTGGTCAACCAATCACCTTTAGGCGGTCTTCTCCAAAAAGCACAAATTGGTTTGTGACCAACGAGCATAACTCTGATATCAGCTTTCATAGGGATAAAGTCTTGTATATACATTGGATGATATTTTTTAGTGTTAAACAGTTCTGTCGCCTCTTTTATATTGTCAACTTTATGTACAAAATATCCACCATAATTTGATGGACCGTAGCTTCTCTTGACTATTTTTGGGTATTGTGTATTTTTTAAAAATTCATGTCCTTTCTCTCTGTTATAAAATATATGAGTTTGTGGAATTGGTAATTTGTATTTCCAAGCAAATCTTGTCACATTTTCTTTTGATTTGTTTGAAAACTGAGTGTCTAGTGATGGGATAAATCTAACATGAGGTAATTCTCTCGCAATTTCTCTAAAAGCTTCATAAGCAGTTGCAGGTATATTTCCAATTAGTACATCTATCTTTTTTCGTTTAACTTCTTTTATAAATCTAGTTTTATCATTTTTCCAATGATATGTTACAGATTCTATTTTCTCAGGCCACCCTTTAAAGTTGGAATAATCAAAAAACCTTAATACATAATCCAAATACAAAAATCCTAGTTTTGGTAACTTTTTATTACTCAATTTTTATCCTTTATCTTTTATTTTTCGCTCAATCATATCTGTTATCAATTCGAGCTTTTTATCGTTGAAATCTAACCCCATTTTTTCTTGTTCTGGAGTTGCAAATGCTGGAATTCCATTTACTTCTAGCACTACATACTCTTCTTTATCTCTGTCATAAATTATATCAACGCCAGCGATATCAAGTCCTGTTGCTTTTGTTGCTTTTATTGCGATATCCACCAACTTATCATTAGCTTCTCTTAAAAACACAGAGCCACCACTTGTTATATTTGTACGCCAATCATCGCTACTTGCTTTTCTTCCATAACAAGAAACAAATTGTCCATCGACGATATCTATTCTAAAATCACTATTGTCATAATTTACAAATTTTTCAACATAAAAAAATCTCAAATCTGCTTGATTTAGGAAAGGTAAAATTATATCTAAAGTTTGCTCATTCTCGATTTTGGTTAAGCCAACTCCTCCCCAGCCGTCAACTGGCTTATAGACCATCTTTTTCCATTGACTCATGATGTTTCTTAAACTTTCAGTATCATCTCTATGGCATAGTTCAAAATCTGTCGTACTTATACCACTGTTTTTTAATTTAAAAGTTGTCTGAAATTTGTCTTCACTTAGCGTAAAACTTTCATAGCTATTTATCATGGGCATCAAGTTATTTATGATTTTATATAAATAAACTTGATATTGGGTTTGTTCACCTGCATTATAAGAAAAAAATAGATCTAAGTCGTTTATTAGCGTTTCTTTGATAAAAAGATCTTTATTTTTAGCTATACCATATCGCGGGTTTAAATTTGTGATAGATTTTATGTCTCTTTGTCTTAGTTTGGAGACGAGTTTTTCTTCTATCTTATCCCCACCGCTATTTTGATACATCCAAATACCTATAGTTTTATCCACGATAAATTCCTTTCATAATGACTACTTAGTGACTTTAAGTCTGTTGTAAGTTATTATACACCCTTTTTAAAAATATTAGAGTATAATTTCAGCAAAAAAAGGTAATTTTAGTGAAAAATTTTGGGGAATTAAAAGAACTTATCGAAATCAACTCGTATACAAAAAATAAAAAAGGCGTAGATGCAAATGCAAAGATATATAAAACTATGATGAGTGAGCTTGGTTTTGTGTATAGAGAGTACGAAAGAGATGAAATTGGAAATCATATTCTTTTTAAATCTAGCAAAAAAGATGGAAAAAAACTTCTTCTTTTGGGTCACATGGATACTGTTTTTCCTGAGGGTTCGTTTTGTAACTTTAGAGAAGATGAAGATTGGATATATGGACCTGGTGTTTGTGATATGAAAGGTGGAAATATCGTAGCCATAGAAGCCCTTAGAAATATATATAAAAAATATGGTAAAATTTACAATATAGACTTGATGTTGGTAAGTGACGAAGAGGGCGGAAGCGATGATTCTAAACATGTAACTGCTAGTGTTGCTAAAAATTATGACTACTGTATGGTGTATGAAGCTGCTGGTAAAAATCTTGAAATTGTAGTCGCAAGAAAAGGTGCCGGTACATTTTATATGGATATAGAAGGAAAAGCTGCACACGCTGGAAATAATTACAAACTGGGAATTGATGCAAACTTGGAAGCAGCATATAAAATTCAAGAATTGATAAATATAACAAATCTTGAAAAAGGAACTACCGTTAATGTTGGAAAGATAGAAGGTGGAGTTGGTGCAAATACAATTTCGCCTTGTGCAAAACTTACTTTTGAGGTTAGATATACCTGTATTAAAGAGAGAGATAGAGTTTTAAAAGATATAGATACTATAGTCAAAACTTCACATGTAAAAGGAATAAGCTCTTATCTAAGTGGTGGAATTCAAAGAGATGTTATGCAAGAAGGTGAGAAGCAAGATAAATTTTTAAATAGCATAGAAAATTATATGAAGAAAAAACTTTTAAAAGAGAAAAGAGGAGGGGTGAGTGATGCAAATATAGTCTCTTCACAAGGTACTCCTGCACTTGATGGATTTGGTCCTTTTGGAGATGGTGATCATACTTCAAGCGAGAGGGCATTAAAAAGTAGTTTTACCCAAAGAATAAATCTATCTACTAAGATTTTTGAGGGTTTTTTAGAGAATAAAATATAGATTTATTTCGTCAAAAAGATTAAAGTATAGCCAGTACATTTATTTATTATTTATTATTTAAATATATAATTCGTCAAAAAAGGATGATTGATGTATAAAAAGATAGCTATAATTTCAGTGTTGGTTCTCTCTGTAGTTGCCATATATTTTGCAACACAAAAACCAGAACCAAAAGAGGCTCCAGTTAAAAAGTTTTTGGAAAAAAATGATCCATATATCGCATTTGCACTGCCATCACTAAATAGAGGTGTAATTGATACCAAAAAACTTGAAGGCAAGGTTCTCTTTATCAACTTTTGGGCTACATGGTGTGAATCATGTAAGGTAGAGATGCCTTCGATGCAGAAACTTTATGACAAATTTAATAAAAAATATCCAAATCAATTTAAGATGCTCGCAGTAAGTATAGATACTCAAGATGTACCGCTAACAGTACGAATGTATGCACTGAATTTAAAGCTAAAGTTTCCTATACTGCTCGACACTAACGGAACAATCAAAGATAAATACAACACAACAGGTGTTCCAGAGACATTTATAGTAGATAAAAAAGGAAAAATATTTAAAACATATATCGGAGCAGTTGATTGGAATGATCCGAAAGTTTATAAAAAGATAGAGAGTCTGTTTTAGCCCCTAACCCTCTATATTGAAGTCAACCAATTTTCCATTTAGAGTTTTGAGAAATTCAAATATATAATCCACCTGTTTTTTATCTAGTTTTTCTCCACTCTCATACTTGCCTTCGATTTGGATGACATCTCTTAGGCTTTTTACTGCTCCATTATGATAGTATGGGGCAGTTTGTGTAATATTTCTCAAAAGAGGTACACGAAAGAGAAATTTGCCATCTTTGCCTTTGAAGTTGCCAGTATTTTTGAATGGGAAGGTATCGCCGTTTTTCGGAAATCTTTGCATATCTCTTGCACCTAATGCAATCCCATAGTGACACTTTACGCAACTCTTTTGGATAAAAAGCCTTAACCCTTCTTTTGCTTCTTTGCTTATTGC
>JAADIZ010000155.1 GCA_013151055.1 Campylobacterota bacterium
TGTTTGCAATAATTTGTGATTTTATAGCTTTATTTTTTGGTTCATCGTCTAGTTTTTCATTCGAATCAGAAATCATGCTTTCAATGATACTTAATGCTTTTGAGATATTTAAATCATCACTTAAGGCTTTTAAAAGTTGTGCTTTAAATTCTTGATTTGGTGCAGATTGCTTAGAATTATAAACCCTTTTTTTAAGTCGATATAATTTATCCAATCTTTTTTTGCTTATCAACAAATCTTCTTCAGAAAAATTAAAATTAGCTCGATAATGAGTAGATAAAAGATAAAATCTTAAAATTTCACCATCATAAATTTTAAGAGCATCTTTTAGAAAAAAACTATTTCCTAAAGATTTACTCATTTTTTCACCATTTATTGTTACGAAGCCATTGTGCATCCAATATTTTGCTAACTCTTGCCCGCTTTGGCATCTAGTTTGCGAAGCTTCATTTTCGTGGTGTGGGAAAAGTAAATCCATTCCTCCTGCGTGTATGTCTATCTGAAAAGGGGCATCAAGGTTTGCTATATGTTTTTTTATCATGCAAGAACATTCTATATGCCAACCAGGTCTTCCGTTTCCAAAACCAGCACTATATGTCGGCTCGCCTTTTTTTGAGAATTTCCAAAGAGCGAAATCTTTTAAATCTCTTTTTTTATCATTTGTGTTTGCTCTTGCTTGTAAATTTTTTGTATCAATGTGCATATGAGATATGCTGAGATATTTTTTATCTGTATTTGTGTCAAAATATATGCCATCATCTAGTTTGTATGCTATATTTTTTTCAATCAAATCTTCTACAAAGACTATGATATCATCTATAGTTTGCGTTGCTTTTGGCTCTATATCTGCATCTTTGATACCAAGAGAATGCATCTCGTCTTTGTATCTTTTTATATAAAAATTTGTAATTTCTTCTAAACTTTTTCTACTTTCTTGCATTTTTTTTATGATTTTATCATCAATATCAGTAAAATTCTTTACAAATGTAACTTTATAACCAAGCACTACAAGCACTCTTCTTAATAAATCAAAAGCTATAGAACTTCGAGCATGACCTAGATGAGCATCATCATATACTGTTGGACCACATACATATATCTTTGCAGTATTATCAACGATAGGGACAAATGGTACTTTTTTCTTTATAACAGAATCATATATAAACATCGATTTTTTCCTTGAGCCACAACAAAATTAAAATTTCTAAAATTATGGCTATTGTGAGCACTATTATTTTTTTAGAGGCAATTATATCTAAAAATTGTTTTATACCAAATGCTTTGATTGTAAAAATAAATAAAATAAATCCCGAGATAGAGCTAGCAAGAGCTAATCCGACTACCCCTAATGGCTTGATAAGCATTAGCGATAAAGTAATATTTGAAGCAAGTGAATACATAGCTATCTTTGCTGCTTGTTTTTGTTGGTTTTGTGAATATAGCCATAAGGAGAAGATTTTAGAAAGTCCAAAAGGCAGTAGTCCGATAAGATACATGCTTAAAACCTGAGATGTAAAATGAGCATTTATGGCAGTAAAAGAGCCTCTTTGAAAAAGTAATTTTACGATTTCATCGCTTAGGATTATTCCCCCAATCATAGATAAGCTAAGTAGTACTGCCAAAAACCAAAAAGAGTTTTTTAGTATCTCCAAAGCTCTTGGTTTATCTCCAGTTTTTAGTATCTTTGCGATTTTTGGAAATATCCCAACACTCAAAGCGATAGCAAACAGAGCTAAAGGCAATTGAAATACACGATTACCATAGTACAGATAGCTGATGCTTCCACTGGCTAAAAAACTAGCTAGCCAAGTATCTAAAAAAGCTGATACTTGAGCAGTTGAATTTCCTAAAATTGCGTGAAAAAATGATTTGTAAAATACCTTTGTTTGTTTTTGTTTTTTCTTTGTTTTTGAAAGTTTATATCCCACTATGAAAAGTTTCAAGAGGTTTTTTTTCTTTAGTGCTAATAAATGTGCAATAACTTGCAAAACTCCGCCAATAATCACACTATAGCTTAGTGCATATACTATCTCTATTTTTGTTAAATCTCTACTATAAATTAGTGCTGCAATGATAGAAATATTTAAAAGAGTAGTGGAAAATGCTGTAGTTGCAAAGTGGTTTTTGTACTGCAATAAAGCTGCAAAAAAAGAGACACAAAAGATAAGAGGTAAATAGTAAAAATTTATAGCTACAAAAACAGAAGCTAATTTTACATCCTTTTCGCTAAAACCGATGGCTATAAGTTTGGTGAAAAAACCATTAAAAATTGTGACGACTATGGAAAAAAATATGAGAAAAAAGAGAAATTTTATAAAAATTTTATAAGCAAAAAGTGACTTTTTTTTAGCTTGTGCAAAGCTTGGAATAAAGCTCTGAGTAAAAGCCCCCTCGGCAAATATTCTTCGAAAAAGATTTGGTAATTTAAAGGCTACAAAAAAAATATCACTATAGATATTTGCACCAAGAAATGAAGCCATCAGTAAATCCCTAAGTAAGCCAAATATACGGGATACAAAAATGCCTATACTATTTGTAAAAAATGATTTTAAAAACATACAAAATAGTATCAAAATCTGCGTTAAATGGAGCTTTTATATAAAATATAGTACAATAACGACGATATTATTGTATATAAAATATTGGAAGGGAAGTACTTTGGGTTTTTTTGATAAACTAACTGGCTCTAGTGATGAAAAAAAAGAGAATATTAAAGAAAAAGAAGAATTTAAATCTGTAATTATAGATACTCAAAATGTCAATGAAGAAATTAAAAATATAGCATCAATTAACAATATGAATCCGAGCAAATTATCTTTTAAAGTATTGAAAGTCACTACTGCGTATAGAACTAAAAAAGGCAGTGAATATACAGAAATCACAGAAAAAGACAAAACGCTTTTTAATGACAATGATTTTTTACTTAATCCTGAACTGAAAGTAAAACAACACTTAAAGGTTGAAATATTTAATATCCAAGAGGAAGAAACTCACAATGTGATACCAAATGTTGTTCTAAGTGGAAATAAGACTTTAACAAAAGTTGTTGCTACTATCAAAAAAGATATAAATGTAAAATACTTTACAAAACTAGAGAGCAATATTATCGAAAATATAAACATGAAAAAAGCTCGCTCAAACATACTTATTGGTATTAGGGATGAGAGTATGTATGGTGAAATTAAAAAAATGATAGCAAGCATAAGAGTTAAAAATCTTTTAGATGGAGATTGTACATTTGTTGTTTGCCAAGGGTTAGATAAAATTCCTGCAATCAATGATAAAATTATATATCGCTATAAAAATAAAGTAAAAGCAAAAGACAATCAAGATAGAGTCGATTATTCTAAGAGAGGTTTTATTTTAGCTGTTTCTAAAGATGAAACGATAATTGAATATATAAAACCACAGCAGGGAAGACCTGGAAGATCGTGTCAAGGAAGATTTTTAAGTGTGAGCGAGCCTAAAGTGGAAAATGAAACAGCTATTGTTCATGCGGACAATATTATCAAAAAAGAAGATGATGACAAAATACTTTATATAGCTAAAAAAAGTGGATATGTAAATTTTGAGAATTCTACATATGATATCGCTGATATAATGGAAATAGAAGCTGTTGATTTTAAAACAACAGGTTCTATCGAAACTGATATGAATTCAGATGTCAAGATAAATGTTAAAGAAAATGATATTTTGAAAGATGCTATAGGGCCTGGTATGAAGGTAGAAACTTATGAAATTCATATCGAAGGCAATGTGGGTAGTGGGGCAATAATTAAAGCTAAAATTGCTGAAGTAAAAGGTCAAACACATAAAACATCTTCTATAACTGCACAAAATGTTAGTGTATCTGTTCATAGAGGTGTGATTATTGGCGAAGAAGTAGAGATTGATAGACTCGAAGGGGGAACAGTTATAGCCCAAAGCGTAAGAGTTAAAAAAGCAATTGGCGGTGATATAAGTGCAAAAGATATATATATAGAAGAGTTAAATTCAAATTCATCACTTAAAGCTAGTAATCTTATAGATATACAAAAGTTAAAAGGGAATAATAATAAGTTCTTGATTGATCCTGCTTCTACGAAAGAGTTTAAGAATAGAATAAAAAATATAAATGAGAAAATAAAAAAAATAGATATTAAATTAAAACCATTTTTAAAAATTCTTGAAAACAAAAAAAGACTTATAGCAAATAGTAGACCAATAGTGGAAGATATTAAGAAGAAGATAATAGAGCTTAAAAAGAGAAATATTAATCCACCGATAACCCTTATGGGAAAAATTAAAGAGTATCAAAAGATGGTTAATGAATACAATGCTAAATTAAATAATTATAAAGATAAAAAACATCAAATTGTGGTATTAAGAGAAGATTTAAACAATATGCAAAATCAAATTTTGAGTGCAAAAATTGTAAATCATGGAATCTGGAAAGAATTAAATGAGATAAGGTTTAAATTATTAGCTCCACCTGTTGAGTTGACTTACAATACAAATAATAATGAAATTATAAGAGAGATAACTTTGAAAAAAATAGGTGATGATAGTTATGAAATAAACAGATCAAGCGAGTATAGCTCATGATTGTAGGAATAGAAGGCAATATCGTAAAGAAAGAACCAACTTTTTTGCATATAAAACTCTCAAATGGTTTTACTTATAGAGTACATGTGTCGCTTTTTACTTCAGCTAAAGTAGATGGTGAATTCGTATCTTTGTTTACAACACAAATCATCAGAGAAGACCATCACGCATTGTATGGTTTCTATGATATGGATGAAAAAAATATCTTTGATACGGTGATAAAGTTAAATGGCATAGGACCTTCTACCGCTCTTGCGGTTTGCTCCACTCTGACACCAAATGAATTTTCTATGGCACTTGTAAATCAAAGTATAGAGTCATTTAAAAGAGTTCCTGGGATTGGACCAAAGAGTGCGAAGAGGATTTTAGTGGAATTGAGTGATTTTTCACTTGAATCTTTACATAGCGGAAGTGAAAACTCCGCGGTGAATGAAGCTAGTCAAGCACTAGAAAGCTTGGGATTTAAAAAAGATAGAATTAATAAAATACTTACGGCTTGCAAGAGTGATAATACTACGGCTTTGATAAAAGAAGCACTTAAAAAATTAGGATAGATATGAAAATAGC
>JAADIZ010000087.1 GCA_013151055.1 Campylobacterota bacterium
ATAAGTCCTGTAAAATCTGATAATCTTACTTCTGTTATTTCTAAAAACAGTATATCAACATTATTTTTTTCTATAAAATGATTTATATATTTTATCTCTTCTTCTAATGTCAATTTAGAACTGATTATGAAACAATTATCCAAATTATATCTTTTAAGTAAATCAACCCCAGCTTTATAATCTCTAATGATAAAATATTTTTTATAGGTCTCATCAAAATATTTTGAAATATTTATTAATGACATCAAATCACCTATACCAATATGAGGAGCAGCGTCTGCTCGAAAAAGTATTCTTTTCACTTATAAAATAGTCTCCCAAGTTATAGGATCTTCAAAATTTATATCTTTCGATGCTGTCACCTTATTTTGTTTAAAAAGTTCAATATATTTAGGTTCCAAGCCTTTTTCTTTTTTACCTGCTCTTAAAATAGAAATATCTTTTACTGTAATAATATCACCTTTTTTAATATTTCTTTTAGAAAAAAGTGTCATGTAGCAAAAATCTCTTAAATATTGTTCATGTTCATGACATATTTTTTCACTATTCCCATATATTATTTTATCAATAACGAAATTATTATTTTTATAATCAATCTCAGCTTGTCTTATATCACCAACCATCTGTTTTAGTTCATTTGGTTCGAGTGCGAAAAAATGGTCAGGTCCTTTCATCTTCTTGTCTAATGTTATATGTTTTTCAACTACACTACCGCCCAAGTATATTGATTGCACTGGTGCATCTGATGGTTCTTCAGTATGATCTGAATATCCAATCTTTACACTCGGGAAAACTTTTAAAAAAGTCTCCATCACGCCCATATTTACATCTTTTAGATTTGTAGGATATTGAATAGAACAATGCAATATTGTCAAATCATTATGATATTTCAGTACTGTATTTACAGCTTCTTCAATTTCACCTATAGTAGCACCTCCCGTACTCATAATAATAGGCAAACCTGTCTTGGATGCTGCTTCTATTAAAGGAATGTTCGTAATTGTATATGAAGAAAGTTTTATAACTTTCATTCCCTTTTCAACCATAATATTCAAAC
The DNA here is from genome assembly GCA_013151055.1 of Campylobacterota bacterium. GTDB lineage: Bacteria > Campylobacterota > Campylobacteria > Campylobacterales > Sulfurospirillaceae > JAADIZ01. The sequence goes on from JAADIZ010000087.1 coordinate 1,058, forward strand.
CATCTATATCAAATACAGAAGCCATAAAATCAATATTTTTTCTTTCACAATATACCATAAGTTTATCTACCCACTCATTTGGTAGTTCAAATTTTTCTACAGCTTCATATATATCATAACTATACTCTTCTTTATCATCTTTCCAAACTAATTCACCTGCACTTTTTGGATATAAATTTTTAGCACTAAATATCTGAAATTTAGCAGCATTACAACCTGCAACTACTGACATATCTATCATCTTATAGCAATTTTCTAAACTACCATTAAAATTTATCCCTATCTCTGCAATTATGTATGTTTTCATTTTTTCTCATTCATAAAAAATTTCTTATACCATAAATATATATTAATTAATTGCCACAAAAACATTTGATGATTTTTTTCACCTCCTAGATGCTCACCATACACTTCTCTTAAAACATTAATATTAAATATACCTAAATCTTCAAATTCTTTTGAACCCAACATTTCTATTATTTGATCTTTATTAATTGTTCTAAACCACTCATCAGCAGGCGCAATGAATCCTGCTTTATCTTTTCTTGTTCTAACTTTTTCAGGCAATATACCTTTCATGGATTCTCGTAATATCCATTTACCTATACCATCTCTTATTTTATATTTATTATCTAAAGCATAACAATATTCAATTAATCTATGGTCTAAAAATGGAGATCTTGATTCAATGGAATGAGCCATTGTATTTCTATCTTCAGCTCGTAAAGAAGCAGGAACTGTCTCATAGAAAAGCTCCTTATACATTCGTTTAGTTAAAATTGAATCACATTTTATACTATCTAACTCTATATTTAAGTTAAATTTACATTGAAAATCATCACTAAATACATATGAATAATCTGGAAATTTATCAATCTCTTTTTCTTCTTTATTCATAACTTTTTCAATCATAAGTTTATATTTTTCTATCTCACTCATATCTCTTTTATGATTTTTATACCAGTTTTTTATTTCATATTCTAGCTTATCATCATTTTTTAAATCATAAAAATTATATTGATAGTGATCCCAATAACCTGCCAAAAGTTCATCTCCACCATGCCCATTTAATACTACAGGCACATTAGAGTCTTTCATGTTTTTAACTATCAAATATAAACTATACCAAGTTACAGTACATATTGGTTCGTCATGATAATCTAACATTTCATCAATAGTATCAAAAATATCCGTAGGATCTGGTTTTATAAATCTATATTTAGCATTTGTTTCTTTTATCACTTCATTAATATATTCAGTTTCATCATAAATACCTTTTTCTTCACCTGTAATACCTGAAAATGTCATGATTGGTGTTTTTAAGACTTTATATGCAATAGATGTTATAGAAGTTGAATCCATACCTCCACTTAAAAAACACCCTACAGGAACATCGCTTCTAAGTCTTAATCTGACTGAATCAACTATTAACTCTTTAAACTCTTCTATGGTATCTTTCTCATTTTTTTTAGAATTATTAAACTCTTTCAATTCCCAATATTTTTTTGATGTCATATTTAAATCTAAATCAATCTCAACTACATTTGACTTCTCAATTTGATATATATTTTCAAAATAAGATTCTGTATCTATATCAATATACCTATAATTAGTAGACAAATATTTATATACTTTTTTTAAATTTGGTTTTATTTCTAAATTTGGATATTTTAATATTGCCTTAATTTCTGATGCAAAAATAAACTTATCATTGTCTCTGTAATAGTATAACGGTTTTTTCCCAACCCGATCTCTTGATAAAATTATTTTTTTATTAACTCTATCATAAATTGCTAAAGCCCACATACCATTAAACTTTGCAAAACAATCACTACCCCACTCTATAAAAGATTTAAGAACTACTTCTGTATCACTGCTAGAATCAAACAAATAGCCCTTAGCTTTAAGTTCTTCTCTAATTTCAATATAATTATATACTTCTCCATTATAAATTAATTCAAAATTCCCATCATTGCTTATCATAGGCTGATGACCTTGAAAAGAAGTATCTAGTATTGAAAGTCTAGTATGGCCTAAAAAAATATTTTTATTCAATAATTTACTATAATGGTATCCATCATCATTTGGACCTCTATGATCTATAGAGTGTAACATTTTAGATAAAGTATCTTCACTTACTTTATCACTTGAAATAAAACCAACTATTCCACACATTTAAACTTCTTCCATAAAAAATTCATCTAGCCAACATATTATCCGATTATCTTGATTCTCTTTTAAATATCTTTTAAACTCTTTTATTTTATCTTTTTCTACTACCATAATATATATTTGATTATTTTCATTTACAACTAATGCAGTTTTAAATCCTTCATTTTTAAGCCTTGAGTTTACAGATGGAGAAGCATAAAAGCCCCACTCTTTAGCAGTAAAATCATACTCTTTATTACTTTTAGTTTTAAAAGAAACCATTTCATCTGAATCTAAATAAATTTTTCCAAAGTCTTTAACTTCATGACCTTTTACGCCAAAAATTCTTGGCTCATCTTTTAAATCTAAGTTCATTGCAAAAACTCATTCCAAAAGCCAAATTCATTTTTAAATTCAGGAAGATACCAGTTATTATTTTTATCTTTTTTCCAAATATTTAAATTTCGATGAGTTTCTGCTATTTCAAAAAATCTTTCTTTCGATATCCTTATATAAGCACAAAAACTTTCTATCTCTTTATAAGGAATAGGTTCTATATTAGTTCTTAAAAATTCAATAGCTTCTTTTCTACTCATTCTTTCTTCTCTAATTTCTATAGCCAAGTTATCCCAAAGTTTTGTTAAACCAAATTTATACCATTTCATAAAATGATGAACAACTCTAAAATCACAATCAACACCAACAAAAGGATGCAATCCCAAAACAGGATTTTCTGCCCATTCAAAACCAATTGTTTGTGATTTTTTAGCTATGTCTTCTGGCTCCCATTCCATATACATACCTAAAAATAAATTTTCAATACCAGCTTTATCTAACTCTGATTCATCTGGTAACATATAACTTGCCATATCCTTTGAAGTTAAATTATCATCTATCCAGTCTTCTGCAACTGTTCCATTGGTAACACCATATTTTTTTATCCAGTCATAATCCATTCTAAATTTATTTCTGTCATCCTTACTTCCACCATATTCTAATGCTGAATTTTCAGCCCAAACAATTAAGTTTATATCATATCTTAAAGCCGTTTTTATAATTGTTGACCACATAATCAAATGTTCCACAAGGGATGGATTACCCTGTTTTTCAAAAGTTTTTAACATAAATTTAGAATCAATTTCTGGATTAATCGTAAAATCAATATGATCAACGCCTAAACTAACTAAATTATCTAAATTTCTTTGTCCTAGTTCCGTTCTATATTGACACTTAATTGTTATAGCCAAGGGCTTCATACCTTTTTGAAGCATTGTATATACTTGCCAAGTGCTATCTTTTCCACCACTAACAGGGATTAAACAATCATAATCACCTTTACCTCTAAAATTATCTAATACTTTGTCTAATTCTTTACCCCTTGACACCCAATCTATCTCTTCTTTTTTTTCTTTAAACCCTAGGCATCCACCACATATACCATCTTCATTCAAAGTAATCCCAGGTCTACTTGTAGGCATTATACATTTTTTACAATATTTCATCTTCTTTCTCCAATTTTTTTACTTGGTGTTCCTGCAATAATACAATTGTTTTTATACTCTACATTTCTCAAAAATGATTTAGCTCCAACAATACAACCGTCACCTAATTTAACATTTTTGGCAATCATTACTTCTGCTGCGAGCCAACAATCATCTCCTATAGTTATTTCGCCATACGAATGATGTTGTTCTTTAATAAGCTGATTTTTTTCAAAGCCATGCTCGGAGGATTGAATGTATATATGACCAGAAATTAAACAGTTTTTGCCAATAGTAACATTCACCCCACAATTGAAGACACAAAAGGGACCTATTCCACTCCCCTCACCAATAGTTAAAACTGTATCATTCGCAGAAACAAACCTTGTATCATTATCAATACTTACATTATTTGCAATGATAATCTTTCCATTTTCTCTATTTCTAATGTCAATATTGC
>JAADIZ010000107.1 GCA_013151055.1 Campylobacterota bacterium
AAATGGTGCAAGCATGAGTGCTGTTAAAAATGGAAAGAGTATCGATACATCTATGGGCTTAACACCTCTTGAGGGTCTTATAATGGGCACAAGATGTGGCGACATTGACCCAGCTATTATTTTTTATCTTGCAAGAGTTGAGAGGCTAGATATAGATGAGCTTGACAATATGCTTAATAAAAAAAGTGGTTTAAAGGGAATTTGTGGCAACAATGATATGAGACAAATTGGTGAAATGGCTAAAAATGGAGATGAAAAAGCTAAGCTCGCTTTAGAAATGTTTAGCTATAGAATTAAAAAATACATTGGTTCGTATTCTGCAGTTTTGGGAAGAGTTGATTGCTTAATTTTTACTGGCGGTATTGGTGAAAATGATATAGAAGTAAGAAAAAATAGTTGTTCAAGCCTTGAAAACTTAGGTATTTCACTTGATTTAGGTAAAAATAACCAAAGAGCAAAAAGTATTTTAGATATTAGTGCAACTAATAGTAAAGTAAAAGTTTTAGTAATTCCAACAAATGAAGAATTAGAAATTGCCTTGCAAGTTAAATCATTAATATAAAAAATTAAGTTTTGCTAGCGCAGATCTAGCAAAACTTTTATAAACTCATCAACTATACTCTCTTCTACATTCCAAGATATCACAAGCCTAATGGCAGAATTTTTATCGTCTATCTTTTGCCAAACATAAAAACCATATAGTTTTTCCAATTTTTTAATTGCATCATTTGAAAGAATCGGAAAAATTTGATTTGTAGAAGAATTTGTTAAAAAAGTAATATTTTGTTTTTTTAATGCTATAGTAATTTTTTCAGCCATAGCGTTTGCATGAGTGGCTAATTTATAAAAAAGCTTATTTTGAAATAAAATCATAAACTGTAAACCTAAAACCCTGCCTTTCGACATTAATGCACCTTTTTGTTTTAGATTATAAGCAAAATCTTCTTTTAGGTTATTGTTATTTATCACTATTGCTTCACCCAGAAGTGCACCATTTTTTGTGCCCCCGATATAAAAAACATCCACTAATTTTGTTAAATTATGCAAAGTCACATCATTTTGGCTAGAACAAAGTGCAGAGCCGAGTCTTGCACCATCTAAAAAAAGATATAACTTTTGTTTTTTGCAAAACTTTGATAACTCTTCCAATTCATCTTTTTTATAAATAGTCCCAACTTCCGTAGAGTTTGAGATATAAACCATTTTTGGTTTTACAACATGAGGTACTTCAAGATGCTCATCTAATATTTGCTTGATATCACTAACTCTCAGTTTGCCATCTTTGCTTTTAATGGTATTTATTTTGTGCCCAACTGCTTCTATGGAACCTGCTTCATGAGTATTTATATGCCCATTATCAGCGGATATCACAGATTCATACGGTTTCAAAATAGAAGATATAACAATCAAATTTGCTTGTGTGCCACCAGATACAAAGTAGATATCTACTTTTTCATTTTTCATCTCTTTTTGGATTAATTCTCTTGCTTTTTGACTATACTCATCATCCCCATAACCATCTTGTTGCGTATAATTTGTATCTGCTAATGCTTTTAAGATATCACAATGGCAACCTTCACTATAATCATTTTTAAAACTATATTTCATTTTTATCCTTTACTAAAATTATAGTATAATTCACTAAAAAATAGTGGAGCAATAATGCTTTTTAGTGAAAAAAATATATCTAAACTTATAATTTTAACTCCAATATTTACTATTATAATCTTAACTACATTTGTAACTCTCTTTCTTGTAAATTCCCAAAATAGGTATTTTGAAAAGCAGAGTAAATTGCTTGAAAAAAAATACATACTAAAACAAAAAGCCTTGCTTGTTTCTGAAGTAAATAAAGTCATCAAGTACATAGAATACAACAGAGTAAATTTAAAAAATATAAGCGAAAAAAAACTCAAGAAATTTATCACAAGCTATATAGATACAATTCGCTATGAGGATAATGGTTATATTTGGATTCATAATACAGATTATTATCTTATATCTCACCCTTTTAGAAAAAAAAGTGTTGGTAAATACGATATAAATTTAAAGGATGAATCTGGAAAATTTATAACTAGGGCTTTTGTAAATATCGCTGTAAGTAATCCTGATGGCGGTTTTCTAGATTATTACTGGAGAAAACCAAATGCAAAAACTGCGACTAAAAAGCTAGGTTTTGTGAAGCTATATCCTCCTTGGAAATGGGTTGTGGGATCGGGTTTATATATGGACGATATTTCAAATTCTATAAAAAAAGAGAAAGATTTACTGCAAAAAAGGATAAACAAACAGATACAAACCATAGTTCTTATAGCTCTTACTTTTATGTTTTTAGTTGGAATTTTATCTTTTTTAATTTCTAAAAATATTATAAATGCTCTAAACTCTTATAAGCAAAAAGTTAATGAAAATGAAATTACCTTAAAAACAAAAATTATAGATGCTATAAAAGAGTCACAAAAAAAAGATAGAACCTTATTTTACCAATCAAGACTTGCTCAAATGGGTGAAATGCTTAGTATGATAGCTCATCAATGGAAACAGCCATTAAGCGAGATAAGCGGAATATTTATGGAGTTAGAGACTGCTTATAAGTTTAAAAAACTTAATGATAAATATATATTGGAGTGTGCAAAAGATGGCGATAAAATCACAGATTTTATGAGTAGAACCATAGAGGATTTTAGAAATTTTTTTAAGCCAGATAAAACAAAAAAAAGATTTTATATAAACTCTGCTGTTGATGAAGCTTTGAGACTTATTGGTGCTACCATTACAAGTTCAAATATCCAAATTATTAGAGATGAGATGAAAAATATAGCTATTTATGGTTATCCAAATGAATTTGCACAGGTAATTTTAAATATTTGTTTAAATGCAAGAGATGCATTGGTTTTTAGAAAAATTAAAAAACCTAAAATCAATCTTCATATTTACAAAAAAGAGACAAAATCATTTCTTAAAATTTCTGATAATGCTGGAGGGATAGAAAAAGAGATTATGGAAAAAATTTTTGACCCATATTTCAGCACAAAAGAGAAAGTAGATGGTACAGGATTGGGTCTTTATATGTCGAAAATGATAATAGAGAAAAGTATGAATGGTAAACTTGTAGCTGAAAATCTTAAAGAGGGTGCATGTTTTATTATAGAGGTTCAAAATGTTAAATAAATTGAAAAATTTAACTATACTTTGCGTTGAAGATAATATTGGAGTTCGAAAAAGATTGGTAAATACTCTAAATTTTTATTTTCAAGATGTTATTGAAGTGAGTGATGGAAAAGAGGCATATGATGCATATCAAAAATCGAAGATTGATGTGATTATAACTGATATAGACATGCCAAATATAAATGGAATAGAGTTAATAAAAAAGATAAGAAAAGAAAATGTAGATATTCCCATTATTGTACTGACAGCTTATAGCAATGAAGAGTATTTACTAGAGTTAATAAATCTTAAGATTAATCATTTCATTTTAAAACCTATAAATGCCCAAAAATTACAAAATGCACTTCAAGATATATTTACTGATATTGATACGATAAAAATAGATGAAATTTTATATATTAATTTGAATTCTATGGAGATAATGAGCAGTGGAGTTGCCACAAAGATAACAAACAAAGAGAGACTTTTCTTGAAGCTTTTATACAAAAATAAAAGCAATGTAACAAAATATCAAAATATCCAAGATTGTGTTTGGCAAAATGACATCATGAGCCAGAGTGCGCTTAAAACTTTCATAAAAGTTTTAAGAAAAAAATTTCCAAAAGAAGTGATAGAAAATATATCGGGAGTAGGGTATAGATTTTGTTTTTATATATAATATAACTTTTAATAATTTGTTGTTAAATCTTAAGCTAAACAATTCTATAATTATCCAGAGGATATAAAATGAAAAATGTAATATTATTAATTATATTTACGGTATTGCTACAAGCAACTGGATTTCAGATTGAGCATAACTTTAAAAAAGCACTATTAAAAGCAAAAACACAGAACAAAGAGGTTATGATGATGTACTCTGCAGTATGGTGTCCTGAGTGCAACTATATGAAAGATGTCGCATTTAAAAATACAGAAGTCTCCAAATATATACAAAAGCATTTTATAGTTATAAGTTTAGATATCCAAAAAGATAAACTACCCAAGGGATTTGACTATGTTGGAATTCCAACATTTTTCTTTATAGATAGCAACACAAAATTGATAGGAAAAATTATCGGTGGAGATAGAGCTGATAGGTTTCTAAAAAAACTAAAGAGTATAAGATGAAAAAAATATTCTTAAGTATAATGATTTGCACAAATTTACTGCTAGCTTTCAATGCAAGTGATTTAAAAAAAGTAAAAGAAGATGGTGATTGTCCAAAGTGCGATTTGAGTTATGCAGATTTAAGAGGAATTGATTTAACAATGTCTGATTTTACAGATGCAAATCTCACTCATGCAAATCTCGCAAATACACTAGCACACAAAGCGGATTTTTCACGAGCAGATTTAAGTTATGCTACATTTGAAAGTTCAAATGTCAAAGGTGCCTTATTTGTAAATGCAACTTTAAAAAATGTAAATTTTTTCCAAGCTAGAATTTGGAAAGGTAATTTTTCAAATGCAGATATATACAAGTGTAACTTTGATGAATCAGCACTAGGCTCTGCCATATTTAAAAATAATAATTTGTCAAATTCAACATTCCAAGGAACTATTTTATACAAAACAATATTTAAAAAAAATGTCACGGGAATTCCCAAGTAGAATACTTCACATGTAACTTTTAGTTACATGTGAAGTAGTTTTTATAATTTTTTACTATTTATATGTGCATCCTCACTTTTTACTCACTTTTGCTAAGTATTATAGTAGTAATATCAAAACAAAGGAGAAGATATGTTAAAAAAAGTTATCGTAGCAGTGGTAGGTTCAGCATCACTTATATTTGCAGGGACTGTAAATATGGACTTAAATGCAAAGTATGGTGCAACAAACTTTCATACAAAAGGTGCTGTAAAGTATGCGGCTTTGGTTAAAAAATATACAAATGGAAGCGTGAATATCAAGGTACACGCAGGAAGTTCACTTGTCAAAGGAAATGCCTTAAAAGCTGTA
>JAADIZ010000183.1 GCA_013151055.1 Campylobacterota bacterium
ATAACCTACTTGATAAGGGTCTTGCCCCATTTGGACGAACAAATATGGATGAATTTGCTATGGGAAGTTCAACTGAAAATTCATTTTATGGAGTAACTAAAAATCCTCATGACTACACAAGAGTTCCAGGAGGAAGTAGTGGCGGAAGTGCAGCAGCAGTCGCAGGAGGTATTGCAATAGCAGCTCTTGGAAGCGACACAGGCGGAAGCATAAGACAACCAGCATCGTTTTGTGGATGTGTTGGAATGAAGCCAACTTATGGAAAAGTCAGTAGATATGGGCTAGGTGCATACTCAAGCTCGCTTGATCAAATCGGACCAATCACTCAAAATGTGGAAGATGCAGCTATTTTATATGATATCATAGCAGGGCATGAAAGCCGTGATTCCACGAGTGCCAATATAGCTCATCAAAGAGTGAGTGACAATTTGAACCCAAATAAAAAAATGACAATAGCAGTGATAGAAAACTATCTAAATGAAGCAAGAGATGATGTCAAAGTTAGGATGAAAGAGGGTATAAAAGCCCTAGAAGATGCGGGACATAAAATCATCTATAAAAATTTTATAAATACAAAATATGATATAGCGACTTATTATGTGATAGCTACTGCCGAAGCGAGTGCAAATCTTAGCCGATATGATGGTGTTAGATATGGAAACAGGCAGTCAAATGATGGTCTCAAAGAGATGTATCTGCAAAGTAGAAGCAAAGGTTTTGGTGAAGAGGTAAAAAGAAGGATATTGCTAGGGACTTTTGTACTTAGTAGCGGTTATTATGATGCTTATTATATAAAAGCTCAAAAAGCAAGGCATTTGATAAAAAAACAGTATGAAGATATTTTTAATGTTGCAGATTTGATATTTGCTCCAGTTGCTCCAACGCCTGCTTTTGAGTTTGGTAGTAAAAAAGACCCGCTTGAGATGTATCTAAGCGATGCATATACGATTTCACTAAATCTAGCAGGACTTCCAGGTATCTCTATACCTTTAGGAAAAAATGAAAAAGGATTGCCAATAGGCGGACAATTGATAGCCAAAGCGTATGGCGAGCAAGAACTCTTTGATGGCGCACTAAGCCTAGAGAGAGAACTAAAAGGGGAAAATGCATGAAAATTCGTAAAAGAGCATTGACATTTGAAGATGTATTGATGGTTCCGAAGTACTCGGAAGTGTTGCCAAAACAGGTGAAATTAAACTCTATGTTAACAAAAAATATTTCATTAAATATTCCACTAATCTCAGCTGCTATGGATACAGTGACGGAACATAGAGTTGCTATTATGATGGCAAGACTTGGAGGAATTGGCATAATCCATAAAAATATGAGCATAGAAGAGCAAGCAAGAGAGATAAGAAGAGTTAAAAAAAGCGAAAGCGGTATCATTATCGACCCTGTTTCCGTGCATTTTGACTCTAGTGTGCAAGAAGCATTAAATATAATGAGTGAATTTAGGATTTCGGGAGTTCCAGTTATAAATGATGAGAATACTCTCATAGGAATTTTGACAAATAGAGACCTTAGATTTGAAACAAAATATAACAAAAAAGTGGGTGAAGTGATGACCCCTATGCCTCTTATCACTGTTTCAAAAGGAACCACACTTGACCAAGCCGAAGAGATATTTAAAACAAATAAAATAGAAAAACTCCCTGTTGTTGGGAAAGACAATAAACTAGATGGCTTAATAACCATAAAAGATTTAAAAAAGAGAAAAGAGTATCCAAACTCAAATAAAGATGAATTTGGAAGACTAAGAGTTGGCGCTGCTATCGGTGTAAATCAAATAAACAGAGCCGAAGCACTTGTTGAATCTGGCGTCGATGTTTTGGTACTTGATTCTGCCCATGGGCACTCAAAAGGTATCATAGATACAGTTAGAAAAATCAAAGAGACACTAAGTGTTGATATAATAGCTGGAAATATTGCTACAAAAGAAGCGGCATTGGCTTTGATAGAAGCTGGAGCCGATGGGGTAAAAGTTGGAATTGGACCAGGAAGCATCTGTACTACTAGAATAGTCGCAGGCGTGGGGGTTCCTCAAATTTCAGCCATAGAAGAGTGCAGTGAAATTGGCAAGGCTCATGGCATTCCTGTTATCGCAGATGGTGGTATAAAATACTCTGGAGATTTAGCAAAAGCTTTGGCAGTTGGAGCTAGTTCAGTTATGGTAGGAAGCTTGCTAGCTGGAACTGTTGAGAGTCCTGGTGAAGTGATAACATATCAAGGAAGACAGTACAAAACTTATAGAGGTATGGGAAGTATTGGGGCTATGGCACAAGGTAGTACTGATAGATATTTTCAAGATGGAACAGCAACTGATAAGCTTGTGCCTGAGGGCATAGAAGGAAGAGTTCCACTTGCTGGCTCTATAAAAGATGTTATACACCAACTGATGGGAGGACTAAGATCTTCTATGGGTTATGTTGGAGGCAAAGATATCAAAGATTATCAAGAAAAAGCAGAGTTTGTAGAAATCACAAGTGCAGGGCTGAAAGAGAGCCATGTTCATGATGTCATAATAACTCATGAAGCACCAAATTATAGGATAAATTAGGTAAAAAAAGTTGAAAATCAACAGTTCAAGTGAATATTTTGGCGAACAACTTTATCTTGAAAGTGGCCGTATCTTAGAAGGCTATACTTTAGCATATGAGAGTTATGGAGTACTGAACAAAGATAAATCAAATGCTATAGTTGTTTTTCATGCCCTTACAGGCTCACAACACGCAGCAGGAAAATATGAGGGTGATTCGAAAGCTGGTTGGTGGGATCCGTTGATTGGTGATGACAAAGCTCTTGATACTCAAAAGTATTTTGTGATTTGTGTGAATGTTCTAGGTAGTTGTTTTGGTTCAAGTGGACCAACAAGCCAAACAAAAAAAGGCGCAACACCACTTAGATTAAAATTTCCAGTTATCACTATTAGTGATATGGTTAATGCGCAAATGAGTCTTTTTAAAAGATTAGGAATAGCTAAAGCATATGCAGTTATAGGCGGCTCACTAGGCGGAATGCAAGCACTTTGTGTTGGTGTTGAATATCCTGAATTTACCGATAGAGTTATTATGCTAGCTTCCACATCTGCTACGAGTCCATGGACGATATCATATAATAAATTGGCTATGGAAGGAATCATAAAAGATTCTAGATTTAAAGATGGAAATTACAAAAAAGAAGATTTTGAAGAGTTGCCATTAAATGGATTTGCTATCGGTAGGATGGCTGGGCATATAAGCTTTTTGAGTCCAGATTCGATGAATAAAAAATTTGGTAGAAACTATGTAGAGACAGATGGTTTGTATGAGCTTTTTGGGAGATTTCAAATAGAGAGATATATGGAGTATAATGGGTATAACTTTGCAAAAAGATTTGATCCTTTGAGTTATATCTATATCATAAAGGCGATGAATATATTTGATGCATCAAGAAATTACGATTCACTATCTGATTCACTAAAAAATATAAAAGCCAAAATGACTCTGATTTCATTTAGAGGAGATATGCTTTTTATGCCTAGTGAAATGGAAATAATACGAGATACTATAAAAGATTTAGGTAGAGGTGAAAAAGTAGAGTATCATTGTGTTGATAGCAGTTATGGGCATGATGCTTTTTTGGTAGAGTATGATAAATTTGATTTTTATATAAAAAAGGCGATAGAATGAAAAACGAAGAGATGAGTTTTGAAGATAAACTAAAAAATGCAAAAGAGATTTTAGAGAGATTAAGCGACCCTAGTATCACGCTAAAAAATGCCATGAAAGAGTATAAAAAAGGTGTTGGCATACTAAATGAAGCAACAAAAATGATAGAAGATGCAAAACTAGAGTATGAAAAACTTCAAATAGGCACAGAAGGTGAGTAGAAATTTCTTGGCGTCAGCCAAAGCTTTAGTGAGAGGAATTTTAACGGAATTCACTTCCGTAAAAAGGAGACAGTTAAATAAAGTTTTCTTGGCGGGAGCTTTGCTTCCTCCAAAGGGGACAATAAAACAAAGTTTTCTCGGCAAAGCCGAAGCTTTAGTCGCGAGGAATTTGGCGGGAGCTTTGCTTCCTCCAAAAGGGACAATAATATGAAATTAGCCGCACTTCAACTCTCAACACTTCCTATGAGTGAAGCAAAACTTGATTACTATTTTAGGATTTGTGAAAAAAAAGCGGTAGAGCTCATCTTGATTAGTGAATATGCACTAAATAGCTTTTTTAAAGAGCTTGAAGTGATGCCAAAACTGATGATAAAAGAGCAGACAAAACATAAGATAAAGGTGTTAAAATCCCTATGTAAAAAATACAATCTTATTGTGATTGCTCCTATAATTTTACTCAAAAATAACAAATTGATAAAATCAATAGCAAAATTTACTCCTTCAAGTGTGCGATATTATCATCAACAGATACTTATAAATTATAAGCATTGGAATGAAGAGAAATTTTTTGATAACCAAGTTGCTCCGTATGAACTGCAAACTTTTATAGTAGATAAAATTAAGTTTGCTATTATAAGTGGTTTTGAAGCACATTTTGATACAGTTTGGATGGAAGCTATGGATAAAAATATAGATGTTGTATTGATGCCATCATCATCAACATTTGATTCAGCCCAAAGATGGCTAGAGTTGTTAAAAACAAGAGCTTTTTTAAATTCGATGTATATATTAAGAGCAAATCGAGTTGGAAATTATAGTGATGATAAGATATCTTGGAAATTTTATGGACACAGCAAACTTGTAAATCCATATGGTGAAATTGAACTTTCATCAGGACATAAAGAAGAGATACTTTTATGTGATATAGAAAAAGAGGAAGTTGTAAATGCAAAAAAAATATGGGGATGGAAAAAAACGATAAATAGAAGGAAAAAATATTGAATTTTAAGCCATATCCATTTGAAAGGTTAAATGAACTGCTTTATGATATAACGCCAAATGAAGAGTTTGAAGAGGCAGTTTTAACTATCGGTGAACCTCAGTTTGAAACTCCTTTATTTATCCAAGAGGCTCTTAAAAATAGTACTGATTTATTGAAAAAATATCCCAAAACAGCTGGTGAAAAGTCACTAAAAAAT
>JAADIZ010000028.1 GCA_013151055.1 Campylobacterota bacterium
TTGGACAAGATTATTTTTAATCCTAATCCAGTTCCTGTTAACTCTTCATGGTCACTTGTAAATCTTCCAATAGGTTCATTGGTTGTAAAAAATGCATTAAATACTTTATCTTTATCTTTTTCAGGTATTCCATCTCCATTATCTGAAAATTCTAAATAAACTATATCTTTTACAACACCTGCCGAAATAAAAATCTTCCCTGAAACTCCTGCTCGAATAATCGCTTTTTTGGAATTACTATAGAAATTGAATAAAATTGATGCCCATTCAGATTCATGCATCGGACATGTAAATATATCGTACCCATTAAACTTTGGATTTTCTAATAAGATTTTATTCTTTTTATAATCTTGTCCAACTGCTTTAATAAAAACTCGAACTACATCTCGTAACTCTATTGCTTTTAAATTTCTATTAACATTATTAGAAATTGCTCTATCAAAAAAAGCTCTAAAAGAGTCAAGATAAATAAAGTTGTCCTTTAAACTTTGTGCCAATTCAAGTTCTTTGTCTTTTAAAACATCTATTAATGAATCTATATTTGCATGAAATGATGCTTGAAAAAATTTAATTTCATGGACAAACTCTCCAATAACCAAACCTAATCCAGCTAAAACTCGAAGCATATTTAATTCATCAATATATTTAACTTCTATTTTTTCTTGTTCTACCATAATATTTGAGATTTCACTTTTAATATCTTTAATATTCTCATCAGCTATTTTTTTTATTTCAACAATATCAATAGAATTTCTCTGTTTATCTTCTATTGCCTCAAGCTTTTTTAAAACTTCATTTAGTCGAACAACTGGTTTTTTTTGTTCCCACTCTTCTTGATTAGTATGTACCTTAATACCTCTAATATGACCTACTTTTATAACAACATCTAATAAAACTTTATATGCAAAATCTTGTAATTCTTTAAATGCATTATTTTCAATTAAGCCTTCTCTATTAGATAGTTCTTCAAACTTCTCTCCATTTTTATCTAATATTTCAATAAAACCAAAATAATTTTTATTTGTATGAGTAGGCAAAACACTTCTTTTAGATGTTGAGGCATCAAGTCCTAGCCAATCATTATTACTTTCAGCATAAGGAAGAACTCTAAATCCATTTCGATAAAGTCTAATTCCTCCAAATTCACTTGCAGTATCCTTAATTGTTGTTTCACTTTTTCTAGGTATATATCCTAAACCATACAAATAATAATATGCTTTTAATTTTACATTAGATAAGTCTAAATATTTTTTTTCTTTTAAAATAATATTATTCTCTTCTACATTCAATTTATTACTTTTAAAGCTATAACAAGCAAATCCATCCTTATTAACATAAGCATCAATTTCAGCCAAAGCATGTTTATATAAAGCTATATTTTCATTAACTACTTCTTCTTTTTCAAAATCGTCATCTTCTCTATAGCAATAAACTTTAAAACCAGGGTCAAGAGAATTATCTTCTTTTTCTTTCGACAGGGGAAAAGGCTGTAATAAATCCGATTCAGAAACATAACGATAAACTCTTTTTATAACTGCATCTGTCCAATTTTCTCGTAGCTGTTCTATATATAATATTGTTCCTGTTTTCTTCTCTTTTTTAACTTTTTCAATTTGATGTTGAATCTGAGACAAATCAATATCAGATACAAATTTCTCCCAATCTATAACCAGTTTCAATGCGAAGTCGTTATTTTCAGTCTGAGTAATTATTGTTAATTTTTTTCCAAGTCGTTGTGCAGAAAAACGCCCAATACCTTTTCTTCCTGCTCTTGTTCTTTTATATAAAGTAGATATAGGATTATGTATTTTAGAACTTGATGATAGACGCATAAAACCATTTATTAGCTCATCTTTTGTCATACCTGTACCATTATCATCGAGAATAAGTGTTCCATCTTTTTCTAATGTATTAACAAAAGACAAATTAACAATAGTAGCATCAGCATCATAAGCATTTTTAACTAATTCAGCTATTGCTGTTTCTCTCTTACCAACCAATTCTTGCCCTAATCTATTAATAATCCCTGCATCAACAGAAAAACAAATATTATCATCATCAAATTTAGCTAATCTATTTGATAGTTCTGAGATTTTTAAGTAATTATTTGAGTCGTTTTTTAGAATATTTTGTAACTCTTCTCTTATTTTTTCTTGCAAAAATCATCCTTGTTAATAATTAATCTTACGGTCATTACTAATACTTTAAATGCTACTTTAGCCATATGAAACTTCTTTTATTGATTTTGTCATTATATCTATTTTCATCTATAAATCTCCCTCTGCAACTCAAAATACTCATCTCTCATATCGCGGATACCACCAAAGTTATCAGCAACTTCTCTAACACTACCAAGCCCACTTAAATCAACTAACTTACCAAGCTTATCTTCATCAAGTTCTTTTACACCATCTTTTTTATATCTTTCTAGTATAAACTCTATAAAAGATTTTGCTTTTTCATTATGGAGCTTTTCTACAAACTCTGAATCCTCTACATGTAAAACTCTCTCAGCACGAGTTTTTATATCTAGGTTAAAAGAGAGATGGGCTAAGATGTCGTATATATCACTATTCTTGGCTTCAAAGATGATTTTGAGGTCGTTTAGTTGTGCTTCGTCTATGTTCATCTCTTTTAGTTTGTTTAGCAAATCATTTCGGTTGGTGGGGTTACTCCAAATACTACGAAGTCCATCTTCATCATTGTAAAATTTACCAAGTATGCCTATGAGCAGTTCTAGGTAAGCTTCTGTTTTTAGAGGGATTCCGTCCATGCCTACATAGGTAGTTTCTATATTGATAACTTTGAGTTTTTTGCCTTTTATGTCTATGGTTACTTTTTCATTTGTTGGTGGTTTTAGTGGAGTTTCTGGTGGTTTGGGGTCATTATCGCCTTTGTCTTTTGGTGGTTTCGGAAGTGTTTCTATCGGTTCATCTTCTCCGTCCCACTTAGGGTCGTAAAATAGGTTTGTAGCTCCTACAAAGTCCATGATAGTGAAGAAGTCTTTTCCCTCAAAAACTCTTGTTCCTCGACCTATGATTTGCTTAAACTCTGTCATTGATTTTATGGGAGCAGTTAAAATTATATTTCTAACATTTTTAGCATCTACTCCAGTTGTTAGCATCTTTGAACTTGTTAAAATTGTAGGTATATCTCTGTCATTGTTTTGAAACATCTCTAAGAAATCCCTACCTATGTCTCCCTCATCTGATGTAACTCTTACACAGTAGTTATTGTCTTTGATAGTTTTGTGCTTATCTATCGCTATTTTCATATCAAGGGCGTGTTTTTGATTCACACAAAAGATGATACTTTTATCCATGGGGCTCATGTTTTGAAGTATGGTTTTTGCTATAAGCTCGGTTCGTTTAGGGATAACTACTTGCCTTTCAAACTGTTCAAGTTCTACTATCTGTTTATCTAGCTCACCCGTTATGATGTCGTTGGGGTCGAACTTATACTCATCTATGTTGGTTTGGATTCTTTTTACTTTGTATGGTGTTAAGAAACCATCATTGATACCATCTTTTAGTGAGTATTCATAGATAGGTTCTCCAAAGTATTTGTAAGTATCTGCATTATCGTCTCTTTTTGGTGTAGCTGTTAAACCTACATGAACAGATGAGCCAAAATGATTTAAAATATCTCTCCAAGAACTTTCATCATTTGCACTACCTCGATGACACTCATCAATGATAATTAAATCAAAAAAGTTAGATGGATACTGTTTGTAGTATGAGAGAACATTATCTTCTTCTTCATTTTTTATAACAAGTGATTGGTAAATAGCAAAAAAGATATTTCCAGCTGTTGGAACCCTGCCGCCTCTTTTTTTGATGATTTTCCCGTTAATCTCAACACAATCTTTTTCAAGTGGGTTAAATGTGTTCATGGACTGGTCTTTGAGTACATTTCTATCAGCAAGGAAGAGTATCTTGGGTCTTCGTTCACTTCCATCTCTATTCCATTTTGATTGAAACAGTCTGTATGCGATTTGAAAAGCAATGTAAGTTTTGCCAGTTCCTGTGGCTAAGGTGAGAAGTACTCTGTCTTTTCCATCTGCTATAGCCTCTATGCTCTTTTGAACAGCAATTTGCTGATAAAAACGAGGCTTCATCGTTCCTTCTATGTGAAAGGGGTGAGTGATTATATCTCTTGCTTTTAGAGTTTGTTTGCCATACTTTCTAAGAAATAGCTCATCAGGAGTTGGATAGTTTTCAACAAACCTCCCTTTACCTTCTTTTAGAGAGTGCTCATATATCTTATGTCCATTTGTTGTATATACAAAATCTATCTTCAAACGCTGTGCATAATTGATGGATTGTTGTAAACCATCTAGTGGGTCTTTTGATTCGGCTTTGGCTTCTATGATGGCTAGGTTTGTGTTTTTGTAAGTAAGAAGATAATCAATAAAATATCTCTTGCCCCGTTTGCCACCGATAAGCTTTCGTCCATCGGTAAAATAGTATTCTCTTACGATGTTTGATTCTAGCCATTTACTACTTTTGATAGAGGGGTCGATGAGTTTTGAGCGAGTATCTGATTCTGAATAAGTCATTAAATACCAAACCTAATAAAATATATTTTGCTTCATTATAGCTTGTATTTGCAACAAGAGAGGTTAAAGTGTGAAAAATATTTTAAAATATAAAGGTATATAAAATTTCTTTCAAAAAGAGGTGCTTTCACACCTCTTTTTACATAGCGAATAAATCGCTAAACTCGTTAAAATTCATATTTTCTAACTCTTCTTTTGATGCACATATCTGTGCAATTATATTTGAATTTTTTGGAGATAGTCTAGTTTTCAAATTTGATTTAAACTTATCAATTAAGAATGGAATTCCTTCATCTCTTCTTCTTCTGTGCCCGATTGGGTACTCTATCTCCACTTTTTTTGTGCTTGTACCATCTTTAAAAAATATCTGCACTGCATTTGCGATGGAGCGTTTATCAGCCTCTAAGTACTCTTTTGT
>JAADIZ010000161.1 GCA_013151055.1 Campylobacterota bacterium
TATCGATAGGCTGTGTACTGTTAGCATCTATAGTAATACTTCCTGTATTTGTAACTGTTATGTTTTCATCTCCAGCACTTGTTACACCTGTAGTGTTTGCATCATTTATGACTATATTAGCCATAGCTGAACTTGCGAGTAGTAAGGATACTATAACAACTCTTGAGAGTATTTTTTTATAATCCCTCTTATTTATCTCTTGTACATTCTGCCCAGCCATTAAGGACTCCTATTTATTGTCTATCATATACTATTTCATAGTTAAAAATTTATTTGAATATTAAATTTACCACTACCTTTTTTAGACTATACATAACTTATACATAACTACGCTATAATCATATCCCAATAAAAAAATAATTGATATGACATTAGAGCTCAAAATGGTTTTTTTTATAAAAGAATTATCATGATGGTGGAGTTAAGGTACTTGTTTTTTTCTATGGTACTTTTACCAGCTTTAGTTGTGTAACGAAGATATGCAGAAAAAAATTTATCTACTGATTTATTTCTATGTCTAAAACTTTGGATTTTACTGTTTTGTTTTTTGTTTGAAGTTCGTATATATCATTGATTAGTAAATTTTCTGGCTTGATTGTTTTTCCGTTTTTTACTACTTGGGCATAATTTTCATTTAAACCTAGTGTTGGATTTTTTGAGTTT
The DNA here is from genome assembly GCA_013151055.1 of Campylobacterota bacterium. Taxonomy (GTDB): domain Bacteria; phylum Campylobacterota; class Campylobacteria; order Campylobacterales; family Sulfurospirillaceae; genus JAADIZ01. The sequence continues at coordinate 664 of JAADIZ010000161.1, forward strand.
AAAAGTGAGTTTAGATTTTGCAATAGTTGCTCTTTTTTAATGATATTTTGTTTATGCATAAAAGATAAATTATCTTTTATGCTGTCTATATTTATAACTTTTTTCTGTAAAATTTGATCAAATTGTGTATTAAATCTCTCTTTTAGTATAGTAATCTCTTTTGAAATTAGATAACTTTTTTGCTCAAAAGAGTATCGTTGAAATTCATCTCTTAGACTTTGGAGTTGTATTGATTTTTGCTCTACTGCCCTTCTAAATGAGTAGCTCATCTGCTCAATCATATCATCTATACTCATCAAAAGTTCATTCTTATCGGGTAGTATCATCTCCATAGCGGCTGAGGGAGTGGGAGCTCTTAAATCTGAAACAAAGTCACTAATCACATAGTCTATCTCATGACCAACAGCTGAAACAATTGGAGTGGAAGCTCTAAAAATTGCATCTGCGACTATCTCTTCATTAAATCCCCATAAATCCTCTATGCTTCCACCACCTCGCCCTGTGACTATCACATCTACTTCAAGCAAATCGGCAAGTTTGATATTTTTAGCTATATTCTTGGCTGAATTTTCACCTTGGACTATCGTATCTATAATTGTTATCTTTACTAATGGCCATCTATTTTTTGCAACTCTTAACATATCTTGCAAAGCCGCACCCGTAGCAGAAGTTACAAGAGCCATAGACTTTATATATCTTGGTATCTCTTTTTTTCGCTCACTCTCAAAGTAACCTAAATTTTTCAATTTCTCTTTCAATTGCTCATAAGCCATAGCCAACGCACCACTTCCCGCTGGTTCAATACTTACACAATTTAATTGATAACTTCCTCTTGGAACATACAAAGAGATTGAGCCACTGATGATAACTTTCATACCCTCTTCAAGACGAAATTTCATCCTTGAATTATTGCCCTTAAACATCACACAAGAAATCGCAGAATTTGCATCTTTTAGAGTAAAATACAAATGTCCAGAGCCGTGATAAGTAAATCTTGAAACTTCACCCTCTACACTAGCGTGAACAAATGTTGCTTCTAAAAGTGATTTTATCTGAGTATTTAAACTTGTTACACTTAAGGTTTGATTCATAATTTTCTAGAGATTAAGAGTGTGGAAATATCCATTGAAAAACTTTTTACAAACTCTGTTTCAAAGCCAGCATCTTTTAATTCTAGCTGCAACATATCCGAAGTTAAAAATCCCTCTATAGAATTTGGCAAGTATTCATATGCTTCTTTATTTTTCGAAATAAAACCGCCAATTTTTGGCAAGACTTTATTCATATAAAAATCTTTAACAGCAAATAAAGAGCCTTTTTTATCATCTTTTGTAAATTCCAAAATCACCACATAGCCACCAGTTTTTAATACCCTAGCAAACTCTTTAAATGCTTTTTGTCTTTGCACAACATTTCTTATGCCATAGCTTATGCTCAGTATATCTACACTCTCGTCCTCTAGGGGCAAGGAGGTTGCTTCACTAATTATGAATTCAAAATCTGGAAATTTACCTTTACCCACATCAGTCATACCAATAGAAGGATCAATTCCAACAATCTTATCAACTGTGATATCTAATTTATCTGCTCTTTTTTTCCAGTATCCCATCATATCGCCAGTTCCACAAGCAACATCTACTATCAAATTTACAGGTTTTTTATATCTTACAAATGTTTCATCGCAAGCTTTTTTTCTCCATTGGATATCAACACCCATGCTCAAAACTCGATTTGCTCTATCATAAGTTGGTGCTATATCATCAAACATTTTTACTATTTTTTGCTGTTTACTTTCTTCCAAAACAAGACCTTTAATTTTTTCTACACTGTGCAAATATATCTTTTTTCTTATCATAAACTTTTGTTTTTATATCCATCAATCCAAGAACTGTGCTAAAATAATCATCCTGTGAATACTCTTTGTTTGCATTTTTTCTGACGCAATTTATATCTAGATGGTCAAAATCTTTACCAAACCAAGCGACTGAACCTACATGCCTTTGTGCAACTGGAGCTATAAAATAAGGCATAGCATGAAGATAGACACCTTTTTCACCTAAAGATTCACCATGGTCAGACATATACAAAAATGCTGTATCGTATTTTTTTGTGTTATTTTTTAATATATCAATCGTTTTTGATAAAAAATAATCTGTATAAAGTATAGCATTATCATAAGCGTTTGCGATAGACTCTTGGGAGCACTCTTGGAGTTGATTTGATTTGCATACTGGCTTAAATTTTTCAAATCTTTTTGGATATCTTTTATAATAAGCTGGTCCGTGATTTCCCATTTGATGAAGAACAACTATGGTATCTGTTACATTTTTATCCAAATATTTTTGTAAACCAACAAGCAGTGCTTCATCTCTACACTCTCCATTATCACAAAAATTCTCGATTTTTTTATTTCTAATATTTACAACATCTTTAATTCTAGTTGCCACTCCTTTTGAGTCAGAATTGTTGTCAATCCATTTAATTCTAACTCCTGCTCTTTTAGCAACATCTAGCACATTTTCGTGTTCAAGTGCTTTTTTTATACTAAAATCGCTTCTATCTAGGACAGAAAACATGCATGGAACTGAGGTAGCCGTTTCGGTACCACAAGAGTACATGTTTTTAAAATCTATTACATTTTCTTTTTGCAAATTTGGATTTGTATCTTTTTTATAGCCATTTAATGAAAAATGATCAGCCCTAGCACTCTCTCCAACGACTAAAATCAAAAGTTTTGGTTTTTTACCCTCTGTGAGTTTTGCATCAAGTCCAGTTTTTTGAACTATTATATTATGATTTTGATACTTACTGTTTATATATTTACCAGAGGAATAAAGATAGTATGTTGGATTTGTATAGTACCTAATAGGCTTATGTTCTCTAAAAAATGAACTGTAAAACCTACTGAAAACATAAAGATTTGTAACTAAAACAAGAAAGGCTACAATTATGCCTAATAATTTTATCAAAAGGTGCTTTCCAAATGTTTTATACTCAATTTTTGAAAAATAAATAACAATAGATGGTAAAATTCCAAACAAAAACAAGTCCAAGAAAAGTTTCAATGATAATAAATCTCTTGCTTCTGCCGTTTGTGTTTCAAAAAGATTATTTATCATTTTGCTATCTATGACAACGCCATAACTATTCATAAAGTAACTGGCTGATGCAGTAATCATAAAAAGTATAATAAGAGCTGGTTTTAGTGTGTATTTGAAGTTTATAAGATTTAAAACTGTATAAATTACTGTTGTCAAAACCATGAATAGTGATATAAAATACCAAATATTTTCACTTCCAAATGGATATACTGCAGCTACTTTTTTCCAAAATAGATCATTATAAAATGAAGAAAAAAATAGTGATGAGATAATCATAATAAATTGGCTACTTTTGAACATACATTACCTTTAAAAAATTTCTGCTATTATATCTAATAATGTTTAATAAAGGAAACAGATGGAAGGTATTGATAAATTTTTGGAAGTAGTAGAAAAAGATGAATTTGTTGAAGGGCATGAGGTTCTTGAAGATAAATGGAGAGAGCTAAAGAAAAATCCTAATACTCTAAATGAAAGTAAAATTTTAAAAGGTTTGATAAACGGCTCTACCGCGTTGGCACTAAAAAATTTAGGCAAAGAAAAAGGTGCCAAAACAGTATGGGATACTTTTGAAAAATACAGACCATTAATACACAGTGAGATTTGCAAAAATAGCTCCGACTATAAACTTGCTGAAAAACTCTTGGACGAAAAATACAAACTTTATATGCAAGATTTATAACAAATTATTTTAGCCAGCCTAGAGTATCTCCTTGTATATTTTGTAAATTTAACAACTCTAAATTTAAGTTCAAATCTGGATACTCTCCGCTCTTAAAATTTGATGAATGAAATATCGCGTATAAATTTGTTATCTCTTTTGTAGCTTTTAACATTCTAGCTCCACCCTCTATCATTATGTTTTTATAATTGTTTAAAATATCAAAATTATTTGCTATGAAAACTTTTCTATTTTTAACTTTGAAGAGTGGAATATCTTTGTCAAATTTTTCTTTTTTAGAGTAAATCAATATATCAGGTGCCTTTGCGTTGCACAATCTTGCATCTAATGTTGGTCTGTCAATTCTTACGGTATTGCCACCAATGACCAATAAATCACATACATTGCGAAAACTGTGCACTAATTTTCTCGAATTTTCACTTGTAATTATTCCTGGGCTTATCACACCATTTTGGCTCATGGCTATTTTAAAAAATACAAAATTTTTATCTTGCCATTTTGTAAATGGTAGCAATA
>JAADIZ010000153.1 GCA_013151055.1 Campylobacterota bacterium
CAGTAACATTTTCATCATTTACAGTTATACCTGTAGTGTTTGCATCACTTATCGTGATATCAGCCAAAGCGCTCGTTGTGATAAATAGTGCGATTACTGTACTAAGAAATATCTGTTTTGTTTTAAAACATAAATTTTGCTTAAACATAACTCCTGCCTTTTATAGATTGTTTTCATATACATTTACTTGCATTGCCACATTGTATAATGTATTAAGTTACATGGTATAAAATTATACTCTTGAAGAGATATTAAAGATATGATATTTAAGTCCATTCTTATGGAGCGGGGCGTATGTATCTCCTTATATCATTATACTCCATAACATACTAAGTTGTGTAGTACAAAAAACTGGATTAAAGGACTATTTTTATACATAAAAATTAAAATTGTAAAGATTTGTACTTATTGTACAAAAATAGTACAGTAAGAGAAAAAAAGGGATAGGCTAGAATCCTAAAATGAGTATATTTTTAAAAAATAATTATTACAAAATAAGAGTAATAAATAGTTCGGTACCAACTGATAAAAGTGGAGGTTTTAGAGTAGCATATTGCTATATAGACAAGGATAACAATATTTACCTTATATCAATCTACTCAAAAACCCAAAATATTCTTCAGGGTTATTAGAGCTACCCTTTAGTATAATGGGTTAAAAAGATTAGCCAAAATGATAGATGAAAACTTGCTAAATTCTCTAAATACAAATGAAAAAGAGGTCTTTAAAAAAGGTCTTGATGATTTAATCAATCAAACTTATGTTATAGAAAATGAGTATAAAAAACTGAATGCTTCATACTCTTCTTTGCAAAATTTTTTAGAACAGATTATAGAAGTTCAGCCAAATGCACTTTGGGTGATAGATAAAAATGATAAACTATTTTTACAAAATTCTGAAGCCAAGAAACTTGGCGGTTTGCTAAAAACTATACAAAACAACAGCGAATTAAAAGAGATAAAATACAATGACTCATATTTTATAGTCAAAATTGTTAATCTTGCAGAAAAAACCATCATAAGTGCTACAGATATCACAGAAGAAAAAAGACAAGAGAGGCTCATATCTATGGGTCAAATTGCAGCTCACCTCTCACACGAGATAAGAAACCCTATCGGCTCAGTTGCACTTCTTGCTTCAACTCTCTTTAAAAAAGTAGATATTAACACCAAGCCAATCGTACTTGAAATCAGAAAATCGATTTGGAGAGTTGAGAGAATCATAAAAGCTACCTTGCTTTTTACAAAAGGTTTACACATAAATGAGAATTTATTTGCTTTAGAGGATTTGATTCAAGAGATGGAACAATCCATCTCTTTTTATCCATACTCAAAAGATATAGAGTTTGTATTTAATCTGCCACAAATCAAAATAAAAGGTGATTTTGAACTTTTAAGCCTAGTTTTTCAAAACTTTATATTTAATGCAATTGATGCTATAGAAGAGAGTGAAAACGAAAGTGGCAGAGTAGAGCTTGATTATAAAAGTGATGAAAACGATCATATTTTTTACATCATAGATGATGGGAAAGAGATAGAAAATGAAAATATTCTCTTTGAACCATTTAAGACAACAAAAACCAAAGGGAATGGTCTAGGACTGGCACTTGCTTGGCAAATCATTAAAGCTCATAAAGGCACAATAGAGATAAAAAATAGTCCAAAAAGATTTCAGGTAAAGTTAGGAAAATAATTTTGTTTATAAATGGTATCCAAATCTTTATTTCCGACTTAAAAAACTCCTTAAAAGATATGATGCCAATTATTGTTGTTGTAGCATTCTTTCAAATCGTAATCATAGGCAAAATGCCACAAAACCTATCTTCTATACTTATAGGAGTTTGTATAATTATTGTCGGTCTTGCCATTTTTATAAGAGGTTTGGAGATAGGAATTTTCCCTGTTGGAGAAAATCTAGCAAATGATTTTGCAAAAAAAGGCTCTCTTTTCTGGTTGCTTTTATTTGCATTTTTCATAGGTTTTTCTACCACCATTGCAGAACCTGCCCTCATGGCCATAGCAGGAAAAGCTTCTATTATAAGTGGCGGAAGGATTGATGAACTATTTCTTCGCCTTACAGTTGCCTTTTCTGTAGGATTTGCCATTTCACTTGGGGTTTTAAGAATTCTTCTAGGACACCCTATGCACTACTACATCATTACTGGTTACATCATAGTTGTTATCATAACATTTTTTGCTCCTGCTCAAATTATTGGTCTAGCATATGATAGTGGAGGAGTCACGACTTCGACAGTTACAGTTCCTCTTGTTGCTGCACTAGGCATTGGGTTAGCTTCAAGCATAAAAGGTAGAAACCCTGCGATTGACGGCTTTGGTTTAATAGCTTTTGCATCTTTGATGCCTATGATTTTTGTACAAATTTATGGGATTGTAGTATATGATTTTTTAGATTCTAATTCAATATCCAAAGTAGCTACCCTTGTAACTAATGTAATTAGTCCAAGCAATAGATACACAATCTATAAGATATTTATTGAATTTTTATATGTTGCCAAAGATATTATACCTATACTACTAGTTATAGGTTTTTTTCAATACATCATAATAAAAAAACCCATAGCACACCTAAAAAAAGTTAGTAGTGGAATTTTGCTAGTAATTATTGGCTTATATGCATTTATATTGGGATTGGAATTAGGACTTTTTCCTATAGGTTCAAATTTGGCACTATCACTAACTAGTATAGGAAATACTTCACTTATATATCTGTTTGGTTTCTTGATTGGTTTTTCAACTACGATGGCAGAACCTGCTCTTATAGCAATCGCCACAAAAGCAAATGAGATAAGCGAAGGAAATATAAACAGTACAGTTTTGCGTATATCTGTCGCAATAGGTGTAGCAATCGGCATTTCTCTAGGAGCATATAGAATAGTTCAAGGTGATTCTATAGTTTACTATATCATTGCTGGATACAGTTTAGTAATTGTCATGACATACTTTGCACCAAAATTTATAATTCCTATCGCATATGATAGTGGTGGAGTCACAACTTCGACAGTTACAGTTCCATTGGTAGCAGCTTTAGGTTTAGGGCTTGCCCAAAATATACAGGGCAGAAACCCTTTGATTGATGGTTTCGGATTAATCGCTTTTGCTTCACTATTTCCTATGATAACAGTTATGGGATATGGAATCTTAGCAATGCAAATATCAAAAAGAAGGAAATAAAATGCAGTTTATCATTTTAGGGGCAATTGTTCCTAATTCACAAGAAGAAAATGTCATTGAAATAGCGAAAAAAACAGGAGCAGGAAGTGTCACTATACTTCATGGAAAAAATATAGGATTAAAGGAAAAAAAGATATTTTTTGGCTTAACATTAGAAGAAAATGTCTCTATTTTGCTTTTTATTTTACCTAAAAAAATATCTACAATTATATTTAAAGCACTAAAGCAAGAGCTGAATGTAGATGTAAAAGAGGATAAAAATGGTATAGTTTTCACACTCCCTTTAACACATTTAGCAGGATTAGATATAGATGAAATTGAACTTTTTGAAGAAGAGATAAAAAATGAATTATAAGGATATAAAATGCTTGTAAAAGATATAATGAAAGGCACAAATCTAGCCATAGTTTCTCCGATGGCACCGATAAGAGATGCCTTAAAACAGATGAAAGAGATGGGTGTAAAGTCCTTAATAGTAGATAAAATAAGAACAAGTGATGCCTATGGTTTGCTCACATATAAAAATATTCTTTTTTCAATCATAGCCAATGATGGTGATATTGATTTACTTAGAGTTTATGATATATGTTCAAAACCAGCCTATCAAATCTCAGAAGAATTGGATGTAAAATATGCTGTACAACTGATGGTAAAAAGTAGCGTAAAAAGACTCCTAGTCATAGATAACAACGAAATAGAAGGTATCTTAACCATGAGCGATATAATGCAAAGCTATATGGAAAATCTATAAAGATAAAAATATTTTAGGCTTGATATAAATAATATCAAGCCCTATTTTTACTAAAATTCTATATCGCTGTATTCTATGCCTAAACTTTTAGCAACTGCTTGATTTGTGCATTTACCTTCATAAACATTTAATCCGTTTCGTATATTTTTGTCATCTTTTAAAGCGGTTTCAAGTCCTTTATTTGCGATATCCAATCCATATCTTAGGGTATTTGAAGTTAGAGCCAAAGTTGAAGTTAAAGAGACGGCTCCTGGCATATTTGCAACACAATAGTGAACAACATCATTAACTACATAAGTCGGATCGTCATGATAAGTGGCATGTGAAGTTTCAAAACATCCACCTTGGTCAATCGCAACATCGACTATGACAGAAGCTTTTTTCATCAATTTTAAATCATCTTTTAAAACAAGTTTTGGTGCAGCAGCTCCTGGAATCAAAACAGCACCTATAACCAAATCAGCCTCTTTGATTGCATTTAGTATATTTGTTCTGTTTGAGTACAAAGTAGTAACCTGTGAACCAAAGATATCATCATAATAAGCAAGTCTATCTGCTGCGATATCCAAAATAGTTACATTTGCACCAAGACCAACAACCATCTTGCATGCATTCATTCCAACAATTCCGCCGCCGATTATCACTACATTTCCTCTTTTTACTCCTGGTACTCCTCCGAGTAAAACTCCTCTTCCACCAAAAGGTTTTTCGAGATATTTTGCACCCTCTTGTGCCGCTAATCTGCCTGCAATTTCACTCATAGGAGTCAAACATGGAAGGTGTCCGTTACTATCCGTGATAGTTTCATATGCAACTGCTTTTACTTTTTTTGCTAAAAGTGCTTCGGCTTGAACTCTATCGGCTGCTAGATGTAAGTAAGTATAAAGGATTTGTCCCTCTTTAAAAAAGTCATACTCCTCTGGCAATGGCTCTTTTACTTTTACTATCATGTCAGATTCATCGAAAGATTCTCTTTTTGTCTTCTGTGATAATTGCACCTTTACTTACATACTCCCCATCACTAAAGCCAGCTCCCTCACCTGCAGATTTCTCTACTAGAACTTTATGTCCTGCACTAACATATGATGCTACACAATCTGGAGTAAGACCAACTCTGTATTCGTGAACTTTAATCTCTTTGATTAGACCTATATTCATGGTAAATCCTTTAGTAGTATTAAATTATTTAACAATATTATCTAAATTCTACATAAAATACAAGATAAATTTAATTTAATTAAATATTTTTTCTTTTTTGGTATAATTCCATAAAAAATAACTAAAGGTAAATTTGTGGAAGAAAATTTTAATATCGGCGAAAAAATAAAAGAGCTCAGAATTGCTAAAAAGATAAGCACAAAAGGATTAGCAAAAAAAGCACATATAACAGCTGGCATGATTTCCCAACTTGAACGAGGTTCCACTCAAGGCTCTGTTGAAACCTTGCGAAAAATCGCAAAGGTTTTAGATACCAATTTAGCCTCTTTGTTTGAAAACAAGCAAACTATAAAACCAAATAGTTACGAATCTTTGCACATAGTAAGAAAAAACGAGAGAAGAAAAATCTCCTTTCCAGATCCACTATATAAGTGTGAAATGCTCACCCCTGACCTACAAGGAGATATAGAGTTTGTCTTGGTTGAACTAGAGGCTAGCAGAGTTACCAACGATATACTCCCTCATACAAAAGGCGGAGAAGAGTGTGATTTTGTACTAAGTGGCACAATCGAAATCCAAGTTGGAGGACTAAACTACACCCTAAACGAGGGCGATAGCATAAGATTTAATCCAGAAGTTCCACACAAGATAGAAAATAAAAGCGACAAAAAAGCCTCATACATAAGTGCTATCACGCCACCATCTTTTTAAACTTTTTATAATTTTTTTATA
>JAADIZ010000084.1:0-325 GCA_013151055.1 Campylobacterota bacterium
CCCCGCTTATAACAAGAGTTTTATCTTTCATGCCAGATAATATCATCTACAAACCTTTTATTTCATATTTGCTTATTACTTTTTCTATCTTCTTCATGTGCTCACTACTAGGTGGGGTTAGAGGTAGTCTATACTCTAATGTATTTAGTAGCCCTGCTAGAAACATAGCTGCTTTTATTGGTATCGGATTGCTTTCACAAAAGAGTACTTTGTTTATCTCATAAAGTGCATCATTTATAGCTTTTGCTCCGTGATAATCACCTTTAAGTGCAAGATGCGTTAGTTTTGCAGTTTGGTCAGGAAGTATATTTGAAGTTACAGATAT
>JAADIZ010000084.1:347-5248 GCA_013151055.1 Campylobacterota bacterium
AGTATAGGATAATTTATAGCATCATCACCACTAATTACCGCAAGGTTTGATTCATGAGCTAATAAATCAACACATCTCTCAATGGATCCTGTTGCTTCTTTAACTCCATAAATATTTTCACAATCATTAAAAAGTCTAAAAATAGTTTTGGGTAATAAATCACAAGCGGTACGACTTGGTACATTATAAAGCAACACAGGGATTTCAATACTATTTGCTAGTGCTTTATAGTGTTGATAAAGCCCCTCTTGTGTTGGTTTATTGTAGTATGGCGTAACAGAAAGAATTCCATCAGCTCCGTGTTTTTGGGCAAATTTAGCTATATCTATTGCTTCATGAGTTGCATTACTTCCAGCTCCCGCAATGACTTTGGTATTTGTATCTTTGCAAGTATCAACTGCTATTTCTATGCATCTTCTATGCTCTTCATGATTTAGTGTAGCACTTTCTCCTGTAGTTCCAACGGGAACAACAACATCAATGCCATGGTTTATCTGTCTTTTTATCAGTTTTGCATACTGTTCTTCGTCTAATTTACCTTTTTTAAAAGGTGTAATAAGAGCCGTCATAGCCCCTTTTAATCCTTGTGTCATTTGAAATCCTTTTTTAAAATAACGGTTGTTGAGTGTTCTTTTACAAGATACTTCTTTGCAACATTTATTATATCTTCTTTTGTTAGTCTATTTATGGCATTTTCATAATTAAGTAGTGGTTTTATATCTCCTCTAGCAAAATAACTTCCAAATAGATTTGCTAGTCCAGAAGAGCTTTCCATAGAAAAAATAAAATCAGTTTTTGTATTTGTTTTTACTTTTTCTATATCTTTATCACCTATATCACCATTTTTTATCTTTTGGATAAGTCCTAGGATCTCTTTTTCTACATCCTCGGCTTTTATACCTGGGTTTGCAACTGCCAAGAAAAGAAAAATAGAGGGGTCAATTTCTTCCATATTATATGCATATACTTGATTTACCATTTTTTTATCATCTACCAAAAGTTTTTGAAGTTTACTACTTTTCCCACTACTAAGAAGCTCACCAAGGGCAGAAAGAGCTACTTGGTCAGGGTTGTTAAAAGCTGGAATCTTGTAAGCAATTGCGAGCATTTGTACTTCGCTATCTTTTTTGATATTTATTCGTTTTGCACCATCTTGTATAGGTTCAATTTGATGATTTACTCTCATTTTTTCTTTTGGATTTTTAATTTTAGCAAAATACTTAGTTGTCTCTTCAAATACTCTATTTTTATCTACATCGCCTGCTACTATCACAATAGCATTATCTGGTCTATAAAACATTTTGTGAAAATCTCTTATATCTTTTATATTCCAATTTTTTATGTCATCTTTAAAACCGATTGGAGTCCAGTGATACGGATGATAAGTAAAAGCATTGTTGAAAAGCTTAAAATATAGGTATCCTGTCGGTGAGTTATCAGTTCGCCATCTTCTCTCTTCCATGACAACATTTCGTTCAGGTTGAAATTCTTTGTTACTTAGGGTCAAGTTTGCCATTAATTCAGCAAAAAGTTTAAGCGAATTTCCTAAATTTTTCGTAGAGCTTTTGATAAAATAATGTGTAAAATCAAAGCCCGTTGAAGCATTATTTACTCCTCCAAAACCCTTGACAATTCTATCAAATTCGCCAGCTTTTAAGTTTTTGGTGGATTTGAAATTCATGTGTTCTAACATATGGGCTATACCACTTTTTCCCATTATTTCATTTCTGCTTCCGACTTTATAGATGATATCTGTAGTTATTACTCCGCTACCATTTTTCATGGGAATTACAACAATTTGCAAACCATTTTCTAATGTTTTTGTATAGTATTTTGGCAATGAACTGGCCATTAAAACTCCTGTTAATATTAAAACTAAATATAAAATCTTTTTCACAAATCACTTCCTATGACTTCACTTATATGATTAAAACCATCTTTTTTCATCATTTTAAGAATTTCTTTGTTTATCTCTTTGACAAGTTTTGGACCTTGAAAAATGAATGAACTATAAATTTGAACCAAACTAGCACCTGCTTTTATTCTTTTATATGCTTCTTGTGGACTGTCTATCCCACCAACTGATATAAGAGTAGTTTTACCATAAAACTCAACTGCAAGTTTTCTAAAAAGATTATAGCTTTTTTCTTTTAACACTTTTCCACTTATTCCACCAAAATTTTGAGAATTTTCCAAAAGAGTGTAGTCTATAGTTGTATTTGTTGCTATTATGCCATCAGCTCCATTTTCAATAGCAATTTTACAAATATTTATAGCATCTTTTACTTCTAAATCGGGTGCTATTTTCAATAAAATAGGCTTATTTGTCAATTTTTTTGCCATTATAAATAGTTTTTTGATAAACTCTTCATTTTGTAAATCTCTAAGGTTTGGAGTGTTTGGAGAAGATATGTTTATGACTAAATAATCACATAAGTTTTTAAATGTTTCTATCAACATCTTATAGTCATTTATAGCATCAACTTGAGCTGTATTTTTATTTTTACCGATATTTGCACCAAGTGGTATCGCATAAGGAAAAATTTTACAAACCCTTTTTGCTATCTTTTCCATGCCATCATTATTAAATCCCATAGCATTTTGAAGACTTTGAGCTTTTGGATACCTGAACATTCTTGGTTTTTTGTTGCCATCTTGCGGGAGAGGGGTAACGGTACCAAACTCTATGTGTCCAAATCCAAATGATGTGAGCATTCTTATCATCGTAGCATTTTTATCAAAACCAGCAGCTAACCCAACAGGATTTAAAAAAGTAGTTCCAAGAAGTTCTTGTTTCAACATTTTGTCTGCAATAAAGTATTTTGTAGCTAAGATAGAGGGAATAAACTTACAATATTTTGAAAAAAGTTTAAAAATAAATTCAGCTATATTGTGTGCTGTTTCTGGTTGAAAAATAAATAATAATTTTTTGAACATATTGTATGTTAGCATAAGAAAACCTTCTGGTTGATAAAGCAATTATTATACAAAAATAAAGATAAAAAGTTGTTGATTATTACTTGACTTGTAAGCCTTTTAGTTTTTTATACTCCAAAGATGTCTCTTCAAGCTCTTTGTCTTTTCCTATAGCCTCAATTTTTCCGTGTTTTAGGACTATTATTTTATCTGCTTTTTGCACAGTGCTAAGTCTGTGAGCTATCACAAAAGTTATCTTATCTTTAATTAAGTTTTCTATAGCTTGACTGATTTTTTGTTCACTTTTGCTATCTAAAGAACTTGTGGCTTCATCAAAAATCAAAATTTTAGGATTTTTATATATGGCTCTAGCTATTGCAATTCTTTGTCGCTGCCCTCCTGAGAGATTTGTTCCAAATTCATCAAGCTTGGTATCTATATTTTGTGGTAATTTTTCTATAAAATCATATGCATTTGCTTTTTTTAGAGCTTGGATAACTCGTTCTTTGTCAATATTTTGTCCATAAGCTATATTTGCTGCGACTGTATCATGAAGTATATATACTCTTTGCGTGACTATGGCTATATTGTCCCTTAATTCTTTTAGTGGGAAAGATTTTATATTTATGTTGTTGATTTTTATTTCGCCACTAGTTGTATCAAAAAATCTTACTAAAAGATTTGCAATTGAAGTTTTCCCACCCCCACTATCTCCTACAAAGGCTACAAGTTCACCTTTTTTTGCTTCAAATGTTATATCTCTTAATGCTGTTTTTTCATCATACTTTAAAGATACGCCTTCATAATTTACTGTTTTGATATTTTGTGGAACTTTTTTATTTCCATCTAAAATGGTTGGTTTTAAATCGAGTAAGAAAAAAATTCTTTCACTTGCAGCTATTGCATCTTGCATTTTATTATATAGTCCAGAAACCCTTTTTATCGGGGTGTAGAGCATAAAAAGAGCAGTCAAAAAAGAGAAAAAACTTCCAACGCTCATGCCTCCTTCTATAACCTCTTTTCCTCCAACTATAATAACAGTAGCAACTCCGATTGAACCTAGAGTCTCCATCAGTGGACTAACAAGTTGAGAAATTTTTATACTTTTCATATTTAGTTTGAAGTATTTTTTATTATCTATTTCAAATAAACCATGTTCAAATTTTTGAGCATTATTTGCTTGAATTATCTCTATATTATTGAATATTTCACTAAGTTTAGCAGTTAAATCAGATATTTTTTCCTGTGAGAGTCTCGAAATTCTTTTCATTTTTTTAGCTAATAAGCTTAGAGGATAGACAGCTAAGGGCATAATAACCAAAGCATACACAGCTAATTCACTACTTTGGTAAATGACAACAATTACTAAACCTATTATTGTAAAAATTTCTCTAAAAAACTCTGGAATTATATTTGAAACAACGAGTCTAATTCGTTCGACATCATTTGTATTTCTACTTATAAGTTCACCTGAGCGGTATTTGTGAAAAAAAGCAATATCGAGGTGCAAAATATTATCTAAAAGTCTATTTCTAAATCTTCTTATGATATCTTGTCCTATATATTCGGTAAAATAAGTTTGCATGTATCGCCCAGACTCTTTTGCTACATACACTGCTATTATTGCATAAGGTAAAAGATGTAGCATATTTATATCTTTTGCTATAAAAATCTTATCTAGCAATGGTTTTACAAGGTACGCGGTTGCTGCTGTGCCAGATGAAGACAAAATCATACCGATTATCGCAAAAATAAAATGAGGTATATAATCTTTGTAATATGGTGTAAATCTGCCTAAAATTTTTCCTATATTATTGTTCACTATTTTTTTCCCAACTTGTTCCTGTTGCTGTATCCATTATTTGGATATTCATATTTATTAATTTTTCTCTAAAAACATCCGCTTTTTGATAATCTTTCTCTTTTTTTGCTTCATTTCTTTGATTTATCAACTCTTCGATTTTCTCTTTTTCTTCATTTGTTAT
>JAADIZ010000138.1 GCA_013151055.1 Campylobacterota bacterium
AATATGTAGAACAGCTCAAAAGTAAAGTACGAAAAAACAAAAGCGGTTTTGTTGACTTTAGTGCTAAAAGAGGTGAACGGATATTTACAAGTGTACATATTGGAAAAAGAGGAAAAAATATCTCTTGCTCCTCGTGCCACTCTGCAAATCTTAAGCAAACAGGCAAAAATGTACATACAGGTAAATTAATCAAACCACTTTCCCCTTTGGCAAATACTAAGCGACTAAGCAAAGTAAAAGATGTAAAAAAATGGCTAAGGAGAAATTTTAATGATGTGTATAGAAGACAAGGAAGTGCAATGGAAAAAGGTGATGTACTTTACTACATTAATTCAAAGTAAAGTTCTTGGCAAAGCCAAAGCTTTAGTAGAGCGTGAATTTTTAAGGAGCTTTGCTTCTTGAAAAGATGACAGTTAACAAAGTCTCTCGACGCAAGTCGTAGCTTTAGTAGAGCGTGAATTTTTAAGGAGCTTTGCTTCTTGAAAAGATGACAGTTAAATAAAAACAAAGGATAAATAAAATGAATAAGATATATTTAGTGATAATTTTTATGTCAGGAGTATTATTGGCAAGCGATGTAAAACCAATAAACAATCAAATTGCTTTAAAAGAGTGTGGGAGTTGCCATTTTGCATATCAACCAGGTTTATTGCCTAAACGCTCTTGGAAAAAGATTTTTAAAAATCTTAGTGATCATTTTGGTACAGATGCAAGCTTGAATAAGAATGATAAACAGAAACTTTTGAGCTATTTTGTAAAAAATTCTAGTGATAACTCAAACCAATACTTGAGCAGAGTTATAAATAGATATACAAAACCAAATACAACTCCTATGCGTATAACTACGGGAATAGTTTTTGCAAGAGCACATAATGAATTAAGAAGAGACATCTTTCGTCGAAAATCAATAAGAAGTTCTAGTAATTGTATAGCTTGCCATACGACAGCTAGTAGGGGTTTGTATAATGAAGATTATGTTAGAATACCTAGGTAAATGGAGAAGAAGATGAATAAAAGTTATATTTGGCCGCTGACCAATAGAATTTCCCATGTTTTGTTAATTATCTTTTTGGCTACCTCTTATTTGCTTGGAGATTATAAGAAACTATTAGATTATCATATTGCTTTTGGTGTAGCTTTGGGCGTTACATTTGCCTTTCGTTTTATATGGGGATATATAGGACCACAATACTCTAGGTTTGAAGATTTTGATTTTAGTATAAGTAATTTAAAGGAGTATATGCTAACAGTTGTAAGCTATATATTTCATGTTGGTAAAAAAAGTAAAGAGTATATAGGACATAATCCAGCTTCTAGTTATGCGATTGTGGCTATGATAGTATTAACATTTTTAGCTATTTTTACTGGTTTTTTAGCTCAAGGTATAGAGAAAAATCATGGTATTTTTGCTTTTCTACATAGTGCTTATTTTCAAAAAATGGAGCTTTTCTCTGGTATTCACTCATTTTTTGCAAATGCTTTGATATTTGTGATAGCAGCCCATGTGGCAGGGAGTTTAGTAGATAAATATATCAAAAAAAGTGATGCAATTAACTCTATGTTAAATGGATTTAAGAGAACAAAAGAGTTACTGCGTGTGAGGTTAAATATTTTCCAAGTATTGTTTTCATTTATTTGGATTGGCTTATCACTGTTTTCGCTTTATTATATGATTTTTACCAAAGATAATGTACTTTTAGCAAGTGCAAATGTTAAACAAGATTATGCACTGCAAGACAATAGTTTTTCCAAAGAGTGTAGTGATTGCCATATGCTATATCCTCCATATTTGTTGCCTAAAAAATCATGGAGTTTAATGATGAGTAACTTGGAAAATCATTTTGGAGAAGATGCTTCTTTGGATATAATTACAAATCATTCAATTTTGGCATTTTTGAAAAAAAATAGTGCAGAAACATCAACTCAAGAAGCAGCTTTTAAAATAAATAAGGAGTTACAAAAAAATGATAAAACTATAGCGATAACGAAGACAAATTTTTGGAAAAATAAACATAAAAATGTTGATAAAAGCCTTTTTAGCAATAAAGAGGTTAAGAACAAAGCAAACTGCAAGGCTTGCCACCAAAATATACAAAAAGGTTTACTAGATTATGAACTTATCAGAAGAGGATAGGATATGAAATTATTTTTGATTTTTATTATGTGTGTTAGTTTTGTTTTTGCAGATTCCGAGCATCACTACAATAGAGATTTAACTTATCTAAATTTAAGTAATTTGCAGAAAACCAAGATAGTAAAAATCATAAAAAATTATAGAAGAGATATAAAGCACTATAGAGAAGAAAAAGAAAAAATCACTAAATTTAACCAAAAAAATTTTATAAAAGATAATTTTGATGAGGCAAAAATCTTAGATAAAAATAGTAACATTAATCTAAAAGAAGCAAAGATTGAGACAATATTTTTAAAAAATATGCACAAAATACTCTCACTTAAACAGAGAAAAAAGTTCGCAAAATATATGGAAGATTGGAATCTAGAATGAATAAAGTACTACTGATAGAAGATGATTTGGATATGCAAGAGTTGCTTGTGGATTATCTAAAAAATTATGAATTTGAAGTAGATGCATATGATAAGCCACTAGATGCTATGAAAAAACTTTTTGCCAAAAATGATTATGATATTGTCGTTTTAGATTTGATGTTACCACAAATTGATGGTTTTGATGTTTGTAAAAAAGTTCGTGAAAAAAGCTCGATTCCGATTATAATTTCGAGTGCAAGAGGAAATCTTGGCGATAAAGTGTTGGCTTATGAATATGGAGCCGATGATTATCTAGCAAAGCCATATGAGCCAAAAGAACTTATCATGAAGATAAATGCAATTTTAAAAAGAGTAACAGCTACAACTCAAATCAAAAAAATTGGTGAATTTGAAATAGATGAATCAAAGATGCAAATATCACAAATGGGGCATATTCTTAATTTTACAAAGATTGAGTATGAGATATTTTTATTACTATTGCATAGTAGCAAAAAAATACTATCACGAGAATCGATAGCAAAGTATCTAGGAAGCGACTATCAAAATATAAAAGATAGGGCAATAGACATGCATATAAGCAATATCAGAACAAAGATATTTGATGACTCAAAATCTCCAAAATACATAAAATCTATTTGGGGAATTGGGTATAAGTTTATAGGAGATTAATTTTAGTGTCTATATTTAAAAAGATAATAATCCTTTTTTTAGTTAGTATTGTGTTGATTGGCTACCTAGCTATTTTGACAAATAAAATTGCTAATGAGAAGATAGAATTAGCCAATAAAGAAAAATACATACAAGCAGCAAAAGAGTTATTTGACCTATTTTCTAGCGAAAATATGGTGCTTTTTGATAAAAAAATCAAAGAATTGCACTATATGAAAACCAGTATTGCACTTAAAAAAAATACCAAAATTCTTTATGAGAGAAAAATCTCTTTTGGTTTAATTCAAGTTTTAAAAAAAGATAAAAATTTCTATTTGTATATGAAATATTTTAATGACAATGTCTTGCTATATGATACATCAATACACAATGATTCTGAAAAAAAAGAGCGTCTAAACTATCTTATCTTAGCAGATGTTTTTTTGTTGATTATTATGTTGATTATAGTTTTAAGAATGCTTACACCATTAAGACAAATATCAAAAGCTATTGAAAAGTTTGGACGGGGAGATTACTCCTGGAGACTCAAAAAAACCAAAGGCAATGATGAGATATCACAAGTTGTTGATGAGTTTAATGATATGGCAGAAAATTTGGAACTTATGATAAAAACAAGAGCTCAGTTTTTAAATGATATAAGCCATGAGCTAAGAATGCCCATAGCAAAAGCAAAGATTTCGTTGGAGATGATAGAAGATACAAAATATAAAAAAATACTAAAAAAATCGATACAACAGATGGATAGCTTAACTCATGAGTTGTTAGAATTGGAAAAGATAAAATCAAAAAATTTGAAATTAAATAGACAGAAATATACCATAGAGACTGTATTGAGTGAAACTTTTTCGAAAATGATGATAGAAAATGAAGAAGATATAAGCATAGATATCAAAAGTAATTTCGAATGTTTTGTAGATATAAACTATATGAGCATAGCGATAAAAAATCTCATTGATAATGCTTTAAAATATAGAGATAAAGGTATAGTTAAAATAGAGTGTGATAAAAAGTTGATAGAGATAAAAAATCAATCAAAACCTTTAAAACACGATTTAGATTTTTACATAAGAGAATTTACTCAAGAAGACAATTCAAGAGGTACAAAAGGTTATGGATTAGGTTTAAATTTGGTATCAAGAATTATCGATTTTCATGGTTTCGAATTTACACATAGATACAAAAAGGGAAAAAATATTTTTGAAATTAAAGTTAGTTGAAGTATAGATTTGTTTTTCAGGAGCAGTATTGTACCCTTTTTTATGTCATGCTTGTAAAAGGAGTTGGTTATCATTTTGACTAAAGATGAGAAAAGAACATTTTATGGTTTTTTAACTCTATATCTTGGCTCTTCGCTTTTTCTTATAGCCATAATTGGTTGGCTTTTTTACTCTTTAAATGCAAGGCAATATTACGAGTTAGCTATCTCAAAAATGCAAGTTAATAGTGGTAATATTTCCAATCAAATTATCCAAGCTCATATGCAAAATGCACATATTAATTTTACAAATCTAAGAATTGATAAGGGTTTAGAATATGGACTATATGACTCTGCTGAAAAACCAATTTATACACAAATAGAAGATCACATAGATTTCTCTAAAAAAGATTTTAAAACAAAAGGTGGTGTTTTTTATATAAATCATGGAGTTTCTGGTCATTTAGGCGTATCATATGTTGTTATAAAAAAAACTAGTTTAAGAA
>JAADIZ010000043.1 GCA_013151055.1 Campylobacterota bacterium
CATATTGCGGACCATATATAAAGCACTGGCATTATGCAAATACTTTATAGACAAAAGTCAAAAAGTTGATTTATCCTTTATTTATGAAATTGATAATCAAATACAGCAACTAATTAAAGACGGGAAACTTGATAAGGATTTTAAAACTAACTATCCTGTTTTTGAAATTATTACTGAAGATATTCATGACGAAATGCTAGGTAATTGCTTTGTACGTGTTTTTGACAATAAACTATTTGACTTAACTGTTAAAGTCGCTAAAAAATTATTATAATTCAATAAAAACAATCCTTAACAACCAATCAATATGATCACAGCTTTTACAATGTTAGCAATAATGAAAATGCAAGAAATGAAACAGGATAGGATGGGTATGTTACTAATCATGCTATTTTTTTCACTAGGGATGCTGGAAGATACATACTTAATCCTTTTATTAAAAACACTAGCAGGAATTTAATTTAACAATTTAACACCACGAAACCATGAGCAATAAAAAAAGGAAAAGATGTGAAAGCTGTAATCAGCTAAAACACTATGTAGAAAAAGTCATAGATCCGTATAACTTTGAAATAGGAAGACAAGAAGTACAACTATGGCTGTGTCCTGATTGCTACGAAGAATCTATTAGAGCTTGCTAACAACTAAAAACATACTAGATATTTAATCTACACTTATGCCATACTTTTTTGAAAATCCCAATCATAGAATAAAACTACCGAAAGAACATGATCGCCGTATTAAATATACAGAAGCGGACAAACAAGTAGTTCGGGATATGTATAAGAACGGTACGGCGCAAAGGGCTATTGCCAGAAAAACAGGCATAAGCAGAAGATATGTAAGCTTTATTCTGTTCCCAGAAAAAGAAAAGCTATGCAAGGAACAGTTTAAACAAAGAAGGAAAGACGGCAGGTATTATCCCGGAGGTAAAGAATGGGCTAAAACCATGAGAGAGCATAGGAAATATAAATATTTAATTTTAAATAAATAAACATAGTTAATCTTTTTATCAATAATTTTAACCACAAAAACAATGAAGCATGAAGAAACCAGACTACACAAGTACCGAGTATGGGATACACGCTTGAGACAAATGGCTTACGATTTTGATAAATATATAACGGCAGAAGATGGCTCGGCATTCATAACTGTCGGCTTTGCTTTTAAGGACGGTATGCATTCCGAGGTAAAAACATTACATGAATGCCTTGCCTCAAACCGCTATATCGTTATGGACTTCATGGGATGTAAAGACATAAATGGAATCAAGATCTATGAAAAGGACATAGTGCAGCATGTCAAATGTTGCGGCAAGCATGGGCGGCATGATGACGGAGATATATCTGTTGTAAAATTTTGCAATAACAAAGTCCGGCCATTCGGCGACAATATGCAAGGAGACACTTATCAAAATCCTTGTAATTACGAAGTACTCGGCAACAACCTTGAAGACTCGGACTTAATTAAAACAAAAAAATGATTAACACCCACGGACTTAAAATCACATTCGGGAGACACAATGGCGAGAAATTCACCAGACTGCCTATCGGTTATTTGAAATGGATAATAAATAACGTATCCGACTGGGCCGAAACAGCCAAGGCAGAATTAGATCGCAGAGGTATTGTTATAGAACAACAAGTAGAAATCTCTGGACACGCTATAGATAAAGTCTCGTTGCGACACATCAATAAATGGTTAGCAAGAAATAATAAAAAACAAGGACTACATAATTGGCTACATCAAAAAGCATGGGACGCATGGTGTAAAGCATTAAGAGATCCAGAACAGCGGAACAAACTAACAGCAGGTGAAAAAATTCAATACGATGGAATGAAATTCGTATTTAAAGAAGGACTAGAACACCCTATATTATTAACAGTTATGTAAATATGAAGACATATTATTTCACGTTCGGACAAGTACACAAACATACTATCAATAAAACTACCTACAACAAAGATTGCGTATGTGCAATAAAAGCAAAAAACATGAGCGAAGCACGCGACAAGATGTTCGACACATTTAACGACAAATGGGCTTTTGCTTATGAAGAAAAACCAGATATGTCATTTTTCCCTAGAGGCATAATCCGTTTATAATCTTATCCGTATTCGTCCACGCATGGACAAGAAAAACAAGCATTTTAACCTGTTAAATCAACAAATCTCGGTTTTGTTCGTCCACCAATTAAAATACTATAAACATGATAACTAAAAAACTTAACTTCTATCTACCAAAAACAAAAACTGAACTGGTATATAGACTACATAAATGGAAAGGCTGGACTAAATCACAATTGCAATCTATGTCGGCCAGGCAATTACAAGCCATTTACATCAAGGAAAGACAGAAAACAGCTTGATATTTCTCTTTATATATGATAGGTTATCTATGCGCTAAAGGCTGGTGGCGGAATGCAAAACGCCCAGTAATGGTCAAGGTCGAGGATGGGGAAGCCCCGTAATGCGTAACCAACCTAGCATCCTGTCCAGCCTTATATCAATTATTAAAATTTAAGTAGAGGTTAGTGGCAATAAATGCACGACTAGAATAGACCTACCCTATTGTCTGCGTGTTCCGGACCATGACAATATGTAAAAACTCCTGGGCTTACAGGGCAGGTAGGCGATCTAGCGGGATGATGTGGAGCGAAGTCCATATAAGATATTAATTGTAGATCACAAATAAAACTTATATCTAACCTCTACTTAAATTTTAATTTCAAACACTTAAAACTCGCAAATATGCAAAATCATTTTGGACAATACCTGCAACATATTAGGATATACAAAAAAGGATTATCCCAGTCCGAAATAGCAGTACAATGCAACGTAAGTAGATCGCGCATCGCACAAGCAGAGGGGAGACAAAAACCTCCTGCGTGGGAGATGGTACGAGAATACATAGAAGATTTGCCCTTGAGCAAACAAAAAGAAATAGCTATACAATATATTACAACGCTACTTCCATTAGATTTATGCGAATTGGCGGATTTAGATGTTAGCGATGCGTGACAACGTGCTTACATTGATATAACATGGCTCTTGGGTCAGATGTTATCTGTATGTAGCAAGAAAGCATGATTTCAAACGCTTTGCAGGTTTAAAAAAAGTTCGCCGGCGAACTCCCATATTACAATATAAATTAAATAATAAGTCCATGATCGAGAAAAACATAGAACTTGACAAGGTGATCGCAGGACTCGAAAAAAGATTTGGCGAGGGAGTAATTATTAAGATGGGGAAATCCAGTAAAATCAATATCAAAACTATATCAAGTGGATCTCTTATCTTGGACAAAGCATTAGGTGGTGGTATCCCTATAGGTAGAATGATTGAAATACTCGGGAATAATAGTTCCGGGAAAACTACTATGGCTTTAACTATTCTTGCTCAATTCCAGAAGGCTAAATATAAAACCGCATTTGTTGATCTGGAACATTGCATAGCAAAAGGGAGCTATATATATGATGCAAAAAAACAGAATTATATAAAAATAGAAAAACTTGAGAATAAAGAATTTTCAACATTGTGTTTTGATAAAAAAGGCAATACATATCTTAGGAGGGCGACATGTGAATTCACTGGAAATGAATTTGTATACGAAATCCGTACGCAATATGGCAACAACATCAAATTAACCGGCGAACACAAAGTTTTGACAGACAATGGAAAAATAAAAAAAGTTAAAACTTTGAAAATTGGCAATAGTTTATTTACTCCAATCTCAATAAAATCAAAACCATATAGTTTAAAATTGAGCAAGAAAGATCAATCCAGACAAAAACATATACATAATTATATAAAATGCAAAATTACAAATATACAAAAAAGCAAAACCAAAATCAAAGTTTATGATATTTCCACGCAAGAACAAGATTATTATAAACAATTTATTCTCTGTAATAATTTAATTGTACATAATTCTATCAACGTAGAATACGCTAAAAATATTGGCGTAAATGTAAAAGAAATGCTTTTAACGCAACCAGACAACTTAGAAGCAGCATTCGAGATCATAGAAGCGTTGATCGTAGGGGGAGGCATAAAGTTGATTGTAATAGACTCTGTAGCGGCATTAGTACCGAAAGCAGAATTAGAAGGAGATTACGGACAGGTCCACATGGGATTACAGGCTCGTCTTATGGGGCAAGCCTTAAGAAAACTAACTGGACTAGTCTCTAAAACAGGGACAACTTTGGTATTCATCAACCAAACTAGAGCCGTTCTTGATTCGTTTGGGTATGGACCTAAGAAAACTACACCCGGCGGGAATGCATTAAAGTTTTATACAACTGTCAGGATGGAAACAACTAACATGGGTAAGCTAGAAGGGTCAACAAGCGATGGCAAATTGAGAATAGGTAACAAGACAAGAGTCAAAATTATTAAAAATAAAATGGCAGCACCTTTTAAGGAAGCTCATTTTGATATTATGTACAATAAGGGAATTTCTACGAGTGGTGAGGTTTTAGATCTCGCAATACAATACAGAATTATCTCAAAGAAAGGCGCATTCTATGACCTGTACGGTGTCGCAATACAAGGCAGAGAAAATGCAAAAATATACTTAGAAGAAAACAAAGAAATATTAAAAAAACTACAACAAGAAGTTAAAAACTATAAATAAATATGAATAAAAATTATCCAGAAAATAACTATTACAAATGCCATACCTGTGGCAAAACCTTTTATGACAGAAGGAAGCGGAAAAGAAATAAATATAATTTTTGCTCAGAAAAATGCTCCCAATACGCACAGCGCAAAGTCGTAGAACGCCCAAGCCCAGAAACAATATTAAACCTGCTG
>JAADIZ010000002.1 GCA_013151055.1 Campylobacterota bacterium
TTGGGCTGATGTTGCTTGATTTGCATAAGTAACCGCCCCAATTGGACCTACTGCCACTTAAGACTCCTTGCTAAATTTTTGCTATGCTAATCGTTTTGTAATCAACATAATTTACATGTGCTCCTTCATTTACCTTTACATTTCTTCTAGTAGTATAATCGACCAAATATGAACCTTTTTCACTTATGCTAAAATCCACACAAAGTTTTGCTCCAAATTCCAACACAGTTTTGGGAATATTTTGTTTGTCTGTTCTTATTATAACATGAGATGATGGAATATCCTTTAAATGCAACCAAATATCTCTTTTCTTTGCCTCTTTTAGAAGCTCAATATTGCCTTTTTCATTTTTTCCAAGCATCACTTTGAAACCCTCTATATAAAAACTCTCATATGAAACTTGAGCAATTTTTGCCTTCTTAGAATGCTTTTGTTTGGGATAAAGTATATTTATCTCGGCTTCATCTTCTGCCTGATTTATAGCATTTTGCATTTTTTTTAAAAACTCTATCTTTTCTTCTAAATTTTCTCGTTCTATATATAAAGATTTAGCCTTCCTTTTCAATTTTTTTGATGAATCAAACAGTATATTTGCTGCTTGTGTTGGGCTCTTAGCCATTTTTGGCAAAACTATACAAACTTCTTTTCCTTCAAAATCCTCTAATTTTATCTCTTTTTCATAGGCATTTACTTCATGCAAATTACTCAAAATCAAGGTTCCCCAAAGATTGTATTTATCGGCTTTATTTGCCAACTCCTCTTCACTCTCAAGTCTATAAAGTATTTTTTGAAATTTATCTATCTTTTTTTGTATATTTTGCACTCTTTGATTTTTAATTTGGGTGATTTTTATGAGAGCTCTTTTTTTGTATTGATTTTGCAAATACTCTTGTAAATTTTCAATTTCTTGGATTTTTTCATTAAGCTCAAATGGAGGTAACTCTTTTAAAATTTCACCCACTTTTATACTTCGGTATGATACACTTGAATCGATATGTCGCAACGCTTCAATAACAACACCTTTTAAATCTAAAATGATACAGTTGGTATTTCGCCCTGTAAATTCAAATTGCAAAACAGTTTTTCTAAGCTTATAGCTGGAATTGGAATTTACAGTAATTCTCAAAACTCTATTGCCTTCAAGTACTTCAACCATCTCTATTTGAGCCCTACCAAACCTTTTATGCAAAGCTACATCAAAAGGAGCATTATAAAGCTTTGCTCTTCTAAATTCCTCTTTTTTAAAGATATAGGCATCACCTTTTTTCATATCAAAAAAGAGACTCTCTCTCCCATCAAATACTATCTTGATAATAGTATCATCAACTCGCCCAACAGTTGTTATGGTTTTAAATTTTTCTAAATATTGTGAAACTTGCACTAATTCATATCGTTTGATATTTCTTTCCTTATTGTTAAGAATTTTATGATAGTATTATACTATAAAGTAGGCAACCAATTACCAAAGGAGATAAAATGTTATTAGATTTCAATGACAATTTAGACAATTATAAGTTGATGAGACAAGCTATCATACCAAGACCTATCGCTTGGATAATTACAGAGGATAAAGAGATAAACTTAGCACCATTTAGCTACTTTATGGCTCTTACTTCAACACCGCCTACGATGGTAATTTCTATAGGACATAAAAGCGATGGAAGCCCAAAAGATACCCTTGCAAACATAAGAAAAACCAAAAAATGCACTATTTGTATGCCAAAAGAAAACCAACTAAATAAAATGCATTTTAGTGCGAAAGAGTTAGCTCATGATGTTAGTGAAGCAGATATGTTTGATATAGATTTAGAGCAAAAAATCAAAGATTATCCACCTATCATCAAAGATGCTCCCGTTGCATTTTTTTGTCAATTTTTGCAAGAATTAGACATCAAAGGAAGCCAACATAAGCCTATAATCGTAGAGATAAAACAGATGTATATAAACGACACTTGCATAACAAACAGAGAAAAAATGTATTTCGAATACGCCCCAATAGCAAGAATTGGAGGAGACTATAGTTTCTTAGGAGACAAAATCCCAGCACCAAAGATGCCTTAAATCTATTTTTTGATAAAATGTGGAACTCAAAGACTAAAGGAAAGACAATGGGTCAGACAATAACAGAAAAAATTTTTAGTGACCATGTGGGGCGAGCTGTGAAAGCTGGGGAAATTATCCGTTCAAACATAGATATGGTGATAGGAAACGATATCACAACGCCGATATCAATCAAAGCTTTTGAAGAGAGTGAAGTAGAAAAACTAGCAAATCCTGATGGATTTTCTATCGTTATGGATCACTTCATTCCCGCTAAAGATATAGCAAGTGCAAATCAAGCTAAAATAAGCCGTGATTTTGCATATAAACACAATTTAAAACACTTTTTTGATGAAAAAGATATGGGTATCGAACATGCACTTTTGCCTGAAAAAGGGCTTGTGGTTCCTGGCGATGTTATTATCGGAGCAGATTCTCATACATGTACACACGGGGCTCTTGGAGTATTTTCAACTGGCATGGGAAGCACTGATATATCGTTTGCACTCATTACGGGTGGAAACTGGTTTAAAGTACCAGTTGCTATAAAAGTTGTTTTTAGCGGAAAACCTGGTGAGCTAATCTACGGAAAAGATTTGATTTTGGAAGTCATTCGCCAACTAGGAGTCGATGGAGCACTCTATAAAACTTTGGAATTTACGGGTGAGACGATAAAGTACTTAAACATGGACGATAGATTTAGTTTATGTAATATGGCGATAGAGGCTGGTGCAAAAAATGGCATAATAGCAGTTGATGATGTAACTCGCGAATTTTTAAAAGATAAAAACTTAGCAAGAGAGCCAAAAGAGTTTTATTCTGATGATGATGCCTCGTATGTGCGAACTATTCATATAGATGTAACAAAACTAGAGCCTGTCATCGCATATCCTCACTTGCCATCAAATGGAAAACCTTTAAGCCAAGCAGTTAGCGATAATATAGCAGTTGACCAAGTCTTTATAGGAAGTTGCACAAATGGCAGATTAGAAGATTTACGGATTGCGGCAAAAATACTAAAGGGTAAAAAAGTAGCAAGAAAAACTAGGCTAATCATCACACCAGCTACTCAAAAAATATCACTTCAAGCTAGCAAAGAGGGTTTAGTGGAGATTTTTATAGAAGCTGGGGCTGTCTTTTCAAATCCAACTTGTGGGGCATGTCTGGGAGGATATATGGGAATTTTAGGCAAAGATGAAGTTTGCATATCTACAACAAATAGAAATTTTATCGGAAGAATGGGTGATCGAAGTAGCAAGATATACCTCTCAAACTCAGCCATTGCAGCAGCTAGTGCAATAGAAGGCAAGATAACAGACCCAAGGAGTCTGTAATTCTACCTCTGCCTTGCTCAATAGTAGCTGGTGGCAAAAGCTCTAGAATGGGAAGCGATAAAGCACTGCTTCGTTTTGGAAAAAGCAAAACGCTTACACAATATCAGCTACAAAGGGTTGAGAGTTGGTTTAAAAGTGTATATATAAGCTGTAAAAATAGAGATAAATTTGGCTTTAGAGCCTCTTTTATAGAAGATGTTGATGAGTTTGATGAGTTTTCACCTTTGGTAGCAATTTACAGTATCCTCTCAAAACTTCAAACCCCTGTGGCGATTTTAAGTGTAGATACACCATTTGTCTCAAAAGAGGTTTATGAAAAATTATATAAAAATTTAGAAAACTTTGAAGCAGTTATAGCAAAATCACCTTTTGGTTCACACCAAATGTGTGCCATATATAAACCATCAATTTTACCAACTTTAAGAAAACAAATCTTAGATAATAATCATAAAATAAGAAATTTATTAGAAAAAGTCAAGACAGTATATATTGAATTTGAAAACGATGAACAATTTTTTAACTTAAATAAACCTCTTGAATATCAAGAAGCGTTAAAGCGTTTTTGAACCACTAAACCACCCAAAATAAAAACAAGAGCTACGATAGTTGAGTTTAAAATTTTTTCTCCTATAAAAAATTGTATGAAAAAAAGCGAAAGAACAGGGGAGAGAAAAATCAAATTTGAAATCTTTGATATATGCCTTGTGTAATTAACTGCTTTTAGCCAAAATACAAATGAAAATCCCATCTCAAAAAAACCAACATAGACAGCTCCTAGTAAAGATTCTAAGTTTGGCAGTCTCAAACCACCTTTTAAAAAAACATAAATTGATATAAAAACAACTCCAACTAAAAAATTTGAAAACAGCCCAACTATTGGATTTGATTTTGATTTTGTGTTAAATATCCAATACATTGACCATAAAATTGTGCTAAAAAGAGCAAGCCCAACGCCAAAAATATCTCCAAAATGCAAAGAAAAAGGTGAGCCTTTTGTTGCTATTATGAGCACACCAAAATAGCAGATAAACCCAGCCAATACATCTGATTTTGTAATTTTATGCCCAAGAAATACCACGCTTAGATATGCAAACATCAATGCCCAAGTATAGTTTATAGCTTGGGCTTCTTGGGCTGGCAGTAAATCATAAGCTTTAAATAAAACTAGATAATAGACAAAAGGATTTATAGCTCCGCGAAGCAATATCAAAAATGGCTCATTTTTGATATGCACAACGACTTCACCAACTCTTTTTTGATAAAGCAAGATAGCTCCTAGCACAAACAAAGAGGTTAAAGACGAATAAAAAAGCAACTCAACAGGAGTCAAAAATCTTAAAGTTATTTTAAAAGCTGTTGCAACTGTTGACCACAGAAATACAGCTATGAGAGCAAATTTATAGGCTTT
>JAADIZ010000104.1 GCA_013151055.1 Campylobacterota bacterium
AACTTATTGTGCATTCAACTAGAATAATGGGCAAGAAAACAAATGTAGAATTTTTAAATAAATTATATAGATTTGCAAATCACAAATATATAAGTGCCTCACCAAGTAAAGATTTTATTAAAAAAAACTTACCTGAAATTTCTCATATGAAAGTAATCTCAAGTTTATCAGGTCTTCTTGAATTAGAATATAATAAAGATGAGCAGAATAGTTTATCTAAGATAAATCAGAATAATGAATTAAAAAATAATATTGAATTATTTAAAACTACTTTAAAACTTCGTTAGTAATATCCAGATACCAAAAATAGAATGTAAAAAAGCGATAAAGAGGGAGTGTTAAAGGGACTGTTAAAAATTTCGTGTCAATCTGAGGGACTGTTAAGAATTTCGTGTCAATCTGATAAAATATCAAAAAGGATTGACAATGAGAGAGAATTTAGACTTCGACTTCAATGAAATATTAGAAGAGTTTAAAAGTGGAAAAAGATTAACAGGCAAAGGTGGACTTTTAGCTCCACTCATAAAACAACTTACAGAAGCTGCATTAGAAGCAGAGATAGAATCACATATATCAAATGATGTTCTAAGAGGTAACCGTAATCGAAGAAATGGTGTCAATAAAAAGACTATAAAAGGAACAAGCGATGGTTCCTTTGAATTAGAAACTCCAAGAGATAGAAATGGTACCTTTGAACCCCAACTTGTAAAAAAACATCAAACAGCAATATCAGATGAAATAGAAGAAAAAATACTCTCAATGTATGGCTTAGGTATGAGTTATAGAGATATATCTACTCACATTGAAGAGATTTACCAAGTAAGTATTTCAACAGCCACTATAAGTGCAGTAACAGATAAGATAATTACTAAAGTCAAAGAGTGGTAAGCGAGACCATTAGAATCAATATATCCCTTTGTGTGGTTAGATGCCATACACTATAAAATTAAAGATGGTGGTAAATATATCTCTAAAGCGGTATATACAGTACTAGGTATTGGAATAGAGGGTAAAAAAGAGATATTAGGATTATACCTATCAGAGAATGAGGGAGCTAACTTCTGGCTTAGTGTTCTTACTGATTTAAACAATAGAGGATTAAAAGATATACTCATAGCTTCCGTTGATGGTTTAAAAGGATTTCCTGAAGCTATAAAGACTATATTTCCACAAACAGAAGTACAACTCTGCATAGTTCATCAGATAAGAAATAGTTTAAGATATGTGGCATCAAGAGATCAAAAAGAGTTTATGAAAGATTTAAAACTTGTATATCAAGCAACAACCAAAGATATAGCAGAAGAAGAACTTCTCAAGCTTGATGAGAAATGGGGTAAAAAATATCCTTTGGTTATCAACTCTTGGAATAATAAATGGGAGAATCTATCAGTTTATTTCAAGTATCCGCCAGATATAAGAAAAGTTATATATACTACTAACATAATTGAATCAGTCCATAGACAATTTAGAAAACTTACTAAGACCAAAGGAGCATTTCCTAATGAAAATAGCCTAATGAAATTACTCTATATGGGTATACAAAATGCTCAAAAAAAGTGGAATATGCCTGTTTGGAATTGGAGTCTTACCCTGTCTCAACTTGCTATATTCTTTGAGGGTAGAATGGATGGTGAGCTTAAAATTTAAGCTTTGGTGTGATAGGATTACTTCTATCAGAATTTAGGTGACACGGAATTTTGAACGGTCTCGGGAAAATTTAGGAGGAATGTTCGGAGTTAAATTTTTAACTTTTTTATATCTCAAGTTTTATACATATGTGCTGTTTTTATCCCATCTTAACCAAATAAAGCAGAATGATTGCCTGTTTTTATTCTGTAAATTAAGAGCAAATCAGATTTTATATGACACTCTTCAAATTAAAGTAGCCTGCCACCTTTAATTTTAATCTCCTTTAAATTCTAAAGTTCTTGACATATCGCATACCCTGCAAGTGCAGCTCCTATGGAGCCCATTAGCTGGGGTGTATCTGAAACCAAGATCTTCTTTTGTAATTTTTTTGACAGAAGATGCCTTAAAAACGGATTTAAAGCACCACCTCCGCTAAAAAGTATATACTCACTCTTTGTAGCAAATTTGCTTGCCATAGATGAAAGCCTTGATGCGATTGAGTCATGTATACCATAACATATGTTTGCACCACTCTCTTTTTTTGCCATCAGTGAGATCACTTCAGATTCAGCAAAAACTGCACACATACTTGAAATTGCAAGCTCTTTATCTGCTTCAAACCCCATAACGGAAAACTCTTGCATATCCAATCCCATTCTATCAGCAGCAATCTCTAAAAACTTTCCCGTTCCTGCAGCACACTTATCGTTCATTCTAAAATCCACAAAACCACCACTACCGTTTAACTTTATAATCTTGCTGTCTTGACCTCCTAAATCTATAACCAAATCTATATCTTTACTATGATAATAAGCACCTCTTGCATGAGCTTTAATCTCACTAATCACAGGGCAGGAGAGCTTTTTTTCAATCATGTATCTTCCGTACCCCGTTGCCACAACCATCTCAACTTTTTTATCCCTCAGGTACTCTGCAACTATCTCATCTTGATCGATAATAGTCGGTATAACCGTTGTGTCTATAATATTTTGCTCTTCATCAATGCCAGAAATTTTTGTATAAGCAGAACCAACATCCACTCCCCAAAACACCTACTTGATATCCTTGAAAAGTTTAGCTTTTTTCTTAAATGTCAAACTCTCCAAAAAGGCTTCGACACGGGTTTTAATCTGCCCTGTATCTTCAGCAGAATAGTCAGACTCAATAATCAAACAAGGGATTCCCTCTTTCTCCAAAGCTTCTACAACAAGATGGGACTCGACATTGTAAGTATGGCAAAAAGAGAGTGTGTAGTATATGACGCCATCAGCTTGTCTGTCCTTGTACATCTTTAGAATTTTATCAATTCTTGGTGTATTCGGAGTAAAACAAGCACAATCAATCTCGCTGTATCTTCTCATCAATCTATCTATAAGAGTATCTTCGTCCTCTACACCTTCTAAATCAACATTGTCCTTATAGTATCTATGTCCTATACAAGATTCTTCATTGACAATGGCTCCTCCTGTACTCTCTACAGCTGTATGGAGTTTCCAATTTGGTGGTGCAAAAGGAGTTCCTAGAACCATCAATCTTGGTGTATCTTTTTTAAAAACACTCACACCATCTTGAACTCTTTTGTCTAACTCATCACAAAGTTCATTAACTTTTTGAGTGTATCTTACGGGGTCATCTAAAAAACCCATTTGAGTGATAAACAGTCCATCTTTTCCGCTGATTGGCACAACATCTGGATTCATACTTCTTAAACTATCTAGTCTCTGCAAAGCTTCTCTCTTTTTGTTTATGATTTTGACTCCATTTACCATCTCTTCAAAAGTTAATTTTTTGCCAATTACATCTTCTATGTGCTTTTTAAACTCATAAACTTCCTCTTTCCACATTCGTAAATCTCTATCTCTTTTCATATGAGGGATATTCATCACATGCACAGGGTGGTGCTTATCTAAAATCTCCCAAGTCTTCTTTTTTGCTTCACATGTAGTCTCTCCATAGATAAAATCAGAAGATTGAGTATATGCGCAAGTTCTTTGAAGCTTGAAACCGTAGGCTGATTTGATAAGAGGGCAGATATTTCTCGGGAGTTCACTCTCGGCATCAGGTATCGTAGCTGGACTTCCACCACAAAGCCCATAACACGCCCCGCCTGCTCCTACGATAATCTCTTCTGGGACAAATATACAAAATGTACCGACAGCTGGTTTTCTCTCTTTTTTTATCCTATTTATCTCAGCTATTCTTTCGCCTTGAATCTCACTCATAAACCAATCAAAATACTTCATCGCCTCTGGTCTGTTTGGTTGAGACAAAAACTGTTTTTTATATGATTCCAATCCAGCATTCATCATTTTTGCATGTTTTTCAACATCTACGCCTATATCAGACAACAAATTTTTATACGCTTCTATACCCATTAAATAATCCTTGTAGAAAGTTTGCTGAGAATTTTTGCCATGTAAAATAAGCTATGAAGAAAATGTAGTATGCCTATCTCATGTGTATCCAAACCTTGGATCTTTCAGCATTTAAGAAATTATATAACTTCTTTGTTAAATATATCTTTAAGTGAACTTATTTAGTCAGTCCTGAAAGTCCCAAAAGAGGTCGGTGTTAAACTTTAAACTTTTTTAAGTGAGATTTTCTTACTTTCTTACCTACCTAGAGTCAATTCTTCTGCATTTTCTAAAATAGACTTAATTTGTGGTATAATTATCTATGGCAAAGATAGATGAGATAAAAGAGTTTATAGGATTTTTGAAAGTATTGTTTGTTACTCTTGTTGCAGTTGACACATCTTTGATAGCTTGGATTTTTAAAAACCATGTTATTCCAGATAAAATATCTGTATATGTTGTATTTGGAATAGTACTTGTCATTACGGTTATTGTCTGTCTGCTATTTGTATATATTTTAAAAAATATAAAGAAATTAAAGGATTTATGATGAATTTGGGGCTATTGGCTGTTATCGTTGGCTTGAGTGCATTATTGTTTATGGTTTATAAGATATATAAATTTCAATACTAGCAAAATATAAAAAAAGGTCAAATACAAAAAGGGGTCGAAACTTTTAACTGGGACTGTAAACAATTCTGTGTCAATTAGGTAAAATACCAATTAAACACAGAAGGATTTACAAATGAAACTAGAGATAGATGTAGAAGAGT
>JAADIZ010000176.1 GCA_013151055.1 Campylobacterota bacterium
AGATTTAAAAAAGTAAACAGTTCTTTTGTTGAATTTACTAATGCTGATGTTTTGTTGATATCTATAATAGCATCATATAATACATAGTTTTTCATCTTATTTGCCCCCTTTTAGAATTTCATTTTTTAAGAAATTTATCTTATTTTCCGTATCATAATCTGCGGGGAAAAGTTTGCCACATATATTGGTATGTAGCCAGATACCGTTTTCTTCATTATCTAGGATATTTAAGATATTTCCTTTTTGCTCACTATGCTTTTGTATCATTTCATATGCAAACAAGAACAATGCATCACCTTGAAAATCATCACTATATGAAAAGACATCCGATGCGTAATAGTACATTATCAAATCTTTATATCTTTTTCTGTCAGTTGCATCAACAAAAGCATCAAGTAAGTCAAATTTTTCATCAAAATCATCACTATTTATGATCAAATCTTTCAAGGCTCTTTTTTTGCTCATAGGCATAAGTGTTAATTCTGCTCCAAAGTTTTCTACAATATCAGAAATTTTTACACTTGTAGATAGAATTTTACCGCTTATTTTTATAGTTGCATTTTTGTCTTGCGGATAGTCAAAAAGTCTATCTTCTTCTTTTATTATGGCCAGTAGTTGGTCTAGTGTTTTGTCTCCATCAACTTTAATTATATGTTTTTTGTAAAATGGAAGATAATCACTCAAGGCATCAAATCTAAAAACACTCAATCTAAGCTCATATATCATGGTTCTTGCTCCTAAATATAATTTCCCATAAGTTTACTGCAAATAAACTTAAAAAGTATAAAATTGGTATAATGGCACAAAAGTTTAAGGATATAAAAATATGAAGAGATTATTTTATCTAAAACACTCACCAATCAATGTGCTTTTTACTAAAAATTCAAGCGATTTTATAGTAAATGAATTACCTTTATATGAGTTTAGTGGCGAGGGTGAACATTTGATTTTACATGTGAGAAAAAAAGATATGACTACTTGGCAAATGGTGCAAGCCTTAAGTGAAGTTTGTGGAGCAAAAACGAGAGATTTTGGATATGCAGGGCTGAAAGATAAAGATGGTATGACAACTCAATATGTATCGGTTCATAAAAGTTTTGAAAAAAAATTGGAAAATTTTAGTCATGAAAATATTAAAATTATATCAAAAACATACCATAACAATAAAATAAGAATAGGGCACTTAAAAGGCAATAGATTTTTTATAAGACTAAAAAGAGCAAATAAAATAGACGCCCAAAAACTAGAAAATGCAATTAAAACTTTAGCGAAAGAGGGTTTTCCTAACTTTTTTGGTTATCAAAGATTTGGCAAGCAGGGCGATAATTATATACTAGGCAGAGAGATACTGCAAGGAAAAAGAAAAGAGCGAAAAAGAAAGATGAAAAACTTTTTTATCAGTGCATATCAAAGTTTTTTATTTAATGAATGGTTATCAAATCGTTTAAAAATTGGGCACATGATAGATGGATTTAATGAAAAAGAGGCTGCCCAAACTCTCGGTTTTTCTGTTGAATTGATAAAAGAATTGAAACAACAAAAGAGATTTTTTAAGATTTTTGAAGGCGATGTTTTACATCACTATCCAGCTGGAAAAGCTTTTATTTGCGAAGATATGAAAACTGAATTAGCAAGATTTGAAGAAGAAGCCATAACTGCAACAGGATGGCTTCCAGGCAATAGAAGTATGAGATGTGGTGATGGAATAGCAAAAGTTTTAGAGGAGAAAATCTACTCAGAAGCAGAGCCATATCTGGCACAAATGGACGGTGCAAGAAGATTTGCTTGGGCTTTTTTAAAGGATGTAGAGTATGAGTACAAAGAAGATCAGAGTTGGTTTGAGATGCATTTTTCACTGCCAAAAGGCTCTTACGCCACAGTTGTTTTAGAAGAATTAACGCATCAATTATGATATACTGTTATTAGTAAAAATTATTATTGAGAGTGAGAATTATAGTGAGTAATACAAAACCAACCTATGAAATGCTAGAAGAAAAAATTAAATTTTTAGAGACTAAAGCTTTTCTTGCAAATAGTTTACAAGAAATGGTTGAGTTGAACCATTCTTTTTTAACTATGTTGTTTGATACTATTCCAAATCCTATTTTTTATAAAGACAAAAATGGAATTTACCAACACTGTAATGATGCTTTTTCAAAAACTATCTTGGGTATTTCAAAAAAAGATATAATTGGTAAGTCACTGTATGATTTTCCTGATGAAATTCCAAAAGAATTAGCAGATATTTATAATCAAAAAGACCAAGAGCTTTTCATAAATACAGGCACCCAGTATTATGAAGGAAAAGTGCAATGTTTTGATAAAGTTGTTCGTGATTATAAGTTTTATAAAGCAACCTTTGTGGCTGAAAATGGTGAGGTTCAAGGTATAGTTGGCACTATGCTTGATGTTAGCGAATACAATAAAATTTTGGAAGAATTGAAGATTAAAAATGATGCTTTAGATAAACTTAGTATTACAGATCCCTTGACACAGCTTTATAATCGAAGGTATTTTAATGGAATACTAAAAGATAAAATTAGTCTATTGACAAGAAACGACCAAGTGTTTGCTTTTATGTTTATTGATATTGATTTCTTTAAAAATTACAATGATACATTTGGACACAAAAAAGGAGACATAGCTTTAGAAGATGTAGCTCATACTATACAATCTTTTGCTCTTAGACCAACCGATTATGCTTTTAGAATAGGAGGGGAAGAGTTTTGTATTCTTTTTAATGTGAGTGAAATTGATAAAGCTACAGAATTTGCTAAAAAACTTATTAAAAAAGTAGAAGATTTAAAAATTCAAGCAGCGCCCAATGGTATATCCAAATTTCTTACTGTTTCAGCTGGTTTATGCGTTTTTAAAGATATTATTTGTGATGAAAATTGTGCTAATAAAGCATTTGAAAAAGTTGATAAGCTTTTATATACTTCCAAGCAAAATGGTCGTAATCAAATTACCTGCGAAATCAATGTGTAAAGCCAAATTTAAACTCCAGAACAACATTTTTCTTTAAGTTCGTCTACAACAGTATCTAAGATATCGTAATTTGCTATACAGTTTTGTATTGTTCCAGCTCTGTTTTTATGGATCAAATTTTGAGATAAAAGCTTTGATAAATGGTGTGAAAGAGTGGAGGCTGGTATATCAAGTGATTTTTGAATTGCACCTACGGGCAAACCTTTTTTCCCAGCTTTTATAAGAAGTTTAAAAATTCTTAATCTTGTTATATTTCCTAATTCTGCTAAACATTTTGCTAATTGTTCATCATTCATTTTATGACTCCATTCACTGTTGATATTATATCTTATAATATCAAAAATTGACATATCTATGTCAGATAAATATTTACTAAATATCCACATCCTATTGCCATTGTAAATACTGTAAGTATGAAGAAAATCATGATTGGCAGTTTAAAAATCTTTTTTAACATAATCATCTCCGGCAAACTAGCTCCTGCACCAGCGATAGTAAGTGCTAAGATAGAGCCCATATTTACGCCTTGATGTACTAATTCTGGTGCCAAACCAACCATAGTCGCAGCTCTTATATAGAGTGGAATTCCAACTACCGCTGAAAATGGAACCGCCCATTTGTTATTTGCCCCTGCATACTGCGTAATTATTGCTTGTGGAACGAAACCGTGAATAACAGCTCCTATACCAATACCCAAAGCGATATAAGGTATAAAATCAACAAATTGTTTCCATGTTTTTGATACCAACTTTTTATCAAATAATTTTTCTTTGATACTTTTCTTGGATGGTTCTGCCATATTTGTCGTACAACAGCTATTTACCTCTTCATTTGTTGCTTTGAAATTAAACATAGAAGAGGAGTTGCAACTTACTACATTTTCCTTTCCTTTTTTTATGTACTTCTCAAAACCTAGTTTTTCAAGTGTATATCCAGCCAACAAAGAAGCAAATAGTGCAATCGCTCCATAAATCAAAGTTATCTTTAACCCGAAAGTGATGTAAAATACTACTGCAATTATAGGATTTAGCAGTGGTGATGTGAATAAAAATGTCATTATTGGACCAAAACCAGCTTTTGCTTTTATCAACCCCATCATTAAAGGTATGCTTGAGCAACTACAAAATGGTGTGATAGCTCCCATGGCAGATGCCGTTAAGTACCCGCTTTTCCTTGAAGACAATAGCTTTTGTACTTTTTGTGGGTTCATAAATACATTCATAACCTCCACAAAAAGACTAATCACCAAAAATAGCACAGATAATTCTAAAAAACCAAAAATAAAAAAGTCAAGGGCTTCTTGTAGATTATTTAAATTCATGGATTTCCTTTATTCTATATTTCTAAATATATGGAAGTATAACAGAATAAGCTTAATAGGAACTTCTATATAACTAGAAATACAGAAATTATATTTAATTAAAAATAATGCTATAATTACATTCAAAGGTACGATAGGTGATTGCTTGAAATTTTCAAGAGGAAAGTCCGGGCTGCATTGAAGCAAAGTTCCGTCTAACGGACGGCTAGGGTAACCTAAGGGATAGTGCAACAGAGAGAAGACTTCCGATTTTTCGGTAAAGGTGAAACGGTGGGGTAAGAGCCCACCAGAGTTTAGAGCAATCTAGACTGCTTTGTAAACCCAACTTGCAGCAAGAATGGATTGGTTTTGCTTCATGTTTTGACCATTCGCTAGAGTGTTATCGTAAGATAGCAAGTAGATAAATAATCACCCAAGACAGAACTCGGCTTATCGTCGTACCTTTCCTTTATTTCCAAATAAACAAATCCATCTTATTTATGGTTTGTTCTGTTATGTTTTGTGCATTGTCACATAGTGGTTTTAGTATTTTTTCTACTTTGTTAATTTTTGGGTTTATGCCTCTTACATTTAGGTGCCAAGAAAAGTTTTCTATTGCTTCTTTGTAAGTTCTTTTTTTAATCTTTAGTTCTTCAAAATTTTCAATTTTGTATTTTAGCTTGTTAGTTTCAAGCCAATTTTTTACTCTCTTTGCTCCATTTGGTGCTGAATATACAGCGTCATGTGCCAAGAAAAGTTCATCAAGTATTGTGCAATCTCTCACGCCTGCCCATCCTAGATATATCTTTATTTTTGCACACTCGTGAAATTTTTTTATATTGCCATCTGTTTTGACAGCTGGTGACATTGTGCAAATCGCAATGTCGAATTTTTGATTATTTAGTTTAAAATCGTCCCAAGTGCTATGCCTTGTTTT
Organism: Campylobacterota bacterium; assembly: GCA_013151055.1. Lineage (GTDB taxonomy): Bacteria > Campylobacterota > Campylobacteria > Campylobacterales > Sulfurospirillaceae > JAADIZ01. The sequence goes on from JAADIZ010000176.1 coordinate 5,226, forward strand.
TATATTATTTATATTTAATTTTTTGCAATCTTCATTTAGAGCTTCAAGCATATTTATCGAAAAGTCTATGCCCACTACACTTTTTGCAATTTTTGCAATTTTTATAGTATATATTCCTGTTCCACAACCAACATCTATAACTGATTTATTTTTAAAGTCAACTCCCATTTTTTCTAGTGTTTTTACAACATTTGCTTCAAAAGTATTTAATGAAGGTGAATACCTAGTGTAGTTTTTTGCTTTTTCATCCCATTTATTCATCTTTTTCCTTTGCTAAAATTATAGCAGAAATCAATATAAAAACGGAACCGATTATTTGAAAAATTCCCATCTTTTCTCCTAAAAAAAGATATGAACAAAAAAGAGTCACGACCAATTCAAATGTAGAAACCATAGAAGATTTTAGAGGTCCTATGAGTTTTAACCCTGCAAAAAAAGTGATGATGGCTATAATCGTAGAAACTAAAGAGATAGCCAATATCCATTTCCATTGCTCTATGCCCTGAGGAAATTTAGCTCCTATTGATAAGCCATATGTTACATATATGAAAGCGGAGCTACCTATCACAACGCCAGTAGCTACAACAGGACTAGTCCCGCTCATCACTTTTGCTCCGATAATTATATAAAATGAGTAGATTAGTGCTGCTGCGATGCCAAAAATCATGCCGAGTATATTTATATTTTCAAATTTTAATCCGACAACTAGTATAGCTCCTATTGTTGTTAAAAGCAAAGCTATGAAATCTTGTTTGTGAACTTTTACTTTTAAAAGAACAACAGAAAGAAGAAGCACAATGCTTGGGTAAAGATAAAGCAGTATAGATGTTAAAGACGAACCTATCAAACTTATAGAAGTGAAATATGAAAATGCTTGAGCAGAGTATAAAATTGCTCCCATAAAAATCAAAATTATGAGAGTTTTACCTTTTGGGTATGAGAGTTTTTTGATAAGTATATAAGCATTTATCAAAATGGCTGATACCAAAAAACGAAAAAGTAAAATAGATTCGATATTAAGTCCACTTTTGTATGCAAATGTAGCAAAAATAGGCATTAGACCAAAGGTTGCAGCAGATATAATTATGAGTATGAAACCTAAAAATCTCATTTTATCTCTACTTTTTTGCTAAATAAAGATAGGTAAATTCCAAAGCCTATAAAAATAGCTCCGATGATATGAAAAAGATGAAGTCTTTCTCCTAAAAAGATATAAGCTAAAATTGCACCAAAAAGAGGCATGAGGTGTGTAAATTGACCTGTTTTATTTGCTCCGATTTCGTGTATTCCTCTGTGCCAAAAATAAAAAGATAAAACAGAAGTAAACAAAGAAACATAGATAAAAACAGGATAATATTTTTGTGCGATAGCTAAGTCAGCGATAAAAGAGTAGCCCATAAATTTATAAATGATAAATAGCCAAAAAAGTCCTACATATACGATAGTAGTAAAAAATTCAAAATCACTAAGATTTTTTGGTTTAAATTTGATAGAAACCGAGTATAGTGCCCAAACCACAGAAGAAGAAATAACCAATAAATCACCATGGTTAAAAGATAAAGTAAAAAGGTTTGATAATTCTCCTCTTAAGATAAGATAAACAACCCCAACAGTAGAAAGCAATATGCCCACTAGTTGTTTTGTGTTTATGGGAATTTTTAGAATTAAAAAGGAAAAAACCAATATCAAAACAGGTATGGAAGAGTTTATAATAAGAGCATTTGTAGCGGTTGTGTCTTGCAAACCGATATAAAGTAAAGTGTTAAATGCTGTAATCCCAAGAATAGACAATATATTTAATATAATATAGTGTTTTTTAAAAGTTTTATAAATATTTTTAAAATTTTTTATGAGTACAGGAGATACAATCAAAGCAGCTCCAAACCAGCGAAAAAAAGCAAGTTGAAGTGGCTGTATGTCTGCATGAAAGAAT
>JAADIZ010000066.1 GCA_013151055.1 Campylobacterota bacterium
TTTTTGTTTGTCTATTTTTTCTTCTTTCATGTTATCTTTTTTGAACTTCCAAAATTTTACTGTTTAGTAGCGAGTCAGCTACTTTTTTTCTAGCACTCTCTATGAGTCTTGAAAATGTTGTACGGGAGATTTTCATCTTTTGGGCACAATCTTGTTGATACAAAGATTCATAATCAGCAAGTCTGATAGCTTCCATCTCATCTTCGTACATTACAACTTTTTCAAGTAAACTGCTTTTTATTCCGCAGGGCTTAAAACAGATTTCACAATGATTTTCATCTATATTTCGACATTTTCTTTTTCTTCCGCAAGGGTTCATGTAGCAATCCTTTTGAACATATGTCTGAAATTATATCGAACATATGTTCAAAAGTCAAGGTAATTTATAATTTTTATAATAATATATTATTTTTTTTGAGCCATGTCATATCATAAAAAGATTGATATTGTCATTTAATATATAAAGTAAAAATCAATCAAACATTTTCAAAACCAAATCTAAATGCAATTCAAGTGTCTCAGCTCTTCCCGAACTTCTAACTTTTATAGCATCTTTTGTAAGTATCTCAAGCTCCTTTTTATCAACTAAATCATTTATGATGATACTTTTTATATCTTGCTGGTCTTGTTCTACAAATCTTGCTAGTTTCGAAATAATTAAATCTATAGGAGAGAGAACATGTACTTTTAATCTACTATCAATAGTAAACTTATGAATAGCTCTTTTATCATAGTCTTCATGCATAATGCCAAGAGTATCAGTGTAGTTTTTATCAAATTCTAACTCTTCAAACTCTCCATTTTCATTGAGCCACAGAACTGATAATTTACGAGGAATATCTATATCTTTATCTATGATTGCATCTACATCTTTAGAGACTCTTGACGCAGTATGGAAGTAGATTGCAATTCCTCCAGCTATATAAAGATTGACAGGTTCTTTTTTATGTTTAGCTGGAATTCTTTTAGCAAGTTTCCCCATCATCTCTTTAACTGCATCTTCAAGTGTTAAATTCACTAATTGAGTCCTTTCATTTTATACTGATTAAACCTATGAGGGTCAACTCCACTTATAAGTCCATAGTATCCTGAAAGACTATCACCTGAGTCAAGTTTTCTTTCGTGATACAGTCCTGTTTTATTTTTGAGAGTAAAGCTTAGTTTTGTAGGTTTTTTTGTTAAAAATGTATACAGATATGCACTTCTTGCTCTAGCTTCTTTTGAAAGGATAGTATCTTTTGAGAGTTTTTTTAGGATTTTTGTATCTATTCCAGAGACAAGTAATTCAAACAGCTCTCTTTCAAAAGACCTATAATCTGTAAAATATTTTTGATTTTCTAAAAGTCTGATTATATGCTCATTACTCTTTTGAAAAACAAGTGTTTGGGCTTGTGTGTAGTCTAATCTTTCAAGTAGTCCATATAGCTCAGTTCTTCTATTTTTCCAACTTCTAAGAGTTCTATCTGAAATATTTAAGAGTTTAGACATCTCTTGTTGTGTCATAAGTCCTTCTTTTATAGTTATAGGCAATATATGCCGTTTTTGTACTTATGATTATAGGCAATATATGCCTAAATGTCAAGTTTTGTGATTTTGTGATTTTGCTCTTCTTGATTGAAGCATGGGACTTTTATTGATTTATATAAATTTAGAGTTTTGCAGAGGAGCTTGCTCAAAAACTTTTTAAAACACCAGCTGAATATATGAAAATATCAAACTTTATTTAACATAATATCAATCTTTTTTGTTACGATGAGCCATTTTTACATAAATGTGAAGTATATCGATAGCAGCTGGGGTTATACCACTTATTTCGCTTGCTGCAAAAAGTGTGGGAGGATTGAAAGTTTGTAGTTTTTCTACTACTTCATTGCTTAAGCCCGATATTGAGCTAAAGTCCATCATTGGCGGAATCTTAATGTTCATTAAGTCTTTCATTTTGTCTATTTGCATCTTTTGTTTTTCGATATAATTTTTGTATTTTGCTTCGACTAAAATCTGTTTTTTAGCTTCAATAGAAAAATTTTCATATATAGGTGATAATTTTTCTAACTTTTGCAAATCAAATGATTTTCTAGCTACTATTTTTTGCAAGCTCACTTTGTCTGTGATTTTATCTTCATCAAGACTAGCTAAAAAATTTATATTTTCTTTTGATGGCGTAAGCATTGTCTCTTCTAGGTATGCCAATCCCTCTTTGGTTTCAAGCTGTTTTTTAACAACTGTATCATAAGTTTTTTCATCAAGTAAGCCAAACTTGTATCCATATTTGCTAAGCCTTATATCTGCATTATCTTCTCTTAAAAGTAGGCGATACTCTGCTCGACTAGTGAACATACGATATGGTTCTTTTGTTCCTTTGGTAACTAAATCATCTATCAAAACTCCGATATATGCTTCATCTCTTCTTAGTATAAAAGGCTCTTTGTCTTCTATGCTTAGGCTTGCATTTATGCCTGCCATAAGTCCTTGTGCGGCGGCTTCTTCATAGCCTGTTGTTCCATTTATCTGTCCAGCTAGATAAAGTCCAGACATTTTTTTAGTTTCAAGTGTATGTTTTAACTCTGTTGGGTTGATATAATCATACTCAATAGCATATCCAAATCTAACAATTTTTGCATTTTCTAAGCCCACAATAGAGCGTATCATAGTCAGCTGAGTGTCAGGCGGTAGTGAAGTAGTCAGACCGTTTATGTAGTATTCTGTTGCCTCTTTTGTTTGAGGTTCTATAAAAAGGTGGTGTCTATCTTTGTCGCGAAATCTGTTGACTTTATCCTCTATACTAGGGCAATACCTTGGTCCTGTTCCTTCTATTTGTCCAGTAAAAAGAGGGGCTCTGTGAAAATTGTTTTCTATTATGTTGTGTGTAGTTTTATTTGTATATGTGATGTAACACGGGAGCTGATGAGGTTGAAAATTCTTGCTATTTGTTCTAAAACTAAATGGTTTTGGATTTTCATCACCACTTTGTTTCTCCATTTTGGAAAAATCTATGCTTTTAGCATCAATCCTAGCACAAGTTCCTGTTTTTAATCTACCTAAATTCAGACCAAAGTTACGAAGAGAATCAGAGAGATTTACAGAGGGGAATTCACCAAATCTACCCGCATTTTGTTTGTACTCACCTATGTGTATGAGTCCCTTCATGAAGGTGCCTGTCGTTAGTATGATTTTTTTAGCTGTATAGACATTTCCAAGATGAGTTTTTATACCTGTAACCTTTTGTTCATCACTTAGGATATCTTGTGCAATCTCTTGTGCAACATTTAAATTTTCACTGCTTAGGACGATGTTTCGCATAAAAATTCTATATCTATCCATGTCGATTTGTGCTCTGCTTCCTTGGACAGCTGGTCCTTTTGATTGATTTAGGATTCTGTATTGTATGCCTGTCGCATCAGTAGTTATTCCCATTTGTCCGCCAAGTGCATCTAACTCTTTGACTAAATGCCCTTTAGCAAGCCCCCCGATAGCAGGATTGCAACTAGCCGCTCCAATTTGCTCAACCAACATCGTCAAAAGTAGGGTTTTTTGTCCAAGTCTAGCACTAGCAAGGGCAGCTTCTATACCAGCATGACCGCCACCTACTACTATAATGTCATATTTCATTTATTGATATCTCGCTTTTTAGAGCTTCTTGCTCTATCGGTTTTAAATTTTATTTTTTTTACCATTATCGTGCTATTTAAATGGATTTGTAATAGTCAAATTCTCTATTTTTTGATTGTGTTGCATATCTTCACTATATATAATATCACATTTTGAATCGATTGCTGATGATATAATCAATGAATCATAATATGAAATATTATACCTATCTCGTATAATTGAAGCTTTGACAAATATTTCTTTTGAAAAATCTATTATATTGTATTGTACATAACAACTCAAAATAAACTTTTTAATCTCTTCGTTTGAAAAATCTAATTTTTTGATCATATTATTACTAACTTCATTTAAAACTTGTGTGCTAATTGTATGACTCTGCTCAACAATTTTAGCTGATATGCTTTGCTTAGATATATCTTTGTCACTAAATGCATAAAGAAAAATATTTGAATCTATAAATATTTTATCTTTCATTTGCTTCATCTCTTAATAAAAAATTATCTTTAGATTTAATATGTCTAGGATTGCTAATAATATCATTTATAAAATTGCTATCATTGGTAGGTTCTTCTGTCTCTACTTTGTTATCAAGATTTAATAAAACAACTCTTACTTTGTGACCCTTAAATGCTTCATAATTTGGTATATTTATAAAAGGTTCATTGATAATTATTTGAAATTCTGCTGCATACATTTTGGATTCCTTTTCTAGTTTATACAATTGCAAAGTAAAGTATTATGTATTGTTATCATTTTTAATTATTTCACAAGGTATCTTACCTTTTATATCTCTAGCCTATCCGTTATTATAGCTTATTTTGTATTAATTTTTAAATAACTGCTATAATTCCAAAAAAATTTGGAGATGAGATGGATAAGTTTTTAAAATTTGAGGTTGATTTGGATAATTTTATCGAAAGCCTAGAAAATAAGATAGAAAGTAACAACACTAAGATAGAAAAATTATTGAGTATTAAAGAGAAAAATTTTGTAAATTTTGTGAAGCCCATGGAGTTGATGGAAGAGGATATGGAAGAGTTTTTTACCCCGCTTTCGCATTTGAATTCTGTAAATAATAGTGAAAAAACACAAGAGATATATACAAATTCATTGCCGATTATCACAGAGTATTCTACTAAAC
>JAADIZ010000101.1 GCA_013151055.1 Campylobacterota bacterium
AATTTAGATTTATATATATATCTCATAATCATCCCAGCAAAAACTTAGAAATAATAAATGAGGTATTACCGCTAATTGATATTCTAAATGTTAAGTTTGTATTAACTATTGATGATGAAAGTTATAAAAAAATATTTAATAATTCTCAAAATATTATAAATCTTGGTGCAATAAGTCAAAAGTCATGTCCCTCTGTATATGCACAATGTGATGCTGTATTTGCACCGACACTACTTGAGACATTTAGTGCAACTTATCCAGAAGCTATGAAAATGAAAAAACCTATATTGACTTCCAACTATTCTTTTGCAACTGATGTTTGTGAAGATTCTGCTCTATATTTTGACCCTCTTGATCCAAAAGATATTGCTATTAAAATTAAAGAACTTATCAATAATAAAATATTACAAAATGAACTTATAGAAAAAGGTAAAAAAAGAGTAAAAAATTTTGAGACTGCAAAATCAAGGACTGAAAAATATCTAACTCTTTGTGAAGATATGATAAAATATAACAATTAAAAAAGGGAATAGCTATGTTCAAAAACAAGATATTATTAATTACAGGTGGAACGGGTTCTTTTGGCAATGCTGTTCTTCGTAATTTTTTAGATACTGATATAAAAGAAATACGAATATTTTCTCGTGATGAGTTAAAACAGGATGATATGCGTAAAAAGTATAACAATGAAAAGCTAAAATTTTACATCGGAGATGTTCGTGATGTTAACTCTCTTGAAGATGCTATGTGTGATGTTGACTTTTTGTTTCATGCAGCAGCACTTAAACAGGTTCCTTCTTGTGAATTTTACCCTATGCAGGCAGTACAAACTAATGTAATAGGCACAGAGAATGTTTTAAATGTGGCTATAAAACATAAGGTGCAAAAAGTGATTGTGCTTAGTACCGATAAAGCTGTTTATCCCATAAATGCGATGGGGATTAGTAAAGCTATGATGGAGAAAGTTGCTGTTGCTAAGAGTAGGAATGTAGGAGATGAAACAACAATTTGCTGTACACGCTATGGAAATGTTATGGCAAGCCGTGGTTCAGTCATACCTCTTTTTATAAAGCAAATCAAAGAGGGGAAAGATATAACCATGACTGATCCAAATATGACGCGCTTTATGATGAGTTTAGACGACGCAGTTGATTTGGTTATGTTTGCGTTTGAACATGGAAAAAATGGAGATATTTTTGTACAAAAAGCACCAGCAGCTACTATAGAACTACTCGCAAAAACTTTGATAAATATGCTTAAAAAATCAAATTATCCTATTAAAATTATTGGGACACGACATGGTGAAAAGCTTTATGAAACACTTCTAACTCGTGAAGAGATGGTTGTAGCTCAAGACATGAGTGGGTATTATAAAATACCATCTGACACAAGAGATTTAAATTATAATAAATATTTTGAAGAAGGTGAGGTAATTACTGAATCTGAAGATTATCACTCTCATAATACAAAAAGACTTAATGAAGATGAAATGCGAGAAATGCTTTTGTGTTTAAAAGAGATAGAAGAAGATTTAAAAGAATTTAATATAGGAGTATAATAATATTATGAAAGTAATGACAATAGTTGGAACAAGACCAGAGATTATCAAGTTAAGTCAAGTTATGAAAGAGTTGGACAAGTTTACGGAACATACTATAGTACATACTGGACAAAATTATGATTATGAGCTTAATGAACTTTTTTTTGAACAGTTGGATGTAAGAACACCAGATTATTTTTTAGAAGCCGTAAAAGGGACTCCTTCAGAGACTATTGGAGATATAATAGCGAAAGCAGATAAACTTTTTGATGAGTTGCGACCTGATGCATTATTAATTTATGGAGATACAAATAGTTGTTTAAGTGTAATACCTGCGAAAAAAAGAAAGATTCCTATTTTTCATATGGAAGCGGGGAATCGCTGTTTTGATCAACGAGTACCAGAAGAGATTAATAGAAAAATAGTAGATCATCTAAGTGATATAAATCTTCCACTCTCAGAACATGCAAGAGGCTACCTCATTGCAGAAGGGATTCGTTCCGAGACTATCATAAAAACCGGTTCACCGATGACTGAAGTTTTACAAGCCAACATGGAGAAAATCTTAAACAGTGATATTTTGCAAAAAGAGAACTTAGAAGCAAAGAAATATATTGTCATGAGTATTCATAGGGAAGAAAATGTAGATTCACCAAAAAACTTTAATGATTTATTAGATTCTATTGAAGCTTTGAGCGAAAAATACAAAATGCCAATTATTATCTCAACCCACCCAAGAACAAGAAAAAAGCTCCAAGAGATAGGTTATGAAGATAAAAACCCTCTAATTAGATTTTCTAAGCCGTATGGTTTTCATGAGTATAATCACTTACAGATGAATGCTTTTTGTGTTATTTCTGACAGTGGAACTATAGCAGAAGAAGGTTCTATCTTAAATCTTCCAGCAGTGACGATAAGACAGGCACATGAGCGACCCGAGGGGATGGATGAAACTACTGTGATAATGTCAGGATTAAATAAAGAGAGAGTCATAGATGCTGTTGAAGTAGCGACAAAACATAATCAAGAAACTCCGAGAATTATCCATCCTGTAAAAGATTATAAAGCTGATAATGTATCTAAAAAGGTTCTAAGAATAATACTTTCATACACAGACTATGTAAACAGAACCGTATGGCATAAAGAGGTTTAAAATTGCAAAAAAAAGTTTTAGTACTAGGCTCAACAGGTCTTATTGGACATCAAGTTTATAATTATCTTAGTTTAAATAGCAACTATCAGTTATCAAATATAACATATAGAAAGCGACTAAATGAAGAGTCTATTTTATGTAATATTCGTGATGAAAAACTTTTTTTAGAAACTGTTGCAAAAATAAATCCTGATATCATCATAAACTGTATAGGTGTTTTAATTGAAGGTGCTAATAAAGACCCAGAAAATGCAATTTTTATCAATGCTTATATGCCTCATAGATTAATGCGAATAGCTGATAAGATAGATGCAAAATTAATTCATATATCAACTGACTGTGTATTTTCAGGTGAAAAAAAAGAACCTTATATTGAAACTAATTTTAAAGATGGAAAAGATATTTATGCTAAAACGAAAGGTTTAGGCGAAATTACTAGTGATAGACATCTCACACTTCGCACTTCTGTTGTTGGTCCAGAGTTAAAAAGCGATGGTGAAGAACTTTTTCATTGGTTTATGAACCAATCAGGCACAATACGGGGTTATACAAAAGCTATCTGGTCGGGAGTTACTACACTAGAGTTAGCAAAAGCTGTCTACTGGGCTATCAAGCATAATATAGTAGGGCTCTATCACATCACAAACAACAACACTATCAATAAATATGACCTACTTAATCTTTTTAAAAAATATACAAAAAAAGAGATACAGATACTTCCAGTTGCTGGAAAAGATGTTGATAAAAGTTTTATAGATACTCGAAAGGAGTTAGGTTATATTATCCCTTCTTACGATGAAATGATAGATGAAATGGTTAACATGATAAAAACTCATCCAAAAATATATCAACAATATATGAAGTGCATAAATGAATAAAAAAATTCTCATAGTAACAGAATGCTTTTATCCTGAAGAGTTTAAAATCAACGAAGTTGCACTTGTGTGGAAACAAAAAGGATATGATGTAGATGTTTTAACTACTGTGCCGACATATCCTGAGAGCGAGATATATAAGGGTTACACTAATAAGTTTTATCAAAAAGATAGTTATAATGGTATAAATATTTATAGAGTTAAGGCAGTTACCGGATATAAGACAAGTTTATTTAAAAAACTTTTAAAATATTTCTCTTTTATGTTTTTTGCTAGTTTTGTAGCTCTTTTTATCGGCAAGAAGTATGATTATATCTTTGGATTTAACATGAGTGCTTTAACAGGTATGGTTCCTGCTATTTTGATTAAGAAAATTTATAAAAAACGATTGATATTTTGGGTGCAAGATGTATGGCCTGAGAGCGTTTATGCTTATGGGTTTAAAAAGACTAAATTTTTGTCATTTTGTTTGGATAAGTTTGTTGAATTTATGTATCATAATATTGATGCGATAGCTATTTCTAGTAAAGGATTTAAAGAGAAGCTAAAGCCATATATTAAAGAAAATTTAGAGTTTTATTATCTTCCAAATTGGGCCGATGAGTTAGATATGAGTCAAGAAGCAGCTAAATTTTCGCAAGAAAAAAAAATACATTTTACCTTTGCTGGAAATGTTGGTAAAGTTCAAAATTTAGAAAATATTATAATGGCATTTAATACCCTTGAAGATAAATATCAAGAAAAAGCACAACTTAATATCGTAGGCAACGGCTCTTCTTTAAATGATTTGATAAACTTAAATAAAAAAGATAATGTAGTTTTTTATGGAAGAAAGCCACGAAATGAGATGGCAAAATACTATAAAGCAAGTGATTTTTTAATCGTTTCATTATTAAATAAGCCAATTTTTACAGTAACAGTCCCTGCTAAAACACAAACATATATAGCAGCTAATAAACCAATACTTGGTATCATAAACGGAGATGGGGCTGATATTATCCGAGAAAACAACCTAGG
>JAADIZ010000149.1 GCA_013151055.1 Campylobacterota bacterium
TTTTCAAGATTTAATGGTATTAATTCTTCTGCTAGTAGTCTTTGTTCATTTTTTGATAATGGTTTCATTTTTGTATTCTTTTAAAGCATATATTAAATATTACTATCACTAATGAGTTTTTTCTTTATTAAATACATATATTTTGAATATTTTGGATTTACCTGTAGGGCATAATTAAGCAATCCCAATAAAGGCTTATTATTTTCTAAATAATCTTTATTCTTAATTATCTCTCTAATTTTTATTTTATGCCTATCTAATAATCTAAAACCATACTTTGTTATGTGTACGCCTGTTATCTTAGATTTATTTCCTATTTTTCCTCGATATATTTTGCCACTATGTATAATATATCCATTTTTGCGAATTATATTATATACTTTTGTATAAAACAAATAAGATACTGGAACATTTGAAGAGAATGTTAAATCATCTACATATAACGAAAATCTTATATTTTCTTCTTTTGATATTTTATCGAGTTCATCAAACATTTTTTTATTAATCATGTATGCAAAAAATTGACTTAATACACTACCTGTTACAAGAGCTCTTTTCCCTAAAGCTTTTTCTTGTGGAACTGTTACCATATTTGATATAATTTCCGCAACATCACTTGATTGATTATATGTCGTAATTAATTGTTTTTTTATTTTTTGTTTTGTTATTGAAGGATAAAAATTTTTTATATCTAGCAATAAAAAAAAATTACTATTTTTGTGAAATTTTACATTTGTGATATGGGATTCTTTTTTTACACCAGATTTTAAATAATCAGACTTTTCTACATTAAATAATTTTTGTAATCTTTTATGAATTTTCTTGATTTGTTCATTACAACTAAATAATTCTCTCCCTGTATTATTTTTAAAAGAAACATAAAAATTTAAAGGATTATTTTTGAGTTCATTGGATATTTTCTTAAAATTATTTTTATTTTGAATAAATAAATACTTTTGTAATTTCTTTATTGATTTACAGTTAAATAAAGTACATTTGTATTTATTCATTTTAATCTTTTTTTTGAGTAAAAAAGAACCGTTAAGGTTTTTAAAATAACGGCATAAATGAAATATAGTTCAATCAAGCTAATAGCAAAGATTAAACTTCTTTTCTTATGTTTTATCTCAATTCTCATAACAATACCTCCTTTTCTAAAAATTTCTCCTAATTAAGGAGATGTGCCACACATTTTTTTCAAAGGTAATTAGGTATACTTAACGGTCTTTTAAGTGCCACTTTTATTATTAAGCAACACATCTTATTGGTCACTACTTAATCCCCTTTATAAAGGTATCTTGTTTATCTCTTCATCTCTACTTCTATTCCATGCTTTTTTATGCAGATGCATATTAACCACGGTACAGCATTAAAGACAAGATTAATGTGCCAAAAATGGTTGAATGCAAGCATTCTGGCTTTATTGCTCCAGCCACTCCATTCGGACAGCCAGTCGGAAATCATTCGGACAGGTATAAGTAAAAAATCTCTAAGTGTAAAATTATAGCACAAGTGTCCGAATGATTTTAATTTTTGTTAATTTTAGATCTCAATTTTCGCATTGATTCTCCTCTGATTTCTAAACGATGAGATGAGTGAACAACTCTATCTAAAATAGCATCAGCGACAGTAGCATTATTTAAATAATCATACCATTGTGAAACAGCTAACTGAGATGTGATGATGGTTGAATTTATTTCAGTTCTATCTTCAATAATTTCAAATAAATTAGTTGCATCATCCGCTGATATTTGAGATACGCCGAAATCATCAAGAACTAAAAGTTTAAATCTTGAGTATTTTCTAAGTAAATTTGTATAAGTTCCATCTGCTCTTGATATTTTAATCTCTTCAAGTAGTGTAGGTATCCGTATATAATAAACTTTAAATCCATCAAGTATAGCTCTATTAGCAAGAGCTTGAGCTAGATAACTCTTACCTGTGCCAGTTTTACCAGTGATAATGATATTTTGATGATTACGAATAAAATCCATACTTATTAGTGATTTGAAATTTTGTTTATCAATATTTCTTCTAGAATCATAATCTATCTCTTCAACTGCTGCTTGCTTATCTTTGATTTTTGAAGCTTTCAAGTTTGTAGCAATTCTTTTATTTTGTAAAAATATATCTTGTGCCTCTAAAAGGTTATAAACTCTCTCCTCAAAGCTAAGCTGATTGTATGAAGTATCTTCAATCTGTCTAAGATAAGCCTCTTTGAAGCCGTGATAATTTAAATCATTAATTTTGTTAATTACTGTAGTTTGATTCATTTTTCTTTTCCTTTTTATTTGTAGTAGTCTTTGCCACGAATATTGTCATGGTTATTTATAACTAAGCTAGTCACATTATTTGATGCCTGAATATAGAGCTTTTTAGAGAGTATCGATTCAATTGACTTTACACTTTTTGCATTTATGAAAAGTGCATATGAAAGAGCCATATCAAGTTCAACTTTTCCATAAACTTTTGCTTTGTTTAAAATAGCAATTATGCTTGAATATACATTTGCAGGATACTCTGAACTATCAAGTTTATTTTGAGTAAAAAGTCTTGTATTCTCACCTATTGATGTTGCCCAATTAAGCAATCTTCCTGGATTCATTTTTTCATTTTGAAACTGATGATTTTTAGGCATATGTTCATGAAGAGTTGATCTTGAATTTAATCGGTGTATTCTGGGGTGTGTTGTTAGTAGTTTACTTTTATAGTAAATTTCTACAAGTGCAGTAGAGTATTTAATCTCTACTTTTTGGCTTAAATATTTAAATGGTACAGAGTAGTAACAACCCTCTAGCTTTACATGATAAGAGAGATCAACTGTTGCAATTTTTATCTCTTTGTATATGAATTTATTTATAGGTAGAGGCTGTAGAAAAAGTTTCTCTTCTTCAAATAGTTCATATCTACTTGCACCTAGATGTCTACTCTTTTTTGAGTTATATTTATCTATCAATGGTGCTATAGCCTGATTTATTTCATCAACACTAAAAAATGTTCTATGTCTAAATATAGCTAGTATCCATCTTTGAATACCTTGAACAGCTTGTTCCACTATTCCTTTATCTTGTGGCTTCTTTGGTCTTGCTGGTTCAACCGCACAATTATAAAAGCGACACATCTCTGCATAACTCTCATTGACTACGATACCTTTTTTATTATTTGAAATAATGGCACTTTTTAGATTGTCTGGTACATTTATTTTAGGTACTCCTCCATAAAACTCATATGCCAATATATGTGATTTTATAAAGTACTCCTGTTTTTGTGATGGTGTTGCATGCACAAACGCACAGCCACTTCCACCAAGTACAGTAACAAATATTTGAGCTTTTAGTACTTCGCCAGTTTGAGCATCATTGTATGGAACAATGAGACCGCTATAATCTACAAACATTTGATGTCCTGGTATATAGGTCTGTCGCATTGTAGGGCTTATCTTCTTTTTAAAGTTATAATACAACTCTTTAAACCTACTAAGTGCATATCCAGCTGGATGTTGTTCTTTGTATTCCATCCATAGCAATTCGAATGTTACGCCTTTTTTTGCTATCTCTTTATGAATATACTCAAAGTTTGGAAGTGGTCTTGTGGTTGTTTTTTCTACTTTTATCTTTTCTGGAAATAGAAGCTGATAAATCTTATCTTCATCTATTTCTAAAAATTCCTCTATTGTATATTTGGTTATCTCAAACCTTTTACAGTAATCTGAAACTGTTGAGCTTGGTATATTTACAGCTCTACTAATCTGCCTGTAAGATATTTCAGTCTTAAATCTTAACTTCAATATATCTTTGATTTTCTTCATAGAAATTCTCTCCATTTTTACACCTCATTTTCTATGAAGTGTAGTTGAATTTTAAAGAATTTTCTACTTATTATTTCTAGCCGTTAATTTAGGTAAATTGTCCGAATAAAAAACAGCTGTGTGTCCGAATGAAAAACGGCTGGGTGTCCGAATGGGAGTGGCGTGAGCACCATGTGAATGAATCTCTGTCAAACTGATCTAAAAAACTGCATTATGAGACCACTGCATAGCGGTCTCATTATTTATTATCATAGTTTAATATTCAAATAGTTCTGTGAGTATTTTTGATATTTCTTTTGCTTTTTTTGTATCAACAATTCCAATTTTTTTGACAATTCTGCTTTTATCTATTGCTCTTATTTGATCCAATAAAACTAATCCTTGTTTGTTTTCAAATTTAATTTTAGGTCTAAAAATAAAATCAAATCCTTTGCTTGTCATTGGGGCTATTATCACAGTTTTCAATATATTTAACTCATCAGGTGATATGATAATGCAAGGTCTGGTTTTTTGAATCTCGCTACCAATAGTTGGATTAAGTTTAACTAAAACAATATCATATCTTTTAAATTTTTCTACCATTGATAATCTTCCAAATCACTATCGTTTAACATATCAATTAGCAATGCTTCATCTTTTAGATTTTTGTGTTTAGATAAAACTTTTTTAATATTTTCTTCCCAATTCTTTCTCTTTGGCAAGATTGGTTT
>JAADIZ010000128.1 GCA_013151055.1 Campylobacterota bacterium
AACCAGAAAACTTTTCTAATAATTGTAAAGTTTTTACTGAATTGATTTTAATGTACAATAAAATTCACAACATAACAGGTGCAAAAAATGAAAAACAGCTACAAGAAAATATAGATGACAGCATCTATCCTATCAAGTTTTTAAATAGAAAAATTAAAAATGCTATAGATGTTGGAAGTGGGGCTGGATTTCCTGGTTTGATTTTGGCAATGTATCTACCTGATACAAATTTTACTCTGTTTGAGCCCATAAAAAAGAAGAGTTCTTTCTTGCATTTGGTAAAAAGTTCACTAAAATTGAAAAATGTTGATATAATTTCACAAAGAGTTGAAAAAGTTAAAGCTTTTGAGGTGGATTTGATTTGCTCAAGGGCCGTTACTAGAACTAATGTGCTTATTGATATTTGTAAAAATTTTATATCAAAAGATACGGTTTTACTTTTTTACAAGGGCTCTAGTGTGGATGAAGAGATAATGAACTTAAAAAATTATCAAATTCACAAAAGAGGCAATCGAAATTATCTATTTTTAGGGGATATTGAAGTATGATTTTTAAATTATTGGTTTTTGGCTTAGTTATTTTTGTAGTTTATACATTTTTCTTTAAAGTTAACAGAGGAACTGTAGAGCAACCCAAAAGAAAAGAAAAAAAGAAAAAGATTGATGGTGATACGATGGTAGAGTGTACAAAATGTTCAGTTTTCATAAGTGAAACAGAAGCTATCATAAAAGATGGAAAATTCTTTTGCTCAAAAGAGTGTGCTGGTCTTAAATAATGCAAATCTTTGGACATGATTTTATAAAAAATAGAAAATTTTGTTTTATAAAAAATATGGATGACATAAAGCATACACCTTCTAATTCCATAGTTTTTAGTGATTTTAACAAAGAAATCATCACTTATTGTAAAAATCAAAATCTAATTTTTGGGATAAAAGTCGATTCTATAAAAAAGCTAGTTTTAGCCTCTGCTTCAAGTGCTTCTTATCTACTTGTATCCAAAACCTTTTCAAAAATTGCACAAAAAATTGCAAATGAATACATGTACGATGCAAAAATTTTATTACTTAGCAATGACGAAGATGACATAGAATTCTGTGCTAAAAATGGAATAGATGGAATACTATTTTATGAATCAAAGTATAAATAACTTTTCCATAGCCGAAGAAATTTGGCATGCAATAACTCATGGAGTAGGATTTTTTCTAGGAATTGCTGGCTTAGTTATACTAGTTGTTACTGCAGCTTATCATTCAGACGCACTTGGTATCACGACTTCAGCAATATACGGTGCTACTTTAATTGTCATGTATGGCTCATCTACCCTTTACCATTCGATTACAAATTATCGTGCAAAAAAACTTTTTCAGACTTTTGATCATGCCTCCATCTATATCTTGATAGCAGGTTCATACACACCTATCTCTCTTTTAACTCTAAGAGGAGCATGGGGATGGAGTATATTTGGTGTAAACTGGGGGATTGCCATGATTGGAGTAGCTTTAAAATTTTTATATCCACGAAGATTTGAGAAACTCTCTTTGTACCTATATGTCATCATGGGCTGGATAGTGCTCATTGCTTTTGATCCGCTCATTCACAATATGCCAAGTCGGGGATTGTGGCTTTTGGTGGCAGGTGGATTATTGTATAGTTTTGGCATCATCTTTTATATAAAAGATACTAAGCCCTACTTCCATACAATTTGGCATTTCTTTGTTCTAGCAGGTAGTATCTGCCACTATTTTGCCGTTTTGTTTTATGTAGTTTGAGCAATTTTATTCTATGCAGTAATTGGTTGTTTTAGATATAATATCTCATGATAAAATTTTTACAAAATACCCTCTTCGAAAATGTAAAATACTCAAATGAAAACTTTGAAAAACACTATCATGATACCTACACCATCGGATTAACATACAAAGGTTTTTTAAAATCTTACAACTTGTATCAGCATTTTGAATCTTACCAATACTCTTGCAGAGTAAATAATCCTAGCGAAATCCACGGTGGAATTTCTGATAAATGGTCACATGTAAATTTTTATCCCAAAGTTGAACTTTTGGTTAGCGTTTATGAGCAAATATTTTTTGAAAAAAGAATGCCTCTGTTTGAAAAGCATATCATTGATGATAAAATTTTATTTGCAAAATTAAATATCTTTTTTCACTCTATTTATGAAAAGATGGACTCTATAAACATTGAATCAAACCTAATAGATGCTCTTTCTTATCTAATTCTAAACTACACTGCTTGCTCAAAACCATACTCAAGTGTATTTGACAATAAAAAAATTATACGCCAAACTCTAGACTTTATAGGTGATTCGATTGATGGCAATATTACACTTGACATGCTTGCAAAAAACTGCTCTTTGAGCAAATATCACTTTTTGCGTGTTTTTAAAAAAGAACTGGGATTGACTCCACACTCATTTATCATAAATGAAAGAATAAATAAAGCAAATATACTCTTGCAAAGCGGGGTTTCCATCAGCGAAGCAAGTTTTCAAGTAGGCTTTAGCGACCAATCACACTTCACAAGAAATTTCAAAAAATATTTTGGATATACTCCAAATAAAAGCAATTTTATTCTATCTAAATAAAAAAGATTAAACTATACTTTCAAAAAAGGCTTGAGATGCTTGAAAAAAACAAAAATTTATTATATATACTACTATTTTTTGCCATGATTGGCTGGGGAGCTTCTTGGGTTAATGCAAAAGTTCTAAGCCACTATATAAACGCATATGATATGATATTTTTTCGTTTTTTGATAACTGGTGTATGTATGATACCTATAATAATTATTTTTAAAAAATCCTTCAAGATTGACTTTAAAAGTTTTATGGTGGCATTTTTCGCATCAATCTCATTTATCGCCTATATGAAATACTACTTTATGGGTACAAAATACGGCACAGCTTCTCTAGGTGGAGCTTTTGTGACAACATTGATTCCTATCATCACATTTTTGATTTTAGCACTTTTAGGAGAGAAAAAACTAAAAAGAAAAGATTATTTTGCATTGATTTTAGGAGCTCTTGGCGTGCTTACTATGCTTGATATTTGGGATTCAAGCTTAAAAGATATACTTGTTGTTCAAAATTTATATTTTTTATTAGCTTCGTTTTTATGGCCTATTTTTACCATAATCAGCTCCAAATCAAAAACTATATCTCCATTGGTTTTTAGTTTTTATCTCTACATGATAACCATCATACTAGATGGAGTTTTTTTAGTAGATTTTAGCTCCATCGCTTATGGAAGTTTTGATTTTGTTTTTTGGTTAAATTTATTGGTGCTTTCTCTCATCAGCTCTGTATATTCAAATACTATTTATTTCATAGGAATAGAGAAATTAGGAGCAGGCAATGTAAGTTCATTTATATTTTTAGTTCCATTTTCAGCTATCATTTTAAGTGCAATTTTTTTAAAAGAGCATATAAGTATCTCTATCGTGATAGGCACAATTATGACTATATTTGCCGTTAAAATACTAAATAATATAAAGTTTTTTAAATCATTTTTTTAACCCATAAGTTTTGAATTTTTCTAAGATTTTATCCATCTCTTTATTTGATAAAATTTTTGGCTCAGCTATCTGCCTAGCTAAGATGTATTGCTTAGCTAAGTTTTCTACTTCTATTGCTATGTTAAGGGCTTTTTTTAGATTAGCTCCTATTGTCACCACTCCATGATGAGCCAATAAACAAGCACTATACCCATCTAATGCTTTTATAATATTTTGTGATAACTCTGGTGTACCAAATGTTGCATATTTTGCACAAGGTATCTTATTTCCTCCGCCAATTGCGACCATATAATGATAAGCAGGTATATCCATCTGGCATATTGCCATAGCAGTAGCATTGATAGAATGATTATGTAATACACAATTTATTTCTGGTTTTGCCTTTAATACATCAAAATGAAAATCCAATTCACTTGAAGGGGGATACTCTCCTTTGTAATCTTCTTTTGAAGAAAATGGCACAAAAACTATATCTTTTGGCTTCAGTAAATCGTACGAAACTCCACTAGGGGTAATCAAAATACCATCTTTAAATCTATGGCTTATATTTCCTGAAGTTCCTTGATTTATACCTAAACTTTCCATCTTTAAACAAGTTTGGATTATCTCTTTTGATATGCTTAATTTACTCATTTTTTACCTACTTATATTTAAATTAAAAACAAATTTATTTGACAAATAATAACCGATACTATAGGCTATTTTATTGCTATTTTCATCGTGTATCAACATTTTTCTTATGATAATTGGAATCATCTCCTCTTTTATATTTAGATATTTTTTTGTTTCAATTGAAGGCATAGAGGCTGATATTTCTTCATGAGAAAAGACAATTTTCATATTTAGCTTTTTTTCTAAGAATTGATACAACTGTATGATATTTTCCTTGTGAAAATCTTCTAATACCAAATCCAAATCTGGATGAAAATAACTTTGCACATATAACTCAGGCTCCAAATAACCCTTAA
>JAADIZ010000129.1 GCA_013151055.1 Campylobacterota bacterium
CTAGGACTTGCACCAAAAATAGTCGGTGAAGTATTTGCTACCATACAAAGGCTCAGAGACGAAGGAATTACAATTCTTTTAGTTGAACAAAATGCTTTTGCAGCTCTTAGTATTTCAGATAAGGCATATGTGCTTGAAAATGGAGAAATTGCCATAAGTGGAAATGCAAAAGATATGATAGGCGATGACGCTATTAGACAAAAATATCTCGGTGGTTAATTAGCTATCTTTATGCCCATATTATATCTATTAATCAAGCAAGTTAGTTAAAACAATATTTACTATAATTAGTTAAAATTCCCTATATTATTATTATAGGGGATTTCATGCTAAAACTTTTCAAATCACTTCTTTCGATGAAAATGGTTGTTTTATTTCTTTTTATTTTTGGTGTAGCTAGTGGAACAGCAACAATTATCGAAAACGACTATGGAAGTGAGGCGGCTTGGGCTGTTGTATATACTTCTTGGTGGTTCGCTTTTATTCAAGTAGCACTCGGTGTTATGTTGGTGAACAATATTTTGAAATACAAAATGTATAAAAAAGATAAAATTCCAGCTTTTCTATTTCACCTTGGATTTATCGTGATACTTATAGGCTCAGGAATTACAAGATATTATGGTTTTGAAGG
This sequence comes from Campylobacterota bacterium, assembly GCA_013151055.1. Lineage (GTDB taxonomy): Bacteria > Campylobacterota > Campylobacteria > Campylobacterales > Sulfurospirillaceae > JAADIZ01. The sequence continues at coordinate 632 of JAADIZ010000129.1, forward strand.
TATTTTACATGTAAGAAACGGAAATACTGAAGACAGAATGGTTTCTAGCGATTCTTATATCATGGCTAGTGCTATTAAAGATGGCAAGAAATATCTAGTTCATTATAAAAAACTTATTTCAAGTATAGGAAATAATAATTTTGATATGACATTAAATGTTGCAGGCAACAAAGCAGATATTAAATACAAAAGATATGTTCCAGATGCTATCACTAAGCTAGTAGCAGTACCAAATGGAAAACCAGCCATCACGATGCTAGTTAGTATTGATGGAGCCCCTCAAAGCGTTACTTTAAAAAAAGGTCAAGTTTATATTGCTGGAGATAATATCATAGCTTTTGATACACCAACTAGCCCTTCAAGTAAAAATATTGTGAAAATCAAAGTAAAAGATAAAAAATTTTATATCCAATCAGCAAAACCTATCAGTTGGTTTAAAATGGTTGAAAATAAAAAAGGAAAATTTGAAGCAAACAAAGAGTATGAATTTACAACAGGTAAACTATATACAATAGACGGTATAAATATAGCTCCAAGACAAATGTTACCAAGTGCTAAGCAGATTGTAGTTAGCGAAACAAACTCTTTGCTTAAAACAAAAAAGAGCTTGAAGCTTTCAGCACTGGTTGTTGATGTTACATATAAGGGTAAGACCAAAGAAGTAGTGATGTACGGTAAAGGCAAAGGGTCAAAGGGTTTTGCAAAAAAATTGATTATTGCTGGTACGCCTTTTACATTTGAATGGGGAAGTAGAGTCGAAAAGCTTCCTTTTAAGATCAAACTATTAGAGTTTCAATTAGATAGATATCCTGGTTCATTGTCACCTATGTCATATGCTAGTGAAGTAGAGGTAGAAGATAGTGCAAATGGAGTGAAGAAACCTTTTAGAATATATATGAACCATATATTGAGTTATGGTGGATATAAATTTTACCAATCATCTTATGATCAAGACGAAATGGGTACTATTCTTTCAGTAAACCATGATCCTGGAAAGTGGCCAACATATTTAGGTTATTTTTTGCTAGGACTTGGTTTGTTTTTAAACTTATTGAACCCTAAAAGTAGATTTAGAAAGTTAGCACATATGATACAAAGAGATGGGAATAAAATGAAATCAGCTTTATTGGCCTTATTTATGGCATTTTCGATTTTTCATACAGGAAATTTGTATGCTAGCAGCGATACTCTAGGTTTTTTGAAAAAATTTGACAAAACCCATGCAGCTTATTTTGGAACTATTTTAGCTCAAAGCAATGACGGTAGAATTATGCCACTAGATAGTGTTGCTAGGAATATTTTAAACAAAATTCATAGAAGCTCTACTTATAGAGGATTGACTGCAGATCAGGTGATACTAGGCATGTTGGCTAGTCCAAAAGCGTGGCAATCCCAGAAAATTATCAAAGTTTATGATCCTGAGTTGAAAAAAATTATAGGTATGAAAAGTAGTGATAAATATGCTAGTTTTAATCAATTTTTTGACAAAAAGGCAAAAAGTAGTGCTTATAAAATACAAAGATATGCTGAAGATGCTAGTATAAAAAGTCCATCTGCTAGAAATAAATTTGATAAAGATGTTTTAAAGGTAGATGAGAGATTAAATATCAATTATATGGTATATACAGGGGATATATTAAAAATTATCCCAAAAATAAATGATCCCAAAAATAAATGGTATGGACCAGAACAAGCACTCAAGACTTTTCCTGCTCCAGAAGCAAAGGATGTAAGAAAAATGCTTTCTTTCTACTTTGATGGCATAACAAAAGGCTTGCAAAGTGGAGATTGGTCAGAAGCAAATAAAGCTGTAGACAAGATAAAAAAATATCAACAACAATACGCTTCAAATGTAATACCAAGTCCAAGCAGAATAAAAGCGGAATTGATATTTAATAAAGTAAAAATATTTCAAAGGCTAACACCTGTGTATCTTCTAAGTGGTCTGTTTCTACTGTTCTTAGTTTTTACAAAAATGATGAAGCCAAAGCTAAATATAAAAAAACCTACAAAATTTATATTTTGGCTTATAGTTCTGGCATTTATAGCTCATACTATTGGGTTAGCGCTTAGAGGTTTTATAGATGGTCATGCCCCATGGAGTAGCGGTTATGAATCGATGATATATATAGCTTGGGCGATAATACTCTCTGGTATATTTTTCTCAAGACAAGCCGTTATCGCATTGTCGTTGACTTCTATATTGGCTGGAGTTACTCTTTTTGTTGCACATCTAAGTTGGATGGATCCACAAATCACAACTTTAGTTCCAGTTTTAAACTCTTATTGGCTTGATATTCATGTCTCAGTCATAACGGCAAGTTACGGATTTTTAGGCTTGAGTTCGCTTTTAGGATTTTTTACACTGATATTGTTTATATTTAGAAAAGCAGATGGCAAAGGAGAGAGAACTCAAGAATTAGATAGAAGCATAGTAGAAGCAACAAGAATCAATGAAATGTCTATGATTTTAGGTCTGAGTTTACTAACAGTAGGTAACTTCTTAGGCGGTGTATGGGCAAATGAAAGCTGGGGAAGATATTGGGGCTGGGATCCAAAAGAGACTTGGGCTTTAGTTTCAATTTTGATTTTTGCAGCAGTTGTTCATCTTAGATTTATACCAAAACTAAGCAATCAATATACATTTGCAGTGGCTTCAACGCTAGCTTATTCGTCTATTATTATGACATATTTTGGAGTTAATTATTACCTCTCAGGAATGCATTCTTATGCTTCAGGAGATCCTGTGCCTATTCCTAGTTTTGTTTACTATACGGCAGCGATTGTTTTCTCAGTAATTGTATTGGCATTTAAAAATAGAAAAATGGGAAAAAAATTATAAGATAAAGTATTTCCTAAAATAACAAAAATTACTAAGCGGCATACTTAGTAATTTTTGTTATAATATGCTATGAATGCAAAATACATACTCATCTCTATTATTGTTACAATTATTGTTATAATTTTTATAGTTTTATTGATTATATTGAGCAATAATAGCAAAGTTGTAATAAAAACTAAAACAATAAACAAAAAAAATGATATCTCAAAAAAAATTGTAAATATCAAAGATATGGTTGAGATTGCTGCAAAAAGAGATAGTAGCGAAGCTAATTTAAAAGAAGCCATTGGTATCGTTGCAAAACAACTTCAATTTCCTAAAAAAATAAAATATCGCGTTCCAAAAGAGGCAAAAATCTATCTAAATTTTGTATTGCTGATTGCTAGTCATAGGCACTGTGATGCAAAAATGATAGCATATATGGATAAGGTGGTAAAACAAGCTAATCCTGATTATACAAGAGAAATTGATATTTATGAAAATGAAGGTTTAAGAGAAAGATCAAGAAGAATTTAATCAAAAAAGATGGCGCGGCGGACGAGACTCGAACTCGCGACCCTCGGCGTGACAGGCCGATATTCTAACCAACTAAACTACCGCCGCACCTATATGATGCTCTAAAGCACCAATGTCACTGGTGGTCGTTAGAAGACTCGAACTTCTGACATCCACCTTGTAAGGGTGGCGCTCTACCAACTGAGCTAAACGACCGATATAAAAATTTTTGTCCAGGATATTTTCTCAAATAAATGGCGACCCCAAGGGGATTTGAACCCCTGTTACCGCCGTGAAAGGGCGGGGTCCTGGACCACTAGACGATGGGGTCGCACAAACAATGGTGACCCGTGTTGGATTCGAACCAACGGCACCCTCCTTAAAAGGGAGATGCTCTACCAACTGAGCTAACGGGTCATTTAAATATTCATCTTTGTATTGAGGTTGAAATTATAGAGAAAAATATCCTTTTTGTCAAGAGAAATTCATATAAATTTGGATTATTTTACTAACTTAC